>CATOOV010000020.1 GCA_951801955.1 uncultured Lachnospiraceae bacterium
AATAGCATAGGATAATAAAATACAAATAGGGATGGTGCAGCCCGAATTAACGCCTGTGGAGATAGTAGGTTGCGAGGTCATAGAAGCAGGAAGCCCATTGGCTTTAGACAATGGGTAGTTCACAATATCTGTTTCCCCTTCCAATGGATGGTCTGTAATATTTTTCATAAACTGTTCAAACAGCAGGGAATTTCTGTAAAGTTCAGCTGCTGTTTTGTCAGGAATGTCCAGCAATGTTTTAAGTCCTGAAGTGACAAATACATGCTTTGCGTCCCTTTTATATTCATAGGCTGCCAAAGGCATTCCACTGATCTCAATAATTGCCGATATCCGGTCGGAAATGCTGACGATACTCTTTACCATCAAGTTGATGCCCTGGCTTAATTTTTCAAATTCTGGGTTTCCGCCTACACATACAGTTGTATCCAGGTTTCCATTTGTGATTGCCGATAAATTTTCATTGATACGATGGATACCATCTACCACATTGCGTTTTACAAGATAGTTTAAAAGCAGTATCACCACGGCTTCAATCAGCAGTAAATACAGCAGGGTGCTAAACACAGATTTTAAAAGTTTCTGTAACAAAATTTCTGCTGGTATTGTGGCGCAAATCAGCATATTGTTGTATGCCCTGCTTACGATATACATGAAATTTCCGTTTTCCCCTCTTTGAAAGGAACCTTTTGTACAAGCCAAAAGCTGGTTTATTTCATAAGAATGTGGGGCGAATTTTCGGTCTATCCCATCTGAGTGACCGATCATCACTCCGGTAGAATAATCGACAACAAAAATTTCTTCCTCTACGTCGGTAGGAAATTTCGAAAAGAGATCTTCATAGGTGTACCGTGATTGTGCCTCCAACTGTCTGATAGGTTCAAAACCAACCTGGACAACTCCTTTTTGTCCCTTTCTTGCCACTCCCACATATTTCATCATTTTATTTTCGGCGGCGTTAGGCTGCATATCTTGAATCAAAAATGCATTTTCATCATTACTCTCCAAAATGCTCAGAAAGGCACGCGTCTGTGGGTGTCCGTTCATATCAATGCCCACATATTTTGAGACGGAAGCAGCTACAATGATTCCATTCTCATCAATGACATGAAGCTCATCCACATTCAGAAGATTTGCAAGATATTGCATCTCTGACACATCGCCAGACAAATCTTTTTGTTTGTCCAGCACATAGGAAGCTGCTTTTGCCCTTGTAAGGTAATCCTCGTCCAGATTTTCATTGATAATGGCAAGCTCTGCCTGGTTGTTTTCCAAGGTGTGTATGACTTGTTCTATTTTTGCGTAAAAGGTTTTAAACTGCTGGTTTTCAAGAGTTTGAAAGGTCAACAGAGAGTTAATTACGAATATCAGAAAAATAGCGGCTGTAATGATAACCATGGTATATTTGATGAATGTTTTCTGCATGAAAGATTCCTCCTGCATTCCTATAGGGCATTCAAAATGCCGCGGTGTTTGGAATGTTTTATGGATATCCTAGTGTAGTGTCTCGTTGATAAATATCTAATGTAGTTTTACTAAAGATCAACCATATCCTATACCAGTGAAAAATAATGTTATATCTTTCTTAATTATAACTTGTTTTGTGTCCTTTATTATTCTCTTTTTTTCGCAAAAACATGTCAAAATTACGCCATAGTACTTATGTCTTAGTCAGAGATTATTGATTTAGTTTTGCAAACATCAATATCTGAAAAATACCATTCTCACAATAACATCCTGTGTTGGCGCCGATCTTTTGAGAAAACGCCAATACGCTTTGCATTCCTAAGCCATGGTTTTTCCCTTTTTTGCTTTTGGGAAGCCCCGTCAAGGAATCCAAAGTAATGGGATCTTTATATTCATTTTTCATTTGGATTAATAGGTGTTCTTGTGTACAATGGATTTTGATCTGGATAGTTCTCTTTTCTAATTCAAAATCTTTTACACAGATAATGGCATTTTCAAATAGATTTGCAATCACAGAAGACAGCTCATAATCATTGATGGTGAGTTCTTTCGGCACTTGGCTGTCTAAATCTACTGCAATTTGATAATGATTTGCCCGTTCCATCATTTTTGAAAGAATCGTATTGACAATTAGGTTGCTGCAATATTTTACCACTTTATTTTCATCTGCCACATCATTGATGTATGCAGTTATTTTTTTGATTTCATCATATTCCCCTTGGCTAAGCAGGTAATTGATCATTTCGGAATAATGCCGCATATCATGCCGGAGTATTTTCAGGTTTTTTTCTGATTGTTCCACCAGATAATACTGATCTTCCAATCCTTTAATATAAGATTCAAAAAGCACATTCTGCCAGTAAATATCTTTCTTTTTTGATTCGCTTTCCATATACCGCAGTACTACTACATAGGATGTAAACATAGTAAGCAAAAAAACCAGAGTCCCCAAAATATTATCGGGATTGTCATAGAGGGTATGGGGAAAGAAGGCAAGGCAGGAAAAACCACAATAAAAAAAGACAGGAATCAGGCATAATTCCCACCAGCTTTTCACATATTCCGTTTCGTATTGTTCCAGCCAGATATTTCGGATTTTAGAATATAAAATATACAAAATAGAAGAGTGTACAAAAAAACTTCCTACCAATGCAATAATAATGTCTCCCGTGTAAATATGCAAAATAGAAGGCACAATACTTCCGGCAATCACGTAATTGGACGCGCTAAGCCCCATAAACAGGACTCTGCTGTTTCGTTCTTTGGAGATAAAAATACCTGTAGACTGTGTAACCAATATCTGGAAGACAGTTACCAGCAAATAACATACATCGCTGTCAGGAAAAATATTTAGTTTTAGGCAATCTGATATGCTTAACATCAGAAAGGAACCAAAACAGATTCCCATGGTCTTGGTTTTGGAATACCGATGCGTGATAAATAAATAGAGGAACAGCATTAGAAATACATGGCTGATTGAGTATGAGATGTTTTTAAAATAAATCATTTCCTTATTCCCTTAATTGTAGTAAGTTGAGACAAACAATAGATATTCTTTTTTGACGGCTGCAGCCCGTTTTTGGCTGATGGGAATGTTTTTTCCGCTATCCATTATGACACTGTTCCTGGTAAGCTTTTTTATATTTTTCAGGTTTACAAGAAATGATTTGTGTACCTGGATAAAGTTTTTGTCTGTAAGGATTTCTCGGATTTCTTCATCAAAGGATGTTCTGATAAAGATACTTTTTACTAACTCTCCGTCTGTTAAATGAACTTCCAGGGTTCTGGAACAGTTTTCAATATATTCTATCTTGGAATAGGGAACACAGATTAATCCATCTTTTGTTTTCACTAAAAAAACTGTTTCTTTTTTTACTTCTGTATAGGATAAAGCATAAGTCAATGCCTCGAACATTTTGGCTTCGCTGACAGGTTTTAATAAATACCTTACTGCATGTACATTGTAAGCATCCAGTGCAAAATCATCTGATGAGGTAATATAGATAATCACGTTTTCATCGCCAATTTTTCTGATCTGTTGTCCTAGGTCAATGCCTGTCTTTTCTGACATTATCATATCCAGGATGTAGATATCGGCAAGTTCCTTTTGTTGTATCCTGTCATAGAGCAGGGAAGAATTGGTATAAGTTTCTAACTTAAACTTGTGGCATGGAGACGTTTCCTTATATTTGAGCAATAATTCTTTTATCAGTGCCAAATCTTCCATACAATCATCGCAGATTACAATTTTCTTTTTTAAGGCTGCCTGGTAATTTTTCATCTGAAGCATATGCCGTCTTTTCCTTTTTTAATTGTTTTATCCCATCGGAGAGGGCTCCCACTTTTATGCCTGATGATACGCTGAATAGCATAATGGGATGCTTTTTGGGTACAAGTGGTGAGTAAAACAAATTTATCTCAGTGGGAGATAGGTCTTTGGCTGGGACAAAGCATCCGGCAGGTGCTTGATGTCCAGTGGATATCCCTTAGCACCGACCGTAGCGGAGCGAAGAAGCAGGGGTGCGGAGTCGTTTTTGTAAGCATTGCTTACCCGCGCCCCGCAGCAAGAACGCCGATGGTGTTTTTGAATCGCTTATAAAAAGATATTCCAGATGCCAGTGTTGGTGTCTGGAATATCTTCTTAGGTCATATAAAAAATGTTCGGACAGTTGAGGAACTTGTCCCTGTTATTTTACATGGGAACGATAGTGCACCAATATTCCAGCAGCTATCGTCCAGGAATTTGTCCCTGTTATTTTACATAGAAACGATAGATCGTCTT
The DNA here is from genome assembly GCA_951801955.1 of uncultured Lachnospiraceae bacterium. Taxonomy (GTDB): domain Bacteria; phylum Bacillota; class Clostridia; order Lachnospirales; family Lachnospiraceae; genus Petralouisia. The sequence goes on from CATOOV010000020.1 coordinate 4,247, forward strand.
GGTGGTAAATACATCCCCTGCCTTTACAATGGGAGAAGGTACATTTTCCTGGTTCATGGCATTGGGATAGAATTGGGATTCCAGGCAGAAGCCACAACGTTTACAGTATGCAGCGCCGCCTTTTCCTGTCTGGTCACCAATAAAATTCCCAGCATAGAGCTGAACACCGCAGCAGTCAGTGGATGCTTCCATGGCAATGCCGGTTTCCTCACAATATGCATTTGCCATAACTTTCATTTCGCCTGCTTTATCGCTGAGTACATAGTTATGGTCGTAGCCTCCGGTAAATTTTAATTGTTCAAAATCAGCTTCGATATCTTGTCCAATTGGTTTCATGGTCCTGAAATCCATAGGGGTTCCTTCTACGGGCGCAATCTCTCCTGTGGGAATGGATTTAGAGTCGCGGACAGGGTGATAACCTTCGGCAAGGATCTGCAGTTTCTGGTTCATGGCAGAGCCGCTGTCATGACCGCCCAGATTGAAATAGGAGTGGTTTGTAAAATTCATAATAGTAGTTTTATCAGACTCGCCCCGATAACTGATTTCTACCGCATCTTCGTCTGTCAGTGTATATGTAACTTCTACTTTCAAGTTTCCAGGGAATCCTTGTTCTTCCTCTGTGCTGAGATGGAAGAAGGTAATGCTGTTATCTGTACGTTCCTTTACTTCCCATACCACACGGTCAAAACCATTGGGACCGCTGTGAAGGTTATTTTCATTTTCATTTGCAGGAATTTTGCAAAGTTCCCCGTCTATCATCATCTGCGCATTGTCAATGCGGTTGCCGTTTCTGCCGATGGTTGCTCCAAAATAGCAAGTATGGCTGTCGTATTCTGCCGCCTCATCGTATCCCAATACCACATCCCGTACAACGCCGTTTTTATCTGGAATCAGAACGGATACCAGTGTGGCGCCGTGATCTGATACCTTGATAACGGTATGTTTTTTATTCTCCAATACATATAGGGATGCCTGTTCCCCACGCTGATTTGTTCCAAATGCTAATGTCTCCATTGATTTGTTACCTCCTCATTTTTTTGTACTACAAAAGATAGCTCAAAGTCTATTTTATACTCTTATCACAGCAATTACAAGCTGTTTTTCATTATTTTCCAATGAGTTTGTCAGATTTTAAAATGTGGTTGGACAGCCAGCTAAAAAGAAATTCCATCAGTTCCTCCAAGTACTGCTGCTGATTTTGATCAACTTGTTCCAGATCCACTTCTTCCAATTTTGAGACAAAGGATGCATGTGCCATTTTTTGTGCCTTCAACCCAGGATATTCAATACTCTCCATATATTCTTCTTCATCCCGGAAATGCTCTTTCGTATACTCTGTTAATCTGTCCAAAATACCGACAATTTCATCATATTTATCATGCAGAAGCTCTGCTTTTACCAGTGCGGTTGCCTTGCCGATAATTTCAAACAGTGTTTCATGCTCTCCGTCAATCAGGGGAATCCCTGTAAAGTATTTTTCAGAAAAGATACAAGGATTGTCTTGATGGCGCCATTCTTCCATAGGAGGCATTTTTCCAATTAAAATATCACTGCTTAAGATATGTTGGTATAACCAGCGGGTCAAATAACGCATCAGCTCCTCTAAGAGTTCCTGCTGGGCATGTAATTGGTCAATATCAGATAAATCCATAATGCTGATTTTATCCCGAAATGCCATATGTTGCCTTTTCTGGATTTCCAGTTCAGGGTCATTGATTGCCGCCATATACGCTTCCTCATTAGCAAAATGATTATCTGCATACTCTTTTAATTCTCCTAGGACGGCTTGTACCTGGTGGTATTTGTCCTGGAGTATGTCGTTGTGCAGTAATTCCATAGTGGTATTGAGCAGCGCGAATAATTTCTCATGTTCCTCATCAATCTGTTTGATTCCTGTCAGACAGTCTTCTGTAAACTGATACATAGTTTGCATTCCTTTCTTTTCATCAAATGTTCCTGATTATGGAGTCAATAGTAACAGTATACCATATCTAATTGTAAAAAAGAATCCATTCTGGCTATGCTTTTGGAAAAAATGCTGATATAATGTTACTGTTTCCATACTTTGCGGCACGCCGGACGGCATGATGGGGTGCCCTATGGGAATGAATCTGTGGACAGTAATCATAGAATGGAAATGAAGCGGTTAAGGGAAAGGCTGGCGTCAGCAAAAGCTGGTCTGAATCCCGTGCCAAGGCTTGTGCAAGCGAGAATGAAAAAGGACAGAAAGGATAATTGTTATGGCAGGAATGAATCCTACACAAATACTTCAAATTATGGGTGCATGGCAGAAATTTACTTCCAACCATCCAAAATTCCCTAAATTTTTAAAGGCAGTTTCTTCTGAAGGTGTGAGAGAGGATACGGTCATTGAAGTGACTGTGACGACGCCAGAAGGCAAGAGTTATTGTTCGAATCTGAAGATTAGCCAATCTGACATGGAATTGTTTGACCAGTTAAAGCATATGGGCTAATGTTGTGTCAAAAGGGAGTGTAATCAGGGCAAAGATAAGTTTTGGATTAGAAGGTACCTATCATATTTCGAATATATGAAAAGAGGTGTAATTACACTATAAAAAGAACTGGCACAAAAATTTTGTGCCAGTTCTTTTTATACATCAAATTATTTTTTTACTTTTACAGCTACCGTATTGGAATAAGCCCCATATATTTTTTTGCCTTTTTCCGTATAGTATGGGCGTACCTTTACATACAGTTTTTTTACGCCTTTCTTTGCCTTAATGGTAGCTTTCACTGTTTTGACAGATTTCAGCGTCTTTGCTGCCTTGAATCCTTTGGTTTTCTTCGTGGAAGTGTAAACCACATAGCCTTTGGAACCTTTTACCTGTTTCCAGAAAGCAGTAATTTTTCTGCCTTTTGTCGCTTTTACTTTTATTACAGGGCGTGCCAGGACCTTCACTTTTGCATATTTGGTACTCAAGGCGCTGTTGCAGCCGGAAACCTTCCCCCTGGTAACAACCTTGTAGTAGTAGGTCTTGGAGGTTTTTGCCTTTTTGTCTATAAAGCTGGTCTTTTTGGTACTTCCAATCTTTTTATAACCTTTCTTCGCGTTGGTTGAGCGGTAAATATAATATCCGCTGGCGCCAGTGATTTTTCCAAAAGAAACTTTTACATAACGGCTGGTACTCTGCTGTGCGGCTTTCACCTTGGTGACAGCCTTTTGACGGACATAAACGGTCAGGGAAGCCTTTATGCCGGAACCATCCTTTGCGGTAACTTTGATGGTAGCTTTTCCTGGTGATTTGGCTGTGATTTTCTTTCCTGACACTTTTGCAATTTTTGAATTGCTACTGGTAATCTTTACTGCCTTGTTGGTCGCGTTACTTGGGCTGACTGTTATTTTCATCGTAAGTTTCTGCCCGATTTTCATCGTCTTCTTTTTCGGTGTAACCTTGATTTGTTTTACCAAAATATTTCTGGGCCTTCCAGTGCCGCTTGTTTCTTCCAGATGGTCGATGGCATCCTGGAGCGCCTCAACCGCTGCAGAAATTTCTTCTTGGGAGGTTACAGTATCTAACGCTTTCTCAGCAGCTTCAATTGCATCCTGGAGTGCCTGGTAACTCTCATCGGTATAGTTCCCCTGTTCAATTTGTTCCGCTTCTTTAATTTTGTCAACCAAGGGTGTACGGTCTAAGGGATCTGGTTTGTTTGGATCGCCAGAACTATTTTCTTCTAAAGCATCGATTGCTTTCTGGAGCGCCTCGACCGCTTCAGTCACTTCCTTTGGGAAAGACGCTGTTTTTAACACTTCCTCAGCAGCGGCAATTGCCTTCTGGAGCGCCTGGTAGCTTTCCTCTGTATAATTCCCCTGTTCAATGGCTTTTGCCTCTTTAATTTTATTGGAAAGGGGTTTAAGGAATAAGGTGTCATCCCCATTCTCAACCAAGGCATCGATTGCTTTTTGAAGGGAATTTACTGCTGCCGCTAATTCCGCCTGGATGGTTGCCGTCTTTGCTGTTTCCTCAGCAGATGCAATCGCGGTTTGCAAAGCTTCAAAGCTCTTGTCAGTATAATTCCCCTTTTGGATTGCTTTTGCTTCCTGGATTTTATCATTCAGTGCCTGGTAATCCAGCGGTATCTTTTCCATGGCGTCAATTGCTGCCTGCAGTGCTGCTATTGCAGCAGTCACTTCCTCCTCAGTTGTTACTGTTTCGTATGCTTTTTTCGCTGTGGCAATTGCCGTCTGGAGAGCTTTATAACTTTCGTCTGTATAATTGTCTTTTTTGATTGCCTTTGCCTCACGCAGCTTCACTTTCAATTCCTTAGGATCTGCGATCATGCCATCATTAATCTGTACTTGCCGTTCTGACATTGCATAATTGTAAATTACAAAATCATCCAGCAGCCCTTGGTAGTATTCGCCGCTTCCCCAGTTTGCCTTTCCAATCTGGAGGATGCTGTTTTCTCCAAGGATTTGTTTTAAGGAGCCGTTGTTATTTGCTGTGCTGGTGGGGACGCCGTTTACATAGATTTTGGTGTTCTCTGCGCCATACACAACGGTGATGTGGTTCCATCCAGATTCATAAGCAGCCTCTGCGCTGTCCTGCCTTCCATTCAGGAAACGTTCTGCGGTAACCTTTCCGCCGTTTTCCATAATACCGAGGTAGTATTCGGCGCCAAGATTCTGTCCATTTCCATTTGGCGCCGCATAAAATGCCCAGTTAGTTTCTGGCCGTTGCGCTTTGCTGTAATAGGAGACGGTCAATTCTTCCACACCGGTAAGGAGGGAGGAACCATCTTCTTTTGTTACATTTAACCATACGTTTCCAGTCCCGTCCAGGGACAGTACATTTCCCCGGTCTGCATCTTTCACAAATACAGGCGTGTTGTTTGCCGTTGCCGCTGCACCGGAACTTTTCAACCCGTTTTCCTCATCATCAAAGGTAAACTGTGCTAATACAGCCGCTGCTTCCTCTGCCATTTCCTCATAAATATCTTCTGCACTTGCCAGGGAATCAGCATTGGAGACAAGCGCCTTTTCTGCAGGCGTCAGTTTTTCATAAGCTTCCCTTGCCTGTTCAATCTTTTCCCTTGACGCAACCGTTACTTCTATGTCGCCAATGGCATTGATTTTTTCAATCACATCGGCAACTTTATCTGGATCTACAATATTATCCAGATAGTCAGATGCCTCTTTTTGGATTTCTTCTTCGGTCATTGCAGTCCCCAGTATTTTGAAGTTATCCAGGAGCCCTTTGTAATATTCACCGCCGCCCCAATTTGCCTTTCCAATCTGGAGGATGCTGTTTTCTCCAAAAATATCTGGCAATGCGATACTGCTTGCCTGTTCTGCTTTTTTCTCCCCATTGATGTAGAGGGTCGTAGTATCTGCGTTTTGTACCAGTGTCACGTGCATCCAATCAGATGTATTTACCTCTGGGACACTGGCGGACGCCGGACGTTCCCCAGTATTTTTATACCGTTCTGCTGTAAAGGTTCCTTGGTATTCCACAAGCCCCAGATAAGTTTCATGGTTTACTTCTTGCGCTGTATCATTGGGTGCAGCGTAGAATATCCAATTGCTGACCCCGGATTCTGGTTTTGCCCCAAAGGAGATGGTCAGCTCGTTTCTTCCCGTCAGCAGGCTGCTGCCGTCTGCCTTAAAAACATTCAGCCAGTTTTTACTGGTCCCGTCCAGATATAAAGCGCCATTTTGGATGGTCGGGGTATCTTGGTCTTTCGCTACAGCCTGCCCCCCGATAAACCCGGTTTCTTCATCGTCAAAGGTAAATTCGGCAAGGTAATTTTCCATTGCAGCTTCTGCCTCTTTCAAATAAGATAGGTTTGTGACACTGGCAAGTTCTTCTTCATCCAGCACATCGCAGAGCTGTTTTGCTAAAATGACTTTACGGCTGCATGCCGGCGTTAATTCAATCTTTCCGATGGCGTCAATTCTTTTGATGGCATCGGCAATGGTGTTGTCCTTTTCAATCAGCGCTTTCTGAGTTTTTCGCAGGGTTTCCGCCGCTTCGAGTACATCAGTACGGTTTGCCGTTCCAGCTGCCTGAAGGGTTTTTGCCTCTGCCAATGCTTCCCCGTATGGTTTCCAGGATTTCTTGGTATACTCAGATTCTTTCTCAGCAAGGACAGATGCAAATAATGCCTCGTCCAGACGCATCCATGCCTGTACATCCTCTAAGCCTTCTGTGGCAGGATCTATGGCAGACTGCAGTGATTCCGGGTTTTTCAGGGTATCCTGTGCTGTTTTTAGCGCGGACTGGTAGGTTTCCCAGCGTCCTTTTATGTAATGGCTTTTATCTTCGGATGTCTGGTTGTCTATTGCCGCCTGCAGGAGGCTCTTATCCACATATTTTAAGGCTTCCGTTTTTATTTCTTCAGCAGTCCATGCACGGGACACAACCTTGTAATTGTCAATCCATCCCCGGAAATGTTCCCCCTTTTCTCCATTTCCTTTTACCCAGTTTGCCTTGCCGATATACCAGACACTGTCGCTTCCTAAGATGTCGGACAGGGAGGCATTGTTTTGCGTCTCTACGAGCTTTTCCCCGTTTTCATAGAGGATGATGCTGTCCTCTGTATAAACGATGGTGAGGTAGTGCCAGCGGTCTGCCTGTGTTTTTTCTTCCGCGCTTGGGAGACGTTCTCCTTGGTTGTAATAACGCTGTGCCGTTATGGTTCCATTTCCGTCTATGACGCCAAGGTATTTTTCCCATTGGAAGGTTGGAGTGGTGTCGTTTTGCGCCGCGTAAAATACCCAGCCAAAATCGCCGCCGTCCCGTTTTGCCTGCAGGGAAATGGTCATCTCTTTTACAAGCCCTCCTGGGATTACAGAGCCGCCGTCTTTGCCAGTTACTTTTAGGTAGTCTTTGTAACCGTTTAAGTACAGCGCTTTGCCGCCGTCATGGTCCTGGAGGCTGTAGCAGCCTTTTGCGGCAGCAATGCCACCGGAAAATCCAGCCTCTGTATCATCAAACGTAAAGTCTACCAGGGTTTCTGGTACGGTGATCTCTTCAAAGGCATAATCCCCGGCGCCTTTGATTACTTCTCCCCCTGTCATGGCATGGCCTGTGATTTTTAAGTTATCCAGAAGTCCCTGGTAGTATTCGCCGCTGCCAAAGTTTGCCTTGCCCACCTGTACAATGCTGTCTTCTCCAACAATATCAGAAACGCTGCAGTTTCCGGTGGCACGCTGTTGCTCCTGCCCGTTGAGATACAGGATGAGCTCGGAGCCGTTAAATACGACAGATACCTGGCACCAGCCGTCCTTGCCGGCAGCGCTGACAGAGGCGGATTTCTTTCCATCTTTATAAGCCTCGGCGGTGATGGTGCCGTTTTCTTCCTTAATCCCAAGATACGTTTTCGTGCTGTCGGCCTGGGTTCCGTCAGGCGCCGCATAGAATATCCAGTTTTTGTTTCCAGCGTCTGGTTTTACCTCACAAGTCACAGTAAATGCAGATTCTCCGGCAAGGATGCTTTTTTCTGTTTTTGCTTTAAGGGTCAGGAATTGGCTGGTTCCGTTCAAGGATACGGCATTGCCTGTTCCATGTGCCTCCAGGGTGCAGTCCCCCTCTGCCTCTGCATAGGTGGTACTGAATCCAGTACTTTTGTCATCAAAGGTAAATTCTGTCCCAATTTCCGTTGCCTTCTCAAAATTCCAGCGTTGTCCCGCGTTGCTGTAATTTTCATACTGTCCGACACTGTCATTCCACCACTGGACAATTCTGGCATCATCTGCGGTGCTGTTGCCTTCCAAGGCCAGTACAAAATAGGTCATGGATGGTACAATTCGGAAGCAGCCATCATTATCTTTTAAAAATGCAAAACGCTGTTTGCGGGTTTTGTCTGGTTCCCCAGTACCAATTGGAATCCCTGTCATATAATAATTGCTGTATGTAAAATCTGTATTTGCTATATTTTTGGTAGTAGTTCCTTCCCCATTGACCTGGATGGCTTTTCCAGTTGCCATATTGGTAATGGTGTATTCCCCGTCTCCCGTGCTCTTAATCATCCACCACTCATCCTTCTTGGTGCCTTTTTCTGCGGAGGCAAGATTTCCCTCCCCATTTACCACCAGTGATTTTCCGCTGGATGCTGATAAGATCCGGTACACGCCGTCTGTCAGTTCCCCCTGGATAGGCGTATCCTCCACGCGTTCCCCAGCATTGGCATAGGTCAGGCTGTACCAGCCAAGCTCATCCAGGCTGTTGCCCGCGCCCCCTTCTATATAAGTGCCATTGGCATTATCCATCATCTGCTTGACACTGTCCATCTCTAACCCTTTGCGGTTTACATAGTGGTTATACATCTGATAGTAAATGGGTCGCCAGTTTCCCCGCTGGTAGGGATTTACGCCAGCAAGATCTTCATATTTTGGCTTGTTGTAGCCCCCTGCACTGTTGTACATGTTTCCAGATATACGCAAATAGTAGGTTGAAGGCACTTCTTCCCCCAGGCTGTTGTATTTGACAGAGTATTCCACTGCCTTTAAAAAACGGTTGTCAGACAATCCATAGAGGTCGTCTCCCTGATTCCATGCCGTCTCGCAGATCACTCCGGCAAGCACCAGCCCCAGGGTGGTATGCCCCTGGTCACGGGCAGATTCCTGCCACTGCACCAGCTCTTTTCCGTTTTCGTCAAGCACATAGGGCATGGTATGGTAGAAAGAACCGTTTCCTTTGCCATATTTGAAAAAGTTTAGTGCCTGCTCATAGATATCCTCCCGGTCGCAGTATACCCCAATGGAAATCATGGAGGCGAGATTGGCAAGCTCCCAGTTTGCCCAGTAATTTCCAATATGGGCGTCGTTATGCCGTATCATAAAATCCTGGTTCATGGGGTAGAATACATTGATCAAAAGATTCTGAAGCCCTTTGGTATCAAAATTGGGATGGTCCCGCATCAGTTCCCCAATATTGGCAAGTTCATAGCCTTGAAGCCCTGCGGCAAGAAAACGGTCAGCGTTTCCACCTAACCATTTCATCGTAGAAGACCAGGCATTAATAATCCGGCATGCCGCCTCTCCATGTGCCTCATCCCCACTCAGTTTCCAGATCAGGGCATTTTGATAGGCACGGCGGACATCAATACGCAATTGGTTGATACTGTCACGACCACCTCCCCTGGTAACTCCCTCCAAAGGGCGGGGCCACCAGCCGGGATTAGAATAAGTGTCCCACCACAGGGCGTCCCAGGTCTCTTTGTTGGGAGATACATTGTTTTCAACATTTTCCCATACCCTTGTAAGATCCTCCTGTGAATGCAGCAGCCCTGGATGTTTAAACCCGCTGCTTGCCGCTTTTTCTTTGGTTTTGCTTTGTTTTGAAATGTTGTCATTTTTTGCCGCATTTACCTCAAACCCAGCCAGCGGCAAGCTTCCCAACAATATGGTTACGGCTAGAAACAGCGACCATATAGCGGAAAGTTTTCGTTTTTTGGTTCCCTTCCTTTGTTTCATCTCTTCACTCCTTCTTTTTTTGGTTGCTTTGTTTGCATGGGTAAGAATGTTTTGGCATTCTTACCCCATGGTAATATTGTAAGTCTATTATAATATTGTTTTCAGACAAAACTGATACGATTTCGAGCTAAAAATCAGCAATTTTGAGCTTTTTTCTATTTTATTTCTGCACCAGGTAATCTGATGAAAGAATGTTTTTCTGCGTGAAACTGCTAACGATCCTGGAGGATGGTAAACGTACCGGCAAGCAGGAGCCAGTTTGCCCGGAAGAGCTGTGTGACCTGCCAATAGCTCATGCCCCGGAGCTGGTATTCTTTTACCAATCCAAATTTTGCAGAAAGGCTGCGCACATCTTCAAACCATACTTCATGAGTTAATCCTTCCTCAACATAAGTAAAATAGGGGGACATGGCGATCTCATCAAATTGGATGGAAGATCCCTGGGAAATCGCAATCTGGACAGCCTGGACATTTCCGATGGTGGCTGCCTTGGAATTGCCTTGGACAAATGGGAGTGTCCAGTCGTAACCATAATTGGGGATTCCAAGGTGGATTTTTTCTGAGGGGATCTTTGTCAAGGCATATTCCACTACTTGTCGGACCTTATTTAATGGAGCCACTGCCATCGGTGGACCATAGGTATATCCCCATTCATATGTCATAAGAAGGACATAATCGGCGGCATCTCCAAGGAGGCCATAGTCTTTTCCTTCATACAAAAGCCCAGCTTGGGTATCCGAGGTTTTGGGCGCCAGGGCAACGGACACAAGGTAACCAAGGGCATTTATGGCTGTCCGTACATCACGCACAAAGTCTGCAAATGCAAGTTTGTCTTCTGGAAGAATATATTCAAAATCAATATCGACCCCTTCAAAACCCCGTTCCTGGATCTGTGCTGTAAGGTTTTGAATCAATGTTTGCTTTGCCGTTTCATTGTTTACCACTTGGGAAATCAAATAATTGCTGAATTGTCCTGTGGGACCAAAAGGCGTCAGGGTTAATATGGGAGATACGCCGTGGCTTTTTGCCATATCGATCATAAAGGTGTCATCCAGGGCAGGGGGAATGAGCATGCCTTCACTGGTAAACCCGTAGGAGAAGACAAATAAATCAGAAAGGTATGGGAGTGTCTGTTCCAATACCCAGCGGCTGATAAAGGGGTAAGCATAGCCTCCTACATAGGCAGGATAGTTAGTAGTGTTGGGGAATGGGGAATTTTCGGCAGTTGAATTGCCCAAGCTGTTATCGGCAACAGGGAGGCTATTACGTTCTTCAGACAGCAGAAGTGCCTGCCCGACTGCTAAAGGAAATGGATAAACAAGCTGGTTGTTATAAATAATGGACTGCGCGGATACGCCATGGGAGGAGGCGATGGAATCTACAGTGTCTCCTGGGTTGACTATATAAATTATCATAGTGAAAGAACCTCTTTTCTCCTACAATATGTATTAGAGTATGGAGGTGTTCCATGAGAGTTGAGGCGGGGAGATTGGGTAATTAATCTAAAGAATCGATAATAAAAATAAAAAAAATATATAATATTCACAAGAAATATGTAAAACACAGTAGATTTTTTGTGCTAAAAATGGTAAAATCAAGCTAGTGTTGAACAACAAAAGGGGATTCATCAGGGGACGAATATAAAAATGAGGAAGTGGAGTTATGGGACAAACAAAATTAAATTCGGGTTTGGTGTATACAAACGAGAAATGTATTGGCTGTAATCATTGTATTTCAGTGTGTCCTGTATTTGAGGCAAATTATTCTATGAATGAGGATAACAAAGATGTGATTTGTGTAGATCCTGACACATGTGTGCACTGTGGGGCATGTATTGATGCCTGCCATCACCATGCCAGGAGTTTTCGGGATGATACAGACCAGTTTTTTGAAGATTTGGGGAAAGGTGAATCCATCAGCCTTCTAGTAGCGCCAGCCTTTATTGCAAATTATCCTAGGGAATATGGCAAAGTGCTGGGGTACTTAAAAAATCTTGGTGTGAAACATATTTTCAGTGTCAGTTTCGGTGCAGATATCACTACTTGGGGCTACCTGAATTATATTACAAAATATAAGCTTCAGGGAGGGATTTCACAGCCGTGTCCGGCGATTGTGGATTATATTGAAAAATATGTCCCAGAATTGATTCCAAAGCTGATCCCGGTTCACAGTCCCATGATGTGTGCAGCAGTATATGTGAAAAAGTATAGGAAGATCACAGACAAGCTGGCATTTATTGGTCCTTGTATTGCCAAGAAATCGGAGATCAGCAGGCAGCAAAATAAACAGTATGTGTCTTATAATGTGACCTTTCAACAATTGATGAAGAAGCTCAAGGGGAAGAATTTATCTTCCTGTGAGGCAGTAGATGAACTGGAATATGGTTTGGGAAGCGTCTATCCCCAGCCTGGCGGATTGAAGGAAAATGTGGAACATTTTTTAGGCAAAGATGTGATGATACGTCAGATTGAGGGAGAAAAACATGCATATGATTTTTTGAAAAATTATGCAAAGCGTGTAAAGAGCGGGAAACCTTTGCCTTTTATGGTGGATGCTTTGAATTGTGCCGATGGATGTCTTCATGGGACGGGGGTAGAACCAGAGCTTTTGGAAAGTGACGACGTATTGTTTGAGATCCAGGCACAGAGAGAGAAGGCAAAAAAGACACAACATAACAAGAAAAAGGATAAGAAAAATCCCTGGGCGAAACATTTGAGTTATGAGAAACGTCTGGAAAATTTCAATGCACAATTTTCGGGTCTGGTATTAGAAGATTTCCTGTGCAGTTACCAGGAAAACAAGAAATCTGTTATCGTGAGCGAGCAGCAGACAAAAGACGGCTTTGCAGATATGCGCAAGGATACCTTGGAAAAGCAGGTGATTGACTGTGGTGCATGTGGTTACAGCAGTTGTCGGCAGATGGCTCAAGCTGTGGCGCTGGGAATGAACCGTAAAGAAAATTGTATGCATTATGAGAAAGATGTTGTTTTGCACGAACAAGAACAGATGAAGAGTTTAAATGAGCAGCTGAAAGAGGAACAAAGGACGAAAGCGGCTCTTTATGAAGACATTATGGAAGATTTTCGCCAGATAAAGAACGCTATGGGGGATTTGGCGGTAGGCAACCAAGGTTCTGCAGAGGACGCTACCAGGATTGCACAGGCAGTAAATGGAATGTCAGCGTTTACCGAAATGCTGCGGGATTCCATGAAGCAGGTGTCTGACGCGGTACAAGGATACGATATTATGAATGAGGATATTATCAAAATATCCAACCAGACGGGGATGCTGGCGCTGAATGCTGGGATTGAAGCAGCAAGGAGCGGGGAGGCAGGCAAGGGCTTTGCAGTGATTGCCAACCGTGTGAGGGAATTGTCAGAACAGACAAAGGAAGCAGTGGCAGCCGGTAAGGAGCAGAGTGAGGTTTTGCTTCCCGCTATTGCGAAACTGGATCAGGAAACCATGGAGTTCCTTAACAGTATTAAGCGCATCAATGAGGCAGTTTCAGCGCTGGCAGCCGGAAGCGAGCAGATTTCTGCGCAGACAGAGATGGTGGATGAAGTGGTGAACAATATGACGGATAAAATGAACCACGTGGTTGGATAGTACAGAAAAGTTCATAGATTTCGAGAGGTTTACAAGGTACATAAATGGGGCTGTTGCAAAATGCAGGGATTCCATAACATATAGTAACAATACGGCAAATGCCTGTACTATATGTTGTGGAAATTTTTCATTTTGTGACAACCCCATTCTTGGGGATAGGATTTGTCCAGTGTGTCAAACTGTGCAAGGTCTCTGCTAAGCGCCCTCACGTATGAGGGGATTGCACACTTTATTTATTCCTATGGTTCTTCATCTACAAGCGCAGCAGTAATAATTGCCATGGAATATACTTCATCAGCGTTGCATCCCCTGGATAAGTCGTTGATGGGAGAATTAAGCCCTAACAGAATTGGACCGTAGGCATCAAAGTTACCCATACGCTGTGCAATTTTGTAACCGATATTTCCTGCGTTGATGTCCGGGAAAATAAATACGTTTGCATGTCCTGCAACTGGATCCTCCGGGCATTTTGTACGTGCCACACGAGGGGAAACAGCGGCGTCAAACTGCATTTCCCCAGAGATGGGGAGATCTGGGCGCAGCACTTTTGCTTTTTGTGCTGCGTTTCTCATTTTATCCACATCTTCACCAGCCCCGGAACCTAAAGTAGAATAACTTAAGAAAGCGACTTTCGGGTCGATGCCAAAAATTTGACCGCAGTCGGAAGCTTCAATTGCGATCTCTGCAAGTTCATCTTCAGAAGGTTTAATATTGATGGCGCAGTCTGCCATGGCAAGCACTTCATTTTCACCAGTGGCAGACGGACGAACCAGAATAAAGCAGGAGGAGACAATCTTGTGCCCAGGTTTGGTTTTGATCAGCTGCAGCGCCGGGCGGATGGTATCGGCTGTGGTATAAGTAGCGCCGCCTAAGAGTGAATCGGCAAATCCCATTTTAACAAGCATGGTGCCGAAATAATTGCCCTGTTTTAAAATTTTGCGCGCCTCTTCGGGCTGCATATTTTTGCTTTTACGAAGCTCGCAGAGCATTTCTACCATTTTGTCCATTTGGTCAAAATTTTCTGGATCCACGATTTGTGCCCCACGGATATTGTAGCCGTATTCTTCCGAGGCATTTTCCACTTCTTCCTTGTTTCCAATTAAAATCGGGGTAAGGAAATTGGAGGCAAGAAGACGGGAAGCAGCCTCAAGGATACGGGCGTCTGTTCCTTCTGTAAAAACAATTTTTTTTGGGTCCTTTTTCAGTTTATTGATCATCATGCCGAAACCATGCATATTTCTGCTCATAGTAAAAATCCTCCTTAAAATAGTTTTGTTATGGCGTCAGTCTGTAGGTTATTTTGTGACTATATTCTTTATAATATAATGTATCACTTTTGGAAATTTTTTCAACTAATTTGCATGTACAAAAACAGGTACAGGAGGGAAAATTTTGCATTTTTTTTAAAACAATTGACAGGTTGGGCAGTTTCGGATTTTGGATTCTAAAATTCCTAAAAAAATAAAGTAAAGGGGGGAAGTAAATATGTAGGGGTTATTTACCAGCCCTTGTGCCAGATATGCCGTGATTCCCACGGCGCCGATAAAAAGAAATGGATTCTGCTGTTTGTTCTTTAGGCAGGAGGCCAACAAGGAAATCTGCATTCCCATATAAGACAGAAGTCCAAACAATCCGGTAATGGTAAGGATTTGAAGAATCTCATTGTGGGCATCTAAAAAGGGGGCTGAAAAGCGTCTGTGCATTTCTGCTCCAAACCGTTCTTCCATGGCACGTAAAAAACAGTTTGGACCATACCCAAAGAGTTTTTGCCTGATCGGAAATTCCTGAAAATTTGAAATTGTACGCTTCCAGATATAGCCCCGGTTTGTTCCAAAATCATCGTCCAATGGGAAAATCAAAACTGCGGCAAAAAAGATACCCAAAACCAGTAGTCCGGCAAGGGCTTTATTTCCATATTTTTTAAAAAAATGGATGCATGGGCTGTGAATGAGCCAAAATAGGATGGCACAACAAACGGCTTCCACCAGCAAGAGGCGCGTATCTGTCAAAAACATGAGAAGTTCCTGCTTTTGAAAATTACGGATATAGATATTTTTCCAGTTTGTGGCGTCTGCAAGAAAAACAGTCAGGTTTATTGCAAGGCTGCTGCAAAGAAAGGCAAGCCAGCACATCCACCATTTCATCATTTTAGAGGGGGTTCCCATGGACCAAAAGAGCAGGACAAGAAGGGAAACGCCTACTGCAAAAACCCAACTGTCGCTGGAGGTACAGTAACAGGCATAGACGCCGAAAAAGGAAGCACACCAAAAGCAGCGGTTTGCCCATGGCTTTGTGCTGAGGGAATAGAATCCAAACATCAGGGATGATACAACGGAGCTGTAACAGGCATTGATATTTACATTTCCCAAGGTGCCGATAAAATCTGTTTTTTTTGCCAAGTGCCGATGCATTCCGAACAGATCCCAGTTCCAGAAATTACATAGTATGACCAGCCATAAAAGTATGGTTGAGAAAAAAAACAGCCACAAGATCCAGATTTTTGGTTGGTAATACCGTGAAATAACAAAATAGATTCCAATACAAAATAAAAAGAACAGCCCTCCCATTTGCCTTCCCTGGGTTCCCCAAAAAGATTCGGCGCCAACAGGGCTTAAGAAGCAGGAGATCATGATTGTTATTCCAAAAAACAGTGCACATAGGTCCGTGATGGATAAAAGGGGGATTTTTCTAATTCTTTTTTCTTTGCAACAATAAGAAAAACAGGAAGAACAGATCATCAGTGTAAGAAATACCATGGAAGTTATCTGGAAATAATTTTTTTTAGCGGATACAAGATTGAAATACCCATGTTGAAAATAGAAAGGAAATCCTCCAAGCATCAACACCAAATAAACCCGTACAAGGGATTGCTGTATGGAAGATGCAATGTTTCTTTTATTGTGGTTCATTTTTTTATCCTCAATGGATTCAGGCGCTAAAGGGTGTCTGATAAATGTTCCTTGGCGGGAGCGAAGAAGCAGGGGTACGGATTTATATTTGCCGGCAGGATTGGTCCGCACCCCGCAGCAGGAACGCCGATGGCGTTCTTGCTGTTCCTGCCTGTTGGCGCCCGAATACTTAAGATTCATAGCCGCCTCATGCTGTCAAAACGCCGATGGCATTTTGAAAAGGTAAGGGATTTTCCAATTACTTTACAGTTACAACGAAGGATGCTTTTGCGCCGCACTTTGTAATAACAGTAATCTGTGCTTTTCCTGGTTTTTTTGCCGTAACTTTGCCTTTTGCATTTACAACTGCTACTTTGGGTTTATTGCTCTTATATGATTTTACTTTATCATTCTTAGGGAAGACAGATTTCACTTTAATACGCGCACTCTTTCCTGCTTTTAATGTGATGTTATTCTTTTTCAGGGTGATGGATGGTTTTTTTACGATTACAGTACAAGAAGCTTTCTTGCCATTGGTAGTTTTTGCTGTAATAATGGCTGTTCCAGGTTTCCTTCCGATTGCCATGCCTTTGGAAGTAACTTTTACAATATTGGCATTGGAGGAAGTCCAACTGATTTTTTCACTGGCATTGCGCGGCTCCCGTTTTATGGTCAATGCCTTCTTACTGCCTTTTGCCAGAATTATTTTTTTCTTGGAAAAAACCAGTCTTTTGGTGGCAGGTTTTTTTCCTGTGACAGTAACTTTGCATCTTGCCTCAGCGCCGCTTTCCATGGTTAAAGTAATGGTTGTAGTACCTTTCTTTTTCCCAGTAATCTGTCCTTTTTGATTTACAGTTGCGATTCTTTCATTGTCAGAATACCATTCCTCTATGGTATCATATTTTGGAAACTTCTTTTTTACAAATAAGGAACCAGTATTTTTTCCCAGTGGCACGGTGATGCGGGCATGGTTTAAGGTTACTTGTGCTACCGTAACGGTACAAGAGGCGGTTGCCCCAGTATATGTTTCGGCTGTAATCACTGCAGTTCCAGCTTTGATTCCAGTAATTTCACCTTCCCCATCTACGGTTGCCACTTTCTTGTTGCTGCTGGACCACTCCAGATCCATATCATAATAATCATCGGAGTTCCCATAATCTCCCCCAAAGTCCTCATAAAAGACATCTAAGTAAGCAGTGTCTCCTGCTGGCAGAAGTAATTCATCATCGGAAAATACAATGCTTTCTGATGCGTCCCATGGGGACTGTCCCTTGCTGTTGGCCACTGGGACTGCCGCCTGTGCCCCTGTCTCAACGGAAGTAACGCACATGCATACGGCAAGCAATAATGCGGGGATTTTTTCCAGCCAGCCGGCTTGAAATTCCATTTCAGTTTTGTCATCTCATTATCCTCCTTTGCTTTTTGAGTCCGCAGGCAATGCTGCGGGATTTTTACCAGATGGAAAATTCTTTTAATTTCCCAAACAAAAGTGCGCTTCAAAAACTTCCGCAAAGAATTACTTTTGCTAACGCCTTTTTTGTTCCGCGCCGTGCGCAATTGCAAAGCAATTTTTCCTCTTGCGCGCGCATCCTTAAGAAGAAAAAAGATTAGGGACCAAAAAGATTTTTCAACGCCCTATTCTTAATAAAGTAACTATAACAGGGAGTCAAACGAATGTCAAACATATATTTGCCTTTTCGATACTGGCATTGCAGGAACGAAAAGAAGTATATCATTTAGAAAAATTTAATATTTTTTTTCTTGTAATTTGCAGAAAGGCTTCTTATAATAAAGCTGAAAACTGACCAGTCGGTCGGAAATTCAGATGCCCTGCAAAAATATACATACAGGAGGAAATGTGCATGCTGTCAAAATTCAGTGTAAAGAAAGCCTACACCGTAATTGTAGGAATTGTGCTGGTAATTATTTTAGGCGTGGTATCTCTAAGCAAAATGAGTACAGATTTGCTGCCAAGCATAAATCTGCCTTATGCAATTGTAGTGACTACCTATTCAGGAGCCAGCCCTGAGCAGGTTGAGCGCGTAGTGACCCAGCCCGTGGAAGGGGCTATGGCGAGTACCTCTAATATAAAAAATATCAGTTCTACCTCTTCCAATAATACTTCTATGGTAGTGCTGGAATTTGAACAGACTGCGAATATGGATTCTATAACGGTGGAGATGCGGGAAAGCTTAGACCAGATCAGCAGTTATTGGCCGGATGAGGTGGGAAATCCCATTATCATGAAGTTGAATCCTGATATGATGCCGATTATGATTGCCGCTGTGGAAGTGGAAGGCATGGATACCCTTGAGATCAGCGACTATACAGAGAAAGAGCTGATTCCAGAAATTGAAAGTGTGGAAGGGGTTGCTTCCGTTTCTGGAACAGGGCTGATTGAGGAGTCAGTGCAAGTAATCTTAAGACAGGAAAAAATTGATGAAATCAATGAAAAGGTAAAAGCGTCCCTAGATGAGAAATTTTCTGATGCGGAAAATGAAATGGCGTCTGCGGAGGATGAAATCAGCAGCGGAAAAAATGAACTGACAAGCGGGCAGCAGGAGATGGCAAATCAGATCAGCGACGCGCAAAATGAATTAAATGATAAGAAAATAGAGCTGTTCCAGACAGAGGCTGACCTAAATAACAACCTGGCGCAGATGCAGGAGGCCAAGGCACAAACAGAACAGGGAATTGCATCCTTGACGGAATTACAGGCACAGGTACAGACTTTGATTGATACAAAGACAAAGCTGGAACAAGGAATTGCAGCTATGAAAGCAATGAAACAAGACGCAAAAGAACTGGAGGAACAGCTTGCCCAAGTGGAGGGCGGGCTTACACAGGTCAAGGCACAGCTTGCCGGTCAGGAAGGAAGTCCCATCAACGAGGAATCTTCCAATGAGGAGGTTGTAAACTATATTGCGCAGAAGCTGACAGAAGCAGAGCAGGGATTGGTCCAAATCAATGGAGGAATTGCTGCGATTGAAAGCGGGCTTCAGGGAGTAGCAGACGGAAAAGCGACGATTAATGACACCCTTGCTACCTTGAACCAGAGCCAAATTTCAGGTTCCGTAGAGATGGGAAGCGCATCAGCGCAGCTTGCCAGCGGGGAGGAAAAGTTAAAGGAATCCAAAGAATCTTTTGAGGAAAGCAAGAAAGAAGCATACGATTCCGCAGATTTAAATCAGATTTTGACCATGGAAACATTGACCAATATTCTGACAGCGCAGAATTTCTCCATGCCTGCGGGATATATTACAGATGCAGGCGAACGGTATATGGTTCGCGTGGGGGATGCAGTGGACAGTGTAAAAGCCCTAAAAGGTATGGTGCTGATGGATCTTGGCATTGACGGCGTGGATGTGCTCCATTTGTCAGATGTGGCGGATATTGCCGTTGTAGATAATTCAGATGAGTCTTATGCCCGGCTGAATGGGAAACCTGGCGTTATGCTTTCCATAGAGAAACAGACGGGATATTCCACGGGAGATGTGACGCACCGTATTTATGAGAGGTTTGAAAGACTGAAAAAGAGTGACGAAAACCTAGAGACTTCTGTACTGATGGACCAGGGAATTTACATTGATATGATTGTGGATTCTGTGCTGAATAACATGATTTTCGGCGCTGCTCTTGCCATTCTGATTTTACTTGTCTTTCTGAAAGATTTGAAACCTACTTTGGTAATTGCAGTGTCTATCCCGATATCGGTTATCTTTGCCATAGTGCTGATGTATTTCAGCGGCGTTACCCTGAATATGATTTCGTTGTCTGGTTTGGCGCTGGGAATTGGAATGTTGGTGGATAATTCCATTGTGGTGATTGAAAATATTTACCGGATGAGAAGCGAGGGACTGTCTGCAAAGAAGGCAGCGGTAGAAGGGGCGAAACAGGTAAGCGGTGCCATTACCGCGTCGACACTGACCACAGTCTGCGTATTTGCACCGATTGTATTTACAGAAGGAATTACAAGGCAGCTCTTTGTAGATATGGGTCTGACTATTGCATATACGCTGCTTGCCAGTTTGGTGATTGCATTGACATTTGTACCTATGATGGGGTCCAGGATGTTGAAAAAAACCAAAGAAACCAGGCATCCATGGTTTGATAAATTTCAAAAGGGATACAGTGTGATTCTTGGAAAACTTCTTCGTGTCAAACTGCTGGTCCTGCTAGTAATGGCTGCTTTATTGGTAGTCAGTATGAGGGCATCCCTTGCAAAAGGGACGGTCTTTATGCCAGAAATGGAGAGTACCCAGATGACAGTGGAGATCACGCCGCCAGAGGATGCAGAATTTTCAGATGCATGCAGGCTTGCAGACCAGGTGACAGAAAAAATACAGTCCATTGAGGATGTGGAATCCGTGGGCGCCATGGCAGGCGGAGGAGGATTTGCCGCAGGCATGATGGGACAGGGCGGAGGCGGAAATCAAATCAGCCTGTATATTATATTAAAGGAAGATAAAACGCTTTCCAATGAAAAAATTGCAGCACAGATCACAGAACTCACCAAAGATTTGAAAGGAGAAATTAACGTCAGCAGTTCAGCGATGGATATGGGCGCCCTGGCTGGAGAAGGTTTGTCTGTGCAGATCAAAGGAAGGGAATTGGATGAACTGCAGAAAATTGCGGGAGATATCAAGAAGATTGTGGAAAAGGTGGAGGGAACGACGGAAGTTTCCGACGGCATCCAGGAGAAAGAACAAGAATTCCGTATCTCTGTGAACAAGGAAAAGGCGGCGAAGTATGGCATGACAGTAGCACAGATTTACCAACTTGTATTTGAGCAGATGGAGAATGAGACTTCTGATGCCACAATTTCTACCGACATCAAAGATTATGACGTTTATTTAAGGAGTGTGGAGCAGAGCAAGGCTTCCATCAAATCCCTGAAAAAATTGACATTTACCTATAAAGACAAGGAGAGCGGCGAGGAGTCAAAGATTCCGCTTTCTAAAGTGGCAAAATTTGAAGAGATGGAAAGTATGGCGTCGATTTCCAGGGACGGACAGGAACGTTATGTGACAGTGTCTGCGGCGATCGATACAGGCTATAATGTAGGCTTGGTAGGAGACAAAGTAGAGAAGGCTGTGGCGGAATATAAAATGCCAGAAGGATATTCTGTCAAAATGACAGGGGAAGATGAAAGTATCAATGAGGCAATGGAACAGCTCATGCTGATGCTGGCGCTGGCAATTGCTTTTATCTATTTAATTATGGTGGCGCAGTTCCAGTCCCTAAAAGCTCCATTTATTATCTTGTTTACAGTTCCCCTTGCCCTGACGGGAGGATTCGGTGCACTGTTAATCAGTAATCATGAATTGAGTATTATTGCCATGATTGGATTTATTATGCTTGTAGGTATCATCGTAAACAATGGGATTGTGATGGTGGAATATATTAACCAGCTCCGCCAGGAAGGCATAGATAAGAGGGAGGCAATCATTACTGCCGGAATGACCCGTCTGCGCCCGATTTTGATGACAGCTATGACCACAATCCTTGCTATGTCAACCACAGCGCTTGGGTCAGATATGGGTTCAGATATGTCAAGGCCAATGGCAATCGTAACAATCGGAGGAATGATTTATGGAACCATAATGACACTAGTAGTCATCCCTTGTATTTATGATTTGTTCTACAGCAATAAGAGTATGGTAGAGGAAGAAATTTGATGGAAAAGAAATTTTTACAGTCAGAAGATACGTTAAGATCACCAGGATACCAGATGACATTTTCTGGTGAAACCACAGATCAAACTTACCCTCCCAAAGTAACGGCAATGTTTGAGGCAGTGCTGGAGCTGTTTTCATCTGGAAGGGAACTGAATACGCTGAAAGTTTCAGAGATTACAGCAAAAGCGGGAATTGGAAAGGGAACTGCTTATGAGTACTTTTCTACCAAGGAAGAGATGATTGTGGGAGCCATTGAGTATGAAGCTGCAAGGCATTTTCATGAAATTATCCGTCTCCTTGAGGATGGGCAGAGCTTTTCAGAGATTATTTCCAAAGGGCTTGACATGCTGGAAGCGGCAAATGAGAAATACCATGGCATGGCAGTTTTGGAAAAAATTATGCAGGACAGTACCATTTCAGGCAGCAGCCTGTTAAAAGAGCTGGAAAAACATAAAGGGCAGTGCGGTCTTGGTTTTCACATTACACAGCGGCTGATGGGGCTTGCTAAGGATACAGGCGTGATCCAGGAGACAAATCCATGGAAAGTTTGGGGAGCCATTCTCTCACAATATGTGCTGTATGCCTTTTACCTCACCCATCAGGATATGGTTCAAGGCATGGAAAAAGTAGATGCAAGGGCTTTTGTATATCAAAATATCTTGAAAATATTAAATGGAACCACTTGACAAGAGAGAATGGAACGTTTAAAATCAAGAACAATCCACACTTTTTTCAGAGGAAAGAAGGGGAACAGTTTATCTGTTAAATTGCAAAGGTAGTGAGAAAGAGGAGTACGCAGACAATGATCTTTTCAGAGAGGGCAGCCCACAGGCTGGGAGGCTGCTTAAAGAAAGGTTTGCGGAAGGTAGCTTTTGAACCGGAAGGCGGAACGAAATATATCATATGATTCAAGCTGTGGTCAGCGATTCGTATGTTTTCAGTATGTTTTCACGGGTGATCTCCGTTACAGGATCTCAGAGATGTGCGCAGTCAGCGCATAAATAAAGGTGGTACCGCGCTCATACGCCCTTTGCCGATAGTCTCGGTAAAGGGTGTTTTTTGTATAGGGAATTCCTCCGAATTTCCTATATGAGAAAATAAATATGCGCACGCGTACAAGCGGTAACTATTGCTACGCAATTGTGCCCAGCGCAGAACAAAAAACAATTATGCTCACTCGTGTAAGAGGAAAATGTCGCTGAGTGACTGCACGCGGCACAGCAAAGCGTGCAAACCCCTTCTCCAAAGAGTGGAGGAAGGGGATGGCGTGGGTTGCCCACTTTGTTTGAAAGGAGAATGGCTATGAGTAAAGAATTAGCAAAAACATATGATCCCAAGGACATTGAGGATCGGCTTTATCAGAAATGGGAAAAAAATAAATATTTTCACGCAAAAGTGGATAGGGAAAGAAAGCCTTTTACGATTGTGATGCCGCCCCCGAATATCACTGGGCAGCTCCATATGGGTCATGCCTTAGACAATACCATGCAGGATATTTTGATTCGTTATAAGCGTATGCAGGGATATAATGCATTGTGGCAGCCTGGCACGGACCATGCTTCCATAGCAACAGAGGTAAAAGTGATTGAATCCTTAAAGGAACAGGGAATCGACAAGAAAGAACTGGGCAGGGAAGGGTTTCTGAAAAAAGCATGGGAATGGAAGGAAGAATACGGCGGGCGTATTATTAAGCAATTAAAAAAATTAGGTTCCTCTGCCGACTGGGACAGAGAGCGTTTTACGATGGACGAGGGATGTTCCAAGGCTGTACAGGAAGTATTTATCAAGTTATATGAAAAAGGACTGATTTACAAAGGTTCCAGGATTGTCAACTGGTGCCCGGTATGTAAGACTTCCATTTCTGACGCAGAAGTGGAACACGAAGAGCAAGATGGCTTTTTTTGGCATATTAATTATCCTGTAAAGGGTGAGGAGGGCAGGTTTGTAGAGATTGCTACCACCAGGCCAGAAACCCTTTTAGGCGATACGGCAGTAGCGGTGAACCCAGATGATGAGCGGTATCAGGATATTATAGGAAAAACTTTGGTTCTTCCCCTGGTGGGGCGTGAAATTCCAGTAGTGGCAGACCATTATGTAGATAAAGAATTTGGAACCGGCTGTGTAAAGATTACGCCTGCGCACGATCCCAATGACTTTGAAGTTGGCAAACGCCACAGCTTGCCAGAGATCAATGTGTTAAATGATGATGCAACCATCAATAAGAATGGCGGCAAGTACGAAGGTATGGATCGCTATGAGGCAAGAAAATTGATGGTACAGGAATTAGAGGAACAGGGCTTATTGGTTAAGATAGTGCCCCATTCCCATAATGTAGGAACTCACGACCGATGCAGTACGACCGTGGAGCCGATGGTCAAACAGCAGTGGTTTGTAAAGATGGATGAGCTGATAAAACCGGCGGTGGAAGCAGTAAAAGACGGCACGATTACCCTGCTTCCTGAGAGGATGGATAAGACGTATTTCAACTGGACAGATAATATCCGGGATTGGTGTATCTCCAGGCAGCTTTGGTGGGGGCATCGGATTCCGGCATATTATTGCGCAGACTGCAACGAATTTGTAGTGGCAAGAGAGAATCCTGGAAAATGCCCCAAGTGTGGATGCACCCATATGACTCAGGATGAAGATACCCTGGATACCTGGTTTTCTTCTGCACTGTGGCCGTTTTCTACATTGGGATGGCCCCAAAAGACAGGGGATTTGGACTATTTTTATCCGAATGACGTACTAGTGACAGGATATGATATTATTTTCTTCTGGGTAATCCGCATGATTTTTTCTGGTTTTGAGCAGATGGGTGAGGCTCCATTTAAAACAGTACTGTTCCATGGTTTAGTGCGGGACTCCCAGGGGCGGAAAATGAGCAAATCCCTTGGAAATGGGATTGACCCCTTGGAAGTAATTGATAAGTATGGTGCAGATGCGCTGAGGCTGACTTTAATTACTGGAAATGCTCCAGGGAATGATATGCGTTTTTATTGGGAGCGGGTGGAGGCTTCCCGGAATTTTGCCAACAAGGTATGGAATGCCTCCCGGTTTATTATGATGAATATAGGTGAGGAAACCCTTGAGGCGCCCAAAATGGAACAGCTTGCCGTGGAGGACCAGTGGATTTTATCCAGAGTCAATACTCTTGTGAAAGATGTCACAGAGAATATGGAAAAATATGAACTGGGTATCGCAGTACAGAAAGTCTATGATTTTATTTGGGATGAATTTTGCGACTGGTATATTGAGATTGCAAAGGCCAGGACATTTAATAAGGAAGCGTGCCTTGAATCTGCGAAAGTGGCAATGTGGACGTTAAAGACCGTGCTGATACATGCCTTGAAGCTTCTCCATCCATATATGCCTTTTATCACGGAGGAGATTTTCTGCACCATGCAGAAGGAAGAAGAAACAATTATGCTGTCCCAGTGGCCTGAATATCAGGAGGCGTGGCATTTTGCCAAAGCAGAAGAGGCAGTAGGGCATATCAAGGATCTGATAAAGGGAATCCGCAATACCAGGACATCGATGGAAGTTCCACCCAGCAGGAAGGCAAAAGTATTTATCGTAACAGAGGATCCAGGGCTAAAAGACACGTTTGAGACAATGAAGAAGGCATATACCCTTCTTGCAAGCGCAAGTGAAATCCAGGTACAACAAGATAAATCAGGGATTGCAGAAGACGCTGTCTCAGTGGTAATTCCTGGCGCAGTGGTGTTCCTTCCACTGGAAGATTTGGTGGACTTTGAGAAGGAGAAAGAACGGCTCCAAAAAGAAAAGGAGCGTTTAAGAAAAGAACTCTCCCGTTCTAAGGGGATGCTTTCTAATGAAAATTTCTTAAAACGGGCGCCAGAGGCGAAAGTCCAGGAGGAAAAGGACAAATTAGCAAAGTATGAACAGATGATGGCGCAGGTCGAGGAACGCCTGGCACAGATGAAATAGGGCAGATTCATCTCATAGAAGGAGACTCCCACTTCTATACCTTATGATACGCTGAATGGCATAATGGGATGCCCTTTGGATACAAGTGGTGGGTAAAACATATTTATTTCAGTGGGAGTTTGGTCTCCGATTGAGATAAAAGCCTCCAGCACACCCCTGCAGTAAGAACGCAGACCACGTTCTTAAATTGGCATTTATCACAAAAGATAAAGTGACAATCGCTTCAGAATTGGAAAAATTGAGAAATCTTGCAAAAAAGATTGAAAAAACTCTAAAATCTTGTTAATATAAGATATATAGCGGTATTTTTGACAGAAATTCCAAAGTAAGGGGGGAATCTGTAATGGCAGCATTAACGAAGAATGACCCAACAATTAGATTAAGCCGTGATAACATGAAAGCATACCTTTGTTTGCCGAACCCGGAATTAGAGGGCTATAGCCAAAGTGACGTTGCACGGGTATTGAAGAACAGTGGTGTGTCCTATGGGATTAAAGAAGATATAGTTCAAAAAATGATAGATCATCAAATTTATAATGAGGAAGTCCTTATAGCTGAAGGTGTAAGGCCGGAGGATGGCGTGGACGGCTACTATGAATATAAGTTTGACATGAATTTTAGCAAAAAGCCCAAGGTGAAACCAGATGGTTCTGTGGATTACTGGAGCATCAAAATGGTAGAAATGGTCACAGAAGGTCAAGTAATTGCCGTATATCATAAGGCAATCCAGGGCAAAGACGGCATGGATACAAAAGGAAAGCCAGTGATGGCGAAGCGTGGAAGGGATTTGGTTCCACTGCGGGGCAAGGGATTTGAGCGTTCTGAGGATGGTAATACTTATACATCCCTGATGGACGGCAAGATTGACATGAGCGGAGAGCGGATTGTCATTTTACCAGTGTATGAAATCAATGGCAATGTAGATTTATCTATTGGGAATATTGATTTCCGGGGTGACGTCATTATTCACGGCAGTATATGCAGTGGTGTGATGGTGAAGGCTACCGGGACAGTTACCGTAGATGGCATTGTGGAAGGCGCAAGCATTGAGGCAGGGAAAGATATCGTGCTTCGAAGCGGAGTTATGGGAGCTTCCAGGGCAAGTATTACGTCCAGAGGAAATATTTCCGCGAAATTTTTTGAGTATACCAGAGTACATGCAAATGGAACCATTCAGGCTGATGTATTTTTGAACTGCCAGGTTTCCTGTGGCGAGAGTATTATTCTTGACGGGAAGAAAGCAAGCATTATTGGCGGTGAAGTAGGCGCCATCCAGAGCATAGAAGTGAATACACTGGGCAGTGACGGTGAGGTAAAGACAGCGGTAAGGATTGGAAACAGTCCTTCTGTTATGCGCAGGATTGGAGTACTGAAGAATAAGATACAGGTGGAAAAAGCAAACCTTGCGAAAATTGAAGAGGGATTGAAGCTTTTGCAGGATATGAAGAATGACCCGCGGCGGACAGATCTTCTGCGTGTCAAGATACGGGATACGGCTTTGCTTGCTGGAGATACGGCAGAATTGGAGAAGTTGGAAGATCAAATAGAACGCGCAAGAGGCGGTCGCGTCAGGGTATATGGGGATGTATATCCAGGCGTTAAGGTTGAAATTGATGAACTTCGGGTGGTCATGAAAGAAAAACAGAGACATTTAGAGTTTGTAAAGGAACATAATAAGATCCATATGTGTGCACTGGAAGCTTAGAGTGGATGTTGAAGGTTCCAAAGTTTATACTTTTGTATTAAAAAGAATATAAGATGGGGCTGTTGCAGAACAGAATTTTATACCATATGCGGATTGGATTCCGATTCACAGCAATTGGTAGTAAAATTTATTCTGTTGCAGCCCCTAAATGTTTCGGTCACGAATTTCAGTTGTTGAATTTTGTCATACGAAAAAATCATGTTTTTTGTAATTGGGACTGGATTTCATCACTTCACTGTATTATAATATCCGCGAAAGCCATCAGACATATTGAGGAAAACAAGATGAGGACATATGAGGAAACCGTGGAGGCAATTCTGGAAATTCCGAAGTTTACTTCCAAAAATAAATTACAGCATACAAGGGAACTGCTCTGCCGATTAGGAAATCCCCAGGAAAATTTCCAAGTGGTCCATGTGGCAGGGAGTAATGGAAAAGGGAGTGTCTGCGCCTTTATTGAGAGCGTGCTGCGCCATGCCGGAAAGCGAACAGGGCTGTTTACATCGCCCCATTTGGTTTATATGGAGGAACGTTTTGCCCTGGAGGGAAAACCCTGTGACAGAGAGATGTTTGTAAAGGCGGCGGACAAGGTATGGGGCGCAGTGGCATCTATGATGGAAGAAGGGCTGCCCCATCCTACATTTTTTGAGTTTCTTTTTGCAGTGGGGATGGTGATATTTGCAAAAGGGCAGGTGGAATATGCAGTAGTTGAAACAGGGCTTGGGGGAAGGCTGGATGCAACCAATATAATTGAATATCCCATTTTTACTGTAATTACAGCAATCAGTCTGGAACATACAGAAATTTTAGGAGACACCATTGAAAAAATTGCGGCAGAAAAAGCTGGAATTCTAAAACCAGGGATTCCGGTAGCGTTTGATGCCTCCTCGCAAGAAGCGAATAGAGTGGTCTTACAAAGGGCAAAAGAGCTGGAATGTCCGGTATATCCGGTATTTCCTAAGAACATTAAGATTTTATTAAACACAGGAAAAAAGATTGCATTTTCTTATGTTTCTGGTTATGATGTTACTGAACTAAAAATTCCCTTTGGCGCGCCTTACCAGGCTGGGAATGCTGCACTAGCCCTGCAGGTGGTAAACGGCATTGCACAGACGGTGGATATTTCAAAGGACGACATTCGAAGAGGGTTTGCACAGACAAGCTGGAAAGGGCGTATGCAGCAGGTCCGGGAAGAAGTATATTTCGATGGGGCACACAATTTGGAGGGAATTGAAAAATTTTTAGAGGCAGCAGGGCAGGTTGCTAAAACGTCTAGTATTTTGTTGTTTTCGATGGTCAAAGAGAAAGATTACGTGCAGGTGGCAGAGTCTCTGTTAAGCCGTGGAAACTGGGAAGAAATTATTGTTACCACAGTTCCTGGAGACCGCGGTGTGGACAGCGGGGCATTGACAGAGTTATTTGCGCAGATTGTGAAACAGACGCATCTGCCAATAAGAATAAAAGGTATCAGAGAGATTGAAGAGGCATATGCGTATGCACTGAAAGCAAAGAAACCAGGGCAGACTCTGTTTTGTGCAGGTTCCCTGTATCTTATTGGTGAATTGGAACGTATAACAGGAGGTATGGAATGATTAACTTTGAGGAAGAATTGAAGAAATTTAAGCCAAGCCTGGAAGTGGAAGAGGCTGAGGATGCCATATATGACAGGGATTTGACGGATATGACAGATATTATGCAGGAAATTATCAAGGAAGCAAGACAACAGCGGTAAATAGTTACGGACAGGTAATTGTGAAACATTATGGTTTGATCATCCCGCAGTTTCAAATTACTGGAATAGTTACAAGGCAGGAAAGGAATTATATGGATTCTTATAATAAAATTATCCGTCTGTCAAATACGTTGTACAATGACGGATTGAAAAAGGCAAATATTCGTGATTTGTCTGGTGCGGCACAATCTCTTCGGATTAGTTTGCGGTATTACAAAGCAAACATTCCGGCAAGAAATTTGTTAGGGCTTGTTTATTTTGAGATGGGCGAGGTAGTGGATGCGCTCAGTGAATGGGTCATCAGCCGCAGCCTTCAACCACAAGATAATCCGGCAGAACAGTATCTGGAAGCAATCCAGTCGAACCGTTCACGGCTGAGTTCTGTAAATCAGACCATTAAAAAATACAACCAAGCATTACTGTACTGCCAGCAGGGAAGCAGGGATCTAGCAATCATCCAGTTGAAAAAAGTGCTTTCTATGAATTCAGGGTTGATTAAAGGGCATCAACTTCTTGCCCTTTTGTATATGGAAGAGAAAAAGTATGACCATGCAAAAAAGGAACTCCGTGCGGCAGCGAAGGTTGATACGAATAATGTCACTACGCTGCGGTATTTAAGGGAGGTTGACCAATGTTTACAGAAGGAATCCTCTGCAAGTAAGAGCGCCCACCGCAAAAAGAAAGAGACAGCTTCTTTTCAAAGCGGAAATGAGACGATTATCCAGCCGGCAAATGTGAAAGATACTTCTCCATTTATGACTATTTTAAATTTAGTGATCGGAGTGGCGATCGGAGTGTTGATCACTTGTTTCCTCATTATTCCAAATGTACAGCAGAGCGCCGTATCAGATGCGCGGAAGGCGGAACTGGATGCGAACAATGAGCTGACGACGCGGACCCAGGAGGTCAAAGGACTGGAGCAGGAGATTGACAATTTGAAAAAGCAGATTCAGGATATGGAAGGCGAGTCTGACAATACGCAAAAGATTATGAATAATTATGAGCAGTTGATTATGGCTTATGATGCCTTTGCCCAGGAAGATGTCAAGGGAGCAGGAGATACCATTGCCAATGTAGATCCGAATTTGTTGGGCGCCCAGGCAAAGGGAGTTTATGAGAATTTGAATACCCAAGTCAATGAGCAGTATATTGCGGTGGTTTACACCCAGGCAGAGCAGGACTACAATACTCAAAATTTTCCAGCAGCAATTACTGGGCTGACAAAGGTGGTGGAGGCGGAAGAGGATTATAGGGACGGATATGCCATCTATTATCTTGCCCAGTCCTGCAGGCAGACAGGGGATGTGGAGAATGCAAAAAAATATTACCAAAGAATGATTGAGCTTCATCCAGGCACGCAGAGGGCACGTGCCTCACAGCAATATCTGGATGAACTGAATAATCAGCAGCCTTAATCGAGATTATGTACAAAAGACGTCATAGTAATATGGCGTCTTTTGTATTCTATCAAAATGGACTTGTCACATAAGAGCGTGAAACGCACTTTTGTTCTAGAAAGGATGGATGGATTATGGAATATAAATTTGAAAAAGACTATGGATGCCTTATGTTGAAAATGCCCAGGGAACTGGACCACCATGCGGCAGAATACATAAAGGAGGAAGCGGACAGCTTGATTTTGCAGTATCCAGTGCGCAGCTTGGTATTTGATTTTTCTGATACACAGTTTATGGACAGTTCCGGGATAGGGGTTATTATTGGAAGATGTAAAAATGTACGGTTTTCAGGAGGGTATGTAAAGGCTGTCAATCTCAATGAACAGATACAGCGGGTATTTCAATTGTCTGGTTTGATGAAGATTATAGATGTTGAATAGGATCAAAGGAGGATGGGATGATATGGAACACTTAAAAAATGAGATGAAGATGGAGTTTTTGGCAATATCAACCAATGAAGGATTTGCAAGGGTTGCTGTGGGGGCATTTGTGGCAGAGTTGAATCCTACCGTGGACGAGTTGGCAGATATCAAGACAGCAGTCAGTGAGGCAGTTACCAATTGCATTATTCATGGATATGAGCAAAAGGAAGGCAGTGTTTGGATTCAATGCAGCATCCAGGGGCGGCAGGTGGAGATTTCTGTGACAGATACAGGAAAAGGGATTCGTGATATTGAGAAGGCAAGGGAGCCGCTGTTTACCACAAAGCCGGAATTGGAACGGTCTGGAATGGGATTTGCATTTATGGAGGCATTTATGGATGAGGTGGAGGTGGTTTCTGAACCGTGGAAAGGAACCTGCGTTACCATGCGCAAAACCATAGGGGAGGCTTGAAAGAATGGTGAAATGTGAGAATCCTCCAAAAGATGAGCAGGTACAAAAACTTCTGGAACGTTCCCATGCCGGGGACCAGACAGCAAGGGATGCCATGGTACAAAGTAACATGGGGTTGGTTTGGAGCATTGTCCGAAGATTCCATAATCGGGGGTATGAACTGGAAGATTTATTCCAGGTGGGAAGTATTGGGTTAATGAAGGCAATTGATAAGTTTGATACCTCCTTTTCTGTAAAATTTTCCACCTATGCGGTTCCGATGATTACCGGGGAAATCAGGCGTTTTTTGCGGGATGACGGTATGATTAAGGTGAGTCGCAGCCTGAAGGAAAACGGGGCAAAGATGAAACGGGCACGGGAGAAGCTGCAGGCGGATTTTGGCAGGGAACCGACACTTCAAGAGTTGTCGGAGGAAACAGGGCTTCCAAGGGAAGAAATTGTTATGGCATTGGAGGCAAATGGAGAGGTAGAATCCATTTACAAGACGACCACCCCCGCCGATGGAAAAGAAATGTGCCTTGCAGACCGGCTGCCCCAGGAAAAAGACAGTCATGAGATTTTACTGAATCATATGGTGTTGGAACAGCTCCTCTCCGAACTTGGGGAAATGGAGCGGCAGTTGATTGAACTTCGATATTATAAGGAGAAGACCCAGACCCAAGTTGCAAAAGAGATGGGGATTAGCCAGGTCCAGGTCAGCAGGCTGGAAAAAAAGATTTTGCTTGAGATGAGGAAAAATTTGAATAAATAGTAAGGAAAGATCCAGCGGAGAAACTTAAATTAATTAAGCAGGAGTTTTATTTAGGAGAAAAGCTTAAAAACAAATGGGAGTTCCATTTAGGAGAAAAGTTTAAAAAATTAAGCAGGAGTTCCATTTAGGAGAAAAGTTTAAAAAATTAAGCAGGAGTTCCATTTAGGAGAAAAGCTTTAAAATAAATGGGAGTTCCATTTAGGAGAAAAGCTTAAAAACAAATGGGAGTTCCATTTAGGGGAAAAGCTTTAAAACTAGTTGGCGTTTTTTCTTAATGGTAAAGTTTCCGAAATTGTCCAGGTGTCATTTGGTAGGTTTCTTTAAAAGCACGGTAAAAGTTGCTGACGTCTGTATATCCGATTTTAAATACAATTTCCTCTATGCTCAGAGTGGAATTGATTAAAAGGTAAGCAGCTTCTTTGAGCCTCAGCCTCTGTACCAGTGCAGAGAAGGTATAGCCTGTACGTGATTTGATATAGCGGCTGAGATAACCTTTGCTTAGCTGGAAATGTTCTGCCACCATGCTTAAAGTCACCACAGATTTTTGATCGGTAATATATTGGAAGATTTTTGAGCTGGTGTCCTTGTTGTCTGTATCAGATATTCTTTTTACACTGTCAATGTGATTGCGGATTAGTTGCGCAAAAAGCAGTAAAATAGAACTGTTGATAATCAGAAGGCTGTGATTATGGTTGAGCTGTGATTCGTAGTAGAGCTGCAGGACAAGATGGTAGATTTCCCGGTTGCCCTTACAGTCAAACAGAAGGATGGAAGAGAAATCTTTTTCATACAGCATTTGCCAGAAATAGTCGGACAGCTCGTTGCTCTCCATGAGCAGCGGCAGGAACATTTTCTCAAAGGAAGAAGTGCGCATGATAATATTTAGTACCAGATCTTCTTCATGAGGGGCAAAAAAACTTTGTACTATGTTCGGTCCCACTATAATCAGGGTTCCGGCGGCAAGGCGGTATTTTTGTCGATTGATGAAAAAGCTGCTGCTGCCCCGGACAACATAGACTAGTTTCACAAATTCTAAGGCATGGTCAAACACAGGCAGATATCGCAGGTGTTTGAAGATCACGCATTCCGAATTTGCCACAGGCGGATAGACTAGGTCAAAAGCATTGGGGGAGGGGGGCTGGGGAACCAATGTCTGGGGAGAAAAAAACTGGCTCTCGTAAAAATAAGTAGAGATATCAGAAATAGGCTCTGTGGGAATTTCCACAGGGTTTTTCATAATCTTTTTGTATTCTGTTACAAAATCTTCCCAGTCCCGCACAGGCGGAATGTTATCGTAAGGGTTTGCCTGATACAGTTTGTAATAAGCCTCTTCTGCAGGTTCGTATTGGCTAAGCGCAGACAAAATTTTTTTATCATTCATGAAATGGTTTCCTTTCCCTAGAAGTTCTTTTGGTACTCGAATCCTGGCAGACAATTATCACATTGTAAAATTGCAAGAACGATGGAAATGTAATTGATTACCCTAATCTTATTATAAAAGAAAAGGTCATATAAAGCAAGTAGCCGGAAACAGTGACACCAAAAGGAAAATACAATTATAATAAATTATATATATCAGACGGGAGATATCAGCAAGTGTTGGTCGTAATCCCGCGCTAAGACTCGTGCAAGAGGGTCTAAAAAATACGGAAGGGAAGGATGTAGAGATGAGGAAAAGAACGAAGTTTCTGGCTGTGCTGCTTGCAGGCTGCGTTACATTTACTTCGCTGCCAGTCCATCTGGTACAGGAGGTAAATGCAGCAGCAGACACAAAAGTATTGGGAGAAACGAAGGTTACAGGACTGACCACAGAATACCAAGTCAATCCACTAGGAATCGAGAAGGAAAACATTCATTTTGGGTGGCAGATGGAATCCACAGTGATCGGGGCGAAACAGACTGCATATCAGGTGAAAGTAACTTCAGAAGACCAAAAAGTGGTATGGGACAGTGGGAAAGTGGAAAGTGACCGTTCCACAGGCATTGCCTGCAAAGCGGCGCTTGCAGAGAGGAGCGGCTATCAATGGGAGGTGACTGTGTGGGACCAGGCAGGAAGTACCCATAAGGAACATGCCTCTTTTGAAACAGGGGTGACCAATTTACAGGAGTGGAAGGATGCAGAGTTTATCCGAATGAACAAAAGCCGTTTGGCTCCAGTGTTTCGGACAGAGCAGCCATTGACAAAGGCAACTATCAAGAAGGCGAGGCTTTATATTACGGCATTAGGCGCTTATCAGGCTTATGTCAATGGAAACCAGGTGGGGGAATGGGCTGAAGATGGCTCTGTGGTTTACCACCATATGAATCCGGGATACGGAAATGCAAATGTCAGCCTGGGATACCAGGCTTACGATGTGACGCCGTTTCTTACAGGAGCAAATACTGTGGCAGTGGCTGTGTCTGCAGGGACTGGATGGTATCATGGAATGGGCAATACGGACGGCAGCCAGCCGGCAGTAAAAGCGCTTCTGATGGTTGATTATGCAGATGGGGCCAAGCAGGTGATAAAAACCAATACCACTGAATGGAAAGGGACTTTAGCAGGCGGGATTACTGCAAACGGCGTCTACTATGGGGAGGATTACAATGCGTGTTTTGCAAAAGAACTGGGAGACTATACCAAGGCAGGCTACGATGACAGCAAATGGGTGAATGCCCAGGGCGGTACTCAGCAGCAAAGCAGCATCCCTTGTATTACCAACAAATTTGGACAGCAGACAGCCTCTTATGTAAGGCTGATGGTACAACAGGCAGGTCCTGCAATCCACGGGGTAAATGAGAACTTTCTGCAGCTTATGGAATTGGAACTGTTGGATTCTTCGCAGAATAATGTGGTAAAAAATGTGGTTCCTAAGATTTCAAATTCCTGGTCGCCCAATAACCAGTGGAGCCCGGCATATTTGACAGATGGAGACTTGGGACAGGAAAGCGACAAAGGTTTTACCACAAACTTAATGGGAACGGCAGGGCTTGCCTCTTATAATTTTGACCAGCCAGTCAGTATTACGTTTGCCCTTGGCAGGGAGGTTTCCTTTGATACATTAAAACTTTATCCAAGGACTTCCCAAAAATCAGTATCTGGAAATGAATGTGCGGCGTATCCCAAAAATTATACTTTGCAGATATCCAAAGATGGAACTACATGGACAGATGTGGATTTGGACCAGGCGGGGGAGGGAACGGCTTATACCGTGGCAAGCCTGCGCAACACAATCTTGTTTCCAGAAATAGACGCCGTAAATTATGGTACAGATTTTGGCAGGGAAGTGACTGCAAAACATGTGAGGATCAATGTATCACAGGTAGGACCGGCAGTGTATGAGGTCAATGACAAGGATAAAGAAAACCGGCTGCAGATTATGGAATTGGAATTGTGGGACGGGAAGAAAAATGCAGCGGCAGGAGTGGTTCCTACAGTCAGCAATAATTTTGAAGCTGGAACCCAGTGGAGAGCCAAGAACCTTACAGACGGAGATTATGGCGTGGAATCTGACAGCGGCTATACCTCGGAAGTATTGGGATATCGGGAGCAGGCGGTAGATCTGGAACATCCCATTACCATTTCTTTTGCCTTTGACCAACCCATTACGTTTTCAAATCTGCGTATTTTCCCACGAATCAGCAAGGATTCCATTTCAGGAGGGGTATGTGCCAATTATCCCAAGGTGTATACAGTAGCTGTCTCTGACAATGGAACAGACTGGACAGATTTGGTGGTGGACGAAGACAAAGGCATGGTGAGGCAGACAGGGCTTTTACAGAATATGGAAATGTCGACCACTACATTTCCGGGGACCATTCGGGCGCAGGCAGGGCTTCCGGGAAGGATGACAGGGGAGTTTGACCAGCAGCCTGTCTCAGCAGTGGTATATAAAGGTACAAAGGCCTCCTCACAATATGCGGCAGGTGAAATTGATCCCATCGCAGAGTATCAGGGCGCGGATATGTTTGCAAATGGGATTACCTTGAAAAAAGGTGAAACAATGGTGGTAAATATGGGGCAAAATCTGACAGCAGTACCGAATATTCGTTTTTCCGCAAAAAAGGGAACCCGTGCCGTGATGCGTTTTGCAGAGATGCTCAATGATGGAAGCGCAGCGGGAAACGGAGCCACCCAGGCAGATGGTCCCAAAGGTTCAATTTACCAGAAAAGCCTTAGAAATGCACGTTCCCAGGCAACATATGTGTTTGCAGGGGAGGGAAGGGAAAACTACCAGCCCGCCATGTCCTTTTTCGGCTACCAATATGTGGAACTTACCGCAAGCGATGATATGGTAATCTATGGACTCATTTCCAAAGGAATTTCTTCTGTGTCAGAGCAGACTGGGTGGATTGGGACAAACAATGAAAATGTCAATAAACTGTTTAAAAATGTGTTGTTTGGGCAGCTCAGCAACTATTATACTGCGCCTACAGACTGTAATCAGAGAGATGAACGCCTGTCTTGGACTGGCGATACCCAGGCATTTGCCCAGACGGCAGTATACAACTTTAATTCCTATGCATTTTTGCAGGATATGCAGGATATTTTTTCAGAAGTTACAAAGTTGACCGGATATGTGCCTTCTGTTACAGACCAGAGCGGCAACTTCTTTGGAAATTGGGCGGCTGGTTGGAGTGATGTTCTGATTATTGTGCCCTGGACCTTGTATTTACAGACAGGCGACCTTAGTTTTCTGGAAGATAACTGGGAAGTAATGGATCAATATATGGCGTATCTCAAAGACCGGGAGCGGGGAGCCAACCAGTGCTGGATTCCAGATAACAGGCAGAATTACGGTGACTGGCTATCCTTCCAGGGAACCAGTATAGAGGTGATCTATGATTACTATTATGGATATATGAATCAGATGATGGCACAGATTGCCGGGATTTTAGGGAAAGACCAGAAAAAAACGGCATATGAGCAGAAATTTGAAGGAATTCGACAGACGTTCCTTGCCACCCATGTGACTTTTGAAAATGGCAATTTAGTGATCAAGTCAGGGGAGGGAAATAAAAACTTCCAATTTATGTACAGCGCCGGAAAAGGCGGCGTGTGGGAGAACAATTCTCAGACGTCATTGATTTGGATGCTGAAACTGGGATTCTATGACGGCAAGGAAATGAAAGAAGCGGCGCAAAAACTTCTTTTGGAGAATATAAAAAATGAACATCCGGATCCGAACAGTATTCGTGCCTCTTATGGAAAAAATACCCTGGCAGTGGGATTCTTAGGTTCCAATGTGCTCACTCCCGTGTTGACGGACAATGGAAATGCCCAGGTTTCTTACGATCTTCTGCTGCAGGATGGTCAGCCTTCCTGGCTCTTTGAGGTAAAGGCAGGCGCTACTACGGTATGGGAGCGTTGGAATTCCTATACTCCAGGCGTGGGATTTGGTGACAGTGAGATGAATTCTTTCAACCATTATGCTTATGGCTCTGTGGTAGAGTGGATGTACCGCTATATGGCAGGAATTTGCTCCGATCAGAATAGGCCTGGATTTAAACATGTTGTGTTGCAGCCTACGTTAGACACAGGTACTAAGTATAATGGGGAAGAGAGAATTAACCGCGTGGATTCTGCCTATGAATCCATCTATGGAAAAATTGAATCCTCCTGGAAGAGCCAGGATGGGAAGCTAGTATCTTATCACGCGCAGATTCCGGCAAATACTACGGGAACCTTATATCTCCCGGTAGAAGATGTCAAGTCAGACCAGGTTCCGAAAATTTCCGGGCTTACTTGTAAAGGAATAACAGAACATAATGGAGAGCTTGTGATGGAATTCCAGATGGAATCCGGCGGATATGATTTTGCGGTAAGTGATGGAAAGCTTGTGCCATCCCTCAGTGCAGAATACAACCAGACACCGGAACCAGAGCCAGAACCTACGCCAGAGCCCAAGCCTCCAGTGAATAAGATCTCTATATCCAAGTGTAAGGTTAGGACAATTTCGAAACAATATTATAATGGAAAGAAAAAAACGCCGTCTGTCACTGTAAAATACAAAGGGAAGTCCCTGAAAAAAAATCGTGACTATAAGGTAAGCTATACAAATAACATAAAAATTGGTAAGGGAAAGGCGACAATAAAAGGAATTGGAAAATATACTGGCAAAGTAACCAAGAGCTTTGCTATTACCGTAAAGAAGAAGGCAGTCTATACGGTTGGGAATTATAAGTACCGAATTACATCAGCAAAGACCAACAACAAAGGCACCGTAAGCCTGATTGGCATAAAAAGCAGTTCTGTCAGGAAGAAATTAAAGAAGATCAGCGTTGCTTCCAGTGTGAAGATTGGAGGAAAGAAATTCCTAGTAACTTCCATTGGAACAAGCGCATTTAAGGATTGTACCAAAGTAACAAGCGCAGATATCAAGGCAAATGTAACTTCCATTGGCAGTAAGGCATTTTATAACTGCAGAAAGTTAAAGAAACTTGTGATCCGCAGTACAAAACTAAAGATCGTTGGCAAACAAGCATTTCAGAAGATCTATGCAAAAGCAGTGATTCAGGTGCCAAAATCCAAATTAAAATCTTATAAAAAGATATTAAAAGGAAAGGGACAGAAAAAAACAGTGAAAATTGTTGCCATTAAAAAATAAAACAAATGATTCAGAACCCAGCCACAGACATGCCAGCCAAGCTGTCATGCGCCTCTGTCAAGGCTTTTGTCTGTGGCTGAGGGGATTATCCCCTCATGGAAAGAGAAATCCAGGACTTTTCAAATAAATTTAAAAGGTCTGGATTTCTCTTTCCATGGGTTCTGAATCATTGCAAAATAAAGAATAAAAATCTGGGTATTATGGCATACTACTTCCAAAGTTGGAAAAAGGAAGTGAGTATATGAGCCATAGTACAGTTTATCGGATATGCCTCCTGGTCATTGTGGTACTCACAATTCTCGGAGGCATTTTCTATTATGTGAATTATGTAAAGGACCAGACAAAAGTGACAGAAGGGACCTTGGTCCGCCAAGAGTCCCAGGAAAGTTTACCAGAACTTCAGGCTGCTGCATGGAGCAGGGAGGATAAAGAAGGCGAGGGCATGGCATGGCAGGAAATAAAGACACGGTATATCTGAAAATTGAGCAAAATGTGCTGGTGCGTGAACCTTCCGTGACCCTAAAAGATATTGCGAAGGTCACATCAACCAATCAGCCTCTGGTTAATAAGATGAAACAGATAAAAATTTATACTTTCCACACGCCTGCAAATAAGGGTAAAAAGAAAATGCAGGCGGAAGTGTTTTCTGTGTTAAAGATTATTGAGCTGATTGGGCAGGAGTTTCCCAATGTGGAGATACAAAATATAGGGGAAAAAGATTTTGTATTGGAGTATGAACCCACCACGGAACCCAAATGGCTGTTGTATCTAAAAACGGTGGTTTTATGTGTTTTAATCTTTTTTGGCTCAGCCTTCACGATTATGACGTTTAACAATGATGTGGGCGTGGGCGAAGTGTTTGCAGATTTTTATGAGCAGGTGATGGGAAAGGAATCCAATGGATTTACAGTACTGGAAATCTGCTATTCTATTGGGCTGTTTTTGGGTATTATGGTATTTTTTAACCATGTGGGACGTAAAAAGATTACCCATGACCCCACGCCCATCCAAGTGGAAATGCGTACTTATGAGAAAGATGTGGACAGCACGTTTATTGAAAATTGCGGACGAAAAGGAAGCAGTAACGATGTAACTTAGACAACGGATGAAAAGGAGCCGGAAAAATGTGGATCAAGCAGATTTTTTTGGGATTTCTTGGGCTGGCAAGCGGTACCGCAGTCTCTGCTGGCGTATTCAGCTTTATTATCTCAGTGGGAGTGGTTCCCAGGATTATCGGAAAGAGCCGGACAGCAGCCGATATCATGGCATATGAAAATGCAGTTCTTTTGGGAGGCGCTTTTGGAAATATTCTTTCCCTGTTCTCTCCGGGATTTCCAGTGGGAATATGGGTAGTAATATTGTTTGGGCTGTCTGCAGGTATCTTTACGGGATGCCTTTCTGTG
Organism: uncultured Lachnospiraceae bacterium; assembly: GCA_951801955.1. Classification (GTDB taxonomy): domain Bacteria; phylum Bacillota; class Clostridia; order Lachnospirales; family Lachnospiraceae; genus Petralouisia. Next base: position 44,275 of record CATOOV010000020.1, read on the forward strand.
GCGCTTGCCGAAATTTTGAATACCTTCCCCATTATGTTCCGGCGGTTTGGCATTAAGGAAGGCTTAAGCTGGATTATGGTGTTTATGGCATTGGGAAAAATGATGGGAGCTTTTTATTTCTATGCAAACCATATGCAGAAAATGTAGGAAAGCGAGGAAAAAATATGGCACAGCAGGAGACAATGGAACAAAAGGAAAAGAAAAACCGAGAGTATAATGAATATGTCAAGCAGGTGACGCCCACCCACTCTCTGTCGGCAAATATGTTCAAGGCATTTGTGGTTGGGGGGGGCATTTGTATCGTAGGACAGTTTATTTTAAATACGGCAACCAATTATTTTGGTCTGGATAAGGAGACAGCAGGCGGCTGGTGCAGTATGCTTCTGGTATTGACCAGCGTGGTGCTTACAGGGCTGAATATTTACCCGTCCATTGCAAACTGGGGCGGGGCAGGCGCTTTGGTGCCTATCACAGGGTTTGCCAATTCTGTGGCAGCGCCCGCCATTGAGTTCCAGAAAGAAGGACAGGTATTCGGTATCGGGTGTAAGATTTTTACCATTGCAGGACCAGTGATTTTGTATGGGATTTTCACAAGCTGGGTGTTGGGAGTTTGCTATTGGGTTGGCAAACTGCTGGGAATTATTTAAAATGAACAAACAAGAGTGATAAGGGCAGGTTTTGTGGGCAGGGTGACGGACAATTATAGTGCGTCACCCTGCTTTTTTTCTCTTATAGGAAATTTTACAAAATTTCCTATAAGAGAAAAGCCCTCTGGGCAGGGTGCGCACGCGCACAAAAGGAACATATTGCTGCGCAATTGTGCGCGGCGCGGCAAAGTGTGCAAACCCATGCCACAAGAATGGGGGTAAGGGGGCTTTCGTGGGCGTGCCCACTTTGTTTTTGGAAATAATAGGTACTGTTCCTTCCATACTTGGTATAAAAATCCAGGTCTCTGCCTATACTTCTTAAATATAAAAGATAGCACATGGAAAGAAAGAGAGGAATCGATATGGATGGTCAATTGGATAACCGTTATGAAATGCCGATAGGTTTAAGTTTCCAACTTGGATTAAATGAAAAAGCGCTGACAGTGTATGCACAGATGAATGATGAAGAAAAGCGGCAGGTGGTAGAGGCGGCGAGGAACGTTACCTCCAAGGTGGAAATGCAGCAGCTTGTGGCAGGATTGGAACGGAAATTCTGCTGAGAATCTGTAGGTTTTTGTAACAAATTTATAGAATTAAGTAATTTTATTCTATGGCAGCCCTGCTCTTTTGATGTTATAATAAAAAAACTAAAAAAAGAGGAGGGAATTTATGCAAAAATGGAAGAAAATTTTGTCAGGCGTGTTAGCAGGCGTTATGATTTTCGAATGCGGACTGACAACAGGATCGATGCAGGCGCATGCCGCAGAGCAGGCGGCGCCGGGAACCGTTTACGATGTGTATAAAGCATACCAGGATGGTTCTGAAATTGCAGAAGCTTGGGTAGATCCAGAATTTGGCACCACTCACCCTGTGACGCTCAATTCTTCGATATCACCCAGGGCAATTCAATTGCAGTATCAGAACAATCAGGCGAATAATGGAAAGATGCTTGCTACTTTTGAGTGCAACCGTTTGCCAAAAACAGATGCAGCATTAGTAGCGGCAAAACAGGGGAATGGGGATAATATCAATGAAAATCTGTCTTCTTTTCCGGTTTATGAGAGTTTGGACGGCGGAAAGACATGGGGCGCTGGAGATACTGAAATGCCCGCCCGCGGAGGGAATTACCTGCCGGTAGGTTATGTGCAGGATCAGGGTTCAACCAGCGGAACCACAGGAATGAGAAACTGTCCTCAGTTATATGAGATGCCTGAGACAATTGGATCTTTACAGAAAGGAACGATCCTTTGTGCGGGAAATTCCATTGAGCCAGGGACAAACGGTGCGGCAGCAGATGCATCACAGAGCAAAAAGACGAATTTGGATCTTTGTATTTCTACCGATTTGGGCAGAAATTGGAACTATCACAGTACCATTGTAGGACCCACAGAAGGATTATGTGTATTGTATGAAAATACCGTGTGGGAACCATTCTTTTTGACCCATGATGGGAAATTGTATTGTTTCTATTCCGATGAAGCCTTTGACAATACCAAAGACCAAGATATCTCCTATGTATATTATGATGGGCAGAAATGGTCCGAAAAACATCGGATTATCTATTCCAAAGGTCAGAGACCAGGAATGCCGGTAGTTTCCCAATGGAAAGACGGACGCTTTATGCTTACCTACGAAATCGAAGGCGGCGGCGGGTTAGGTTCTGGCTATATTCTGTCAGCGCCCAACGATCCTACCAAATGGTATGACAAAGAAGGAAACTTGAAAGACACCACAAAAGGCGAGTTTGTGCCGCATAATGCTGCAAAAGTAGTAAACAAGAGCGGGGCACCCTACAATATTACCACAGACAAGGACACCGTGCTTTACAATAATACAGCCCTTGGACAGATTTGGGCAAGCAGCAGTGTCAGCCCAGATGATGGGAATGCATTTTGGAGGTATTACTATACCGGGCTTGCCAGCGCTTACAACAGACAGATTTTACAGTTGGATAATGGAAATATCTTTGTCATTGGCGGCTATGCGAATTCTGGTATCAAGTGCGTGTCATTAGACTATGAGATGGATCTGGAGAAAACAGGATATATCCAGAGCAAGGTTCCTTTTAATGGGGATCCAGTGTATCTTGCATACAACAATTCGCCTTTATTTACCTGGACTGGGAAAGATGGCCATGCAGAGGAAAACCAGTATTATGAATTCCAAGAAATTGATACAGGCGTCTATGTTTTGGTCAGCACCAACAATGGAAAAGCAGTTGCACCAGCATCTGCCAGTGTAGGAAGCGAGATCAATACAGAAACCAAAAACGATGCGGACACAAGACAACATTGGCTGTTTGAGGAAGGTTCAGACGGGTATTACCGTATCAAGAACGTGGCAAGCAACCTGTACTTGACATCACCTAGGACTTCAGCAAGCGATGCAAGGGATAAAAAGCTTACCTTGCAGGAAAAACAGGAATCTGATTCACAGTTGTGGAAGGCGGATATCAAAGTAAACCTGGCAGAAGACGAGACTGGAAAGACAAAATACAACGTACAGGTGAAAGCGGCAGAAGGTGTCGAGGTTACTGCAGCAAAGACTGTGACAGAGGGAAAGAACTTAAACCTTCGGGTAACCAAAAAAGAAGGATGCAAGTCCATTGATAAGATAACGGTCAATAATGTGGAACAGCAGTTTACGGTCAGCGGAAATGGCGTAGTAAACCTTAAGGTGGAAAATGTACAGAGCGATCTTTCCATCGTTGTGGAAGCAACATTGGCAGATTGGTTTGTCAGCGTACCTTCCAACGACCATCATGGCAGGAACCAGTGCCTGTCTCCCAGGGTGGTAGAGGCATTGGATGGAAAATTATATTGTACCTTTGAGAGTGCTATCGCCTCTGAAGAAGCAGGCGGGGAATTTGTTTTCCCAATTTATGAGAGTGAAGACAAAGGAAAAACCTGGAAGAAAGTGGGAGAAATCGTAAACGACGATACGGTGCATCCAGATGAATGGTACCAAGTAACATACAACGACAAGGGAGTCCCCACAGAAGGAAAACAGGTGAGCAAAGATACCGAAGGCGCCATCCGACATCCATGGAGTATGCATAACTGCCCGCAGCTTTTTGTATTGCCCCAGGATTTAGGCAGTCTGAAAAAGGGAACCTTGTTGTGTGCAGGCGACGCTGTTACCATTGAGGAAAATCCCCAGAAAGTATCAGACGCAGGATACGGCGGCCTGTGGAAAACTTCTTTGGATTTGTATTACAGTACAGATAAAGGAAGATCCTGGACTTACTTAAATACCATTGCAGATGGCGGAAGAAATATTATGGGATATACCCCGGTATGGGAGCCTTTCTTCTTGTTCCACGACGATCAGTTGATTTGTTATTATTCTGACGAGACAGACCGTCCGGCACATGCCCAGAAATTAGTACATAAGATTATGAAGGATGGAAAGACATGGGGAACGGCGGTAGATGACGTTGCATTTGACAACAAAAACGCTAGACCAGGAATGCCGATTGTCACCCAGATGGAGAATGGCAAGTGGATGATGGTATATGAGGGCGTCGGCACAAGCAGCCCAATTGCCTCTTTCTGTAAAATTGCAGACGATCCATACAATTGGAATCCAAAAGATCCAGGAACACGGCTTCCTCTTTCCAATGGAAAAGACAGTGGTTCTCCCTATGTATATACACTGAAAGATGGAAGGGTGATTGCAAGTACCGGAACCCATCCAGAGGTATTAATTAATACTAAAAAAGATGGAACAGGCGCATGGCTTACCTATGAAGTGGGAGCTATCGGTGGTTACAACCGCTGCTATCTGCAGTTATCCACCGGGGAACTTCTGATCAATGGCAGCAAGGGATTTGACCAGAAGGACAATTATATCTATATCAAATCTGTAGATGTGGAAAAGGATTTAAAAGAAAAAGAAGAATTGAAATCCTTGTATTATATTACCAGTAAAGTAAAAGAAGAGGTTCTTGGAATTGACGGCGGTTCTACAGCAAACGGCGCGAAAGCTATGACTTGGACCAATGAGAGAAACTCCGAAAACCAGATGTGGATTCCTGTAGATATGGGGGATGGAACTTACACACTGAAAAATTTTGCTTCCGGCAAATTATTGGCGGTAAAAGAAGATGGAACTTTAGTACAGCTCAATGAGACAAAGGAAGATGGCGATGCACAGAAGAGACAGAGATGGGCGGCAGTAAAGAAAGAAGAAGGATTCTTTACCTTGCAGAATCAGTCTACCAATCAGTATTTGGGAGCAGGCGATAACCATACATTAACTTTGGCTAATACAGCTGGAGAGGAACAGGCTTGGGCATTTGCAGCGCTTGGAGACAGCACCAAAGAATTCGGCGAAGACCAGCAAGAGGATCCTGTAAAGTATACGATTACGTATCACTTGGATGGAGGAACAAACGATGCTGCAAATCCAGCAGAATACGATGCAACACAGACAATCACATTAAAAGATCCTACACGGGAAGGCTATACATTTGAAGGCTGGTATTCTGACAATGCATTTCAGAATAAGGTCACAACCATCGCGGCAGGGACAACGGGAAATCTGGATTTCTATGCAAAGTGGAAGAAAAATGGGGTAACTCCTCCTCCAGCAGATGATGTGAAAGTTACCAAGATTAAGCTGAATGCAACCTCAAAGAAGCTGTTAAGAGGAAAAACTTATACCTTAAAGAAGACCATTACACCTTCCAATGCAACGAACAAGGCAGTTACCTTTAAATCTTCCAACACAAAGATTGTAAAGGTAACCAGCAAAGGGGTTGTAAAGGCATTGAAACCTGGAGTAGCAACGGTTACAGTTACAGCAAAGGACGGAAGTAAAGTAAAAGCTTCCTGTAAATTTACCGTGCCTTACAAGATTACCTATAAACTGAACAAAGGCACGAACCATAAGGGTAATCCTTCTACCTATTATAACCAGAAGATTACATTGAAGAAACCTGTGAGAAAAGGCTATACCTTCAGCGGCTGGTATTCTGACAAGAAGTTTAAGAAAAAGGTTACTGTGATTGCAAAATCCAGTAAAAAGGATCTCACCCTCTATGCGAAGTGGAAGAAGGTTACGGTGAAGAAGGCATCCATCAAGAAAATAACCAATGTATCCAAACAGAAGGCAAAGATCACCATTAACAAGGTATCTGGCGCCAAAGGATATAAGATTCAGTATTCTACCGATAAGAAATTTAAAAAGGGTGTAAAATCCATAACCACAAAAACTGCGACAAAGACCATTGCGAAACTGAAAAAGAAGAAAACCTATTATATGAGAGCATGCGCATATAAACTGGATTCCAAAGGCAGCAAAGTATATGGTTCTTATAGTAAAGTTAAGGCAGTGAAAATTAAGAAATAACAGATATTACTCCAAAGGTTAGGGAGTAATAACAGAACGATACCCCGATGGGAAACCAAAAGCCTAGTTATGCCTGTCACCTGGCAGGCATAATTAGGCGCAAGTTTTCTGTCGGGGTATCTAGATTTTGTTGGTTAGAACATATGGCAGGCGAGGCAGGTTTTACAAGCTGCAAAAGCAACAGACTTATGATTGTTAGGGCACAAATGGAATTATGAATAAAGGAAAGACCTTGTCGCAATATAAAAAATAATCTCTCGGAATCCTGAGTGATTATTGTCAGCACAGTTGGCAGTGGACATTGAAAAGTGAATATTATCTGAAATGAATAAAAATAAACATGAGAAACAGACATAACTGTCGCTATGCCTT
>CATOOV010000021.1 GCA_951801955.1 uncultured Lachnospiraceae bacterium
GGAAATTTCCTATATGAGAAAAGCCTTCCAGGCAGGATGCGCACGCGCACAAGGGAAAATTGTCACTCCGTGACGGTGCGCGGCGCGGGAACAAAAGATGCGTTGGCAAAAGTAATTGCTCACGGGAGTGCGTGAAACGCACTTTTGTTCTCATATAGGAAATTTCAACGAAATTTCCTATATGAGAAAAGCCTTCCAGGCAGGATGCGCACGCGCACAAGGGGAAATTGTCACTCCGTGACGGTGCGCGGCGCGGGAACAAAAGATACGTTGGCAAAAGTAATTGCTCGCGGGAGTGCGTGAAACGCACTTTTGTTCTCTTTACTCATCCATGCTGTAGTTGGGAGCCTCTTTGGTGATATGGATGTCATGGGGATGGCTTTCCCTTAAGGAAGCAGCAGAGATCTTAACAAATTTTCCTGTTTCTTTTAGGGTTTCTATGTTGACAGCTCCACAGTAGCCCATACCAGAACGAAGCCCGCCTGTCAATTGGAAAACGGTGTCTTCCACAGAACCTTTATAGGCAACCCGTCCTTCCACGCCTTCTGGCACTAACTTCTTGGCGTCTTGTTGGAAATAGCGGTCTTTGGAGCCGTTTTCCATAGCGGCAAGGGAGCCCATGCCCCGATATACTTTGTATTTTCTGCCCTGGTACAGCTCAAAAGTTCCTGGGCTTTCATCACATCCTGCAAGGATGCTTCCCATCATACATACATTGGCGCCTGCCGCAATTGCTTTGGTCATGTCTCCAGAATATTTAATGCCGCCGTCTGCAATGACAGGGATGCCATAGTCTTTTGCAACGTCATAACAATCCATAATGGCAGTGACCTGAGGTACGCCAATACCAGCGACAATACGGGTCGTACAGATGGAACCAGGTCCAATCCCTACTTTCACAGCATCTGCGCCAGCTTCAATCAGCGCTTTTGCAGCAGCGCCTGTTGCAATATTCCCTGCAATCACCTGCAGGTCGGGAAATGCTGCCTTAATCTTTTTCAGAGCTTCTATAATATTTTTGGAATGGCCGTGTGCCGAATCCACCACGATAACATCCACTTTCGCTTTTACCAGCGCGTCTACACGTTCCATCATATTTGCCGTGATGCCTACGCCTGCGCCACACAGCAGCCTGCCTTGCCCATCTTTTGCCGACAGTGGATATTTGATTTGTTTTTCGATATCTTTAATGGTGATCAGGCCTTTTAAGTTAAAATTGTCATCTACAATAGGAAGTTTCTCTTTTCTTGCTTTTGCCAAGATTTTTTTTGCCTCTTCTAAAGTAATGCCTTCCTTTGCCGTTACAAGTCCTTTGGAGGTCATGGAATCTTTGATTTGTTTGGAAAAATCCTCTTCGAATTTTAAGTCGCGGTTTGTGATAATCCCTACCAGTTTGCCCCCCTCTGTAATGGGTACGCCGGAAATGCGGTATTTTGCCATAAGGTTGTCTGCATCCTGCAGGGTGTGTTGCGGAGAGAGAGAAAATGGATCTGTGATAACGCCGTTCTCAGAACGTTTTACCTTATCAACTTCCTCAGCTTGTGTCTCGATTGACATATTTTTATGAATGATTCCAATGCCGCCTTGACGTGCCATAGCGATTGCCATTCTGTGCTCAGTAACCGTATCCATACTTGCACTCATCATGGGAATGTTTAATTTCACTTTTTTAGTCAAATTAGTAGATAAGTCTACCATGTTCGGTGTAACTTCTGAGTATGCAGGAACTAACAACACATCATCAAATGTAATTCCTTCGCCGATAATTGTACCCATTTTTTTTCCTCGCTTTCTTTTAAGTGTTTTTAATGTTATTCCCTCGATTTTAACAAAAAAAAAATAGGCTGTCAACGACTGGCAGAGACTTATCAGAAATTTTGTTTATCACTTTTACTACTAAATATAGTTAGGAGAACTTATAAAAGAAAGGAAAATTTTTGCAGCGTCCCCTAAGGGTAATTGAAAAATAAGGACAAATATGATATGCTATGCAAGAATTATTTTGGCTTTTCTCTCAACCGGAGGCCTCCTCCCACTGAGAGAAAATAGTTGTACTCTCCACTTGTTGAAGTGGGAGCCTTCTCCGATGAGAGAAAACAAAAAGGAGCATGGCATGGAATTTCGTCCTTGTATTGATATTCATAATGGCAAAGTAAAACAGATTGTGGGAAGCAGCTTAAAGGATACAGGAAACCAGGCAGTGGAAAATTTTGTAGCAGGGCAGGATGCAGCATTTTATGCAAAGTTATATCAGCAAAGAGGGCTTAGGGGCGGTCATATTATTTTGCTGAATCCGGCTGGAAGCGCATATTATGAAGCAACCAGGCAGCAGGCAATGCAGGCGCTTTTGACCTATCCTGGAGGAATGCAGGTGGGAGGCGGGATTAATCCTGGGAATGCCAAAGGTTTCCTGGATGCCGGAGCCAGCCACGTGATTGTTACATCCTATGTATTCCGGGATGGCATGATTTATTATGAAAATTTGGAACGTTTGGTAAACATTGTTGGGAAAGAGCATTTGGTGCTGGACTTAAGCTGCAGGAAAAGAGAAAATGATTATTATATTGTCACAGACCGCTGGCAGAACTTTACCAAAGAAAAAATAGAGGAAAGCCTGTTGGATCAATTGTCACATTATGCAGATGAATTTCTGATTCATGCAGTGGATGTAGAGGGAAAGGCACAGGGGATTGAGAAGGAGCTTGTCAGAAGGCTGGGGGAATGGGGGAAAATTCCCATCACTTATGCCGGAGGGGTAGGAAGTTTTGAAGATCTGGCATCCTTGAAAAAGCTGGGAAAACATCGGTTGAATGTGACCATCGGCAGTGCTTTAGATTTATTTGGGGGAGACATGGAGTTTGAGAAAGTACTGCAAATGTTAAAAGCAAAGGAGTGTTGACATCATGAGTAAGTATACGAAACAGGATATTTTCCGTATGGTGGAGGAAGAGGATGTGGAATTTATCCGTCTGCAGTTTACTGATTTATTTGGAACTTTAAAAAATGTGGCAGTCACCAAGAGCCAGCTTGAAAAGGCGCTGAATAACCAGTGTATGTTTGATGGTTCTTTTATCGAAGGGTTTGTCCGTTTTGAGGCGTCTGATATGTATTTATATCCAGATTTGGATACTTTTGCAATCTTTCCATGGCGTCCCCAGCAGGGAAAAGTAGCAAGAATTATCTGTGATATTTATCGTCCAGACAGAACTCCCTTTGAAGGAGATCCCCGCTATATTTTAAAGAAGGTTATAGCCCATGCCGCAGAGCTTGGCTATCAGTTTAATGTTGGTCCAGAATGTGAATTTTTCCTGTTCCACACCGATGAGGAAGGGGGACCTACCACAATTTCCCATGAGAGGGCTGGATTTTTCGATTTGGGTCCTGTGGATCTGGGGGAAAATGCCAGGCGTGATATGGTGCTGACACTGGAGGATATGGGATTTGAGATTGAATCCTCCCATCATGAGGTGGCGCCGGCACAGCACAGGATTGATTTTCGCTATGATGAGGCATTGGCAACTGCAGACAATATCATGACGTTTAAGCTTGCGGTAAAAACCATAGCCAAACGTTTTGGGCTGTTTGCAAGTTTTATGCCGAAACCCAAGTTTGGTGTCAATGGTTCTGGTATGCACTTGAATATGTCTGTCTCCAAAGACGGCAGGAATATGTTTGACGATCCTTCCGACCCCAGGGGATTAAGCCGGGAGGCATACTATTTTATTGGCGGGCTGATGGAACATATGCTTGGCATGGCTGCAGTGACGAACCCATTGGTTAATTCCTATAAACGTCTGGTGCCAGGATTTGAAGCGCCTCTTTATATTACTTGGTCAGAGAGCCACAGAAGACCGTTGATTCGGATTCCGGCAGGCAGGGGGGAAGCTGCACGGGTCGAACTGCGCTGTCCGGATCCGGCATCAAATCCTTATCTTGCCCTTGCGTTATGCCTTTCGGCAGGTTTGGATGGGATGAAAAAACATATTCTTCCGCCAGAACCGGTGAGTATCAGTGTGATGGAGATGAGGAGGGAAGAGCGGGAAGCCCTTAAGATAACGCCCCTTCCCACAGATTTAAATGAAGCCGTTAGACAGATGGAACAGGATTCCTTGGTGTGTGAAGTATTGGGAGCTGATATTGTGAGGAAGTATGCACAGGTAAAGCGTGCAGAATGGAATGAGTACCGCAAACAGGTGACAGGCTGGGAAATTGAAAATTATCTTTATAAAATATAGTTCCATGGAGGAAATGTTTTGGTCAATATCATTGTCGCCTTTCCAAAATTGGAAAATGGAAAAAATATAAAGAATATTTTAGTTAGGAATGGTTTTCAGGTTGGCGCTGTCTGCAGTACAGGGGCACAGATCCTGCAGCAGGCAGACTTGCTGGAAGATGGAATTGTCATTTGTGCTGCCCGCTTAAAGGATATGATGTATTTGCAGCTTCGGGAATGTCTGCCGCCCCATTTTCAAATGCTTGTGGCAGTGAATCCAAATACATGGGGGGAGGGGGCGCCCGAAAATGTAGTGTGCCTTGCCATGCCGTTTAAAGTCCATGAACTGGTCAGTACCTTAGAAATGATGTACGGTGTTGTGATACGCAGAAAAAAGAAGAAAAAATCCCGTTTGACAAAACGCAGTGAAGAGGAAACGCAGACCATACAGAAGGCAAAGGAAGTCCTGATGGTACGCAATCGCATGACAGAGGAAGAAGCCCACCGTTATATGCAAAAATGCAGTATGGACAATGGAACCAACCTTGTCGAGACAGCACAGATGATTCTCAGTATGATGCAGGGATAATATTATCAGGAAGGAGCATAAGAATGAAATTTACGAAAATGCATGGAGCAGGAAATGACTATGTCTATGTAAATTGTATGCAAGAGGAACTTTTACACCCCCAAAAAGTGTCTCAACTTGTCAGTGACAGACATTTTGGAGTAGGTTCTGATGGGTTGATCTTGATTAAGCCATCCCAAAAAGCAGATTTTGAAATGGAGATGTACAATGCAGATGGCTCCCGCGGAGAAATGTGCGGTAATGGGATTCGCTGTGTGGCAAAGTACGTGTATGATTATGGATTGACAGATAAAAGGAAGATCAGCGTAGAGACCCTTGCTGGAATCAAGTATTTGGATTTGACAATAGAAAATGGAAAGGTATCGAAAGTCAAGGTGAATATGGGAATGCCTTGCCTGAAAGCGGCTGAAATTCCAGTACTCGCGGATACAGAACAGGTGATTGACGCACCTCTTGAGGTTGGAGGAAAGGTTTACCATATGACGGCGGTATCCATGGGAAACCCTCACTGTGTGATATTTATGGAAGAGGATGTGAGGGAGCTGGATTTGGAAGCAATTGGTCCTGTCTTTGAGAATCACCCTCGTTTTCCCAAGCGTATTAATACAGAGTTTGTGAATGTGGTAGATTCCTCTACTCTGCGTATGCGGGTATGGGAGCGGGGGAGCGGCGAGACCCTTGCCTGCGGGACGGGGGCATGTGCCACAGCAGTTGCGGCAATGGTCAATGGAAGATGCGGGCAGGAAGTTATGGTGGAACTGACAGGCGGTGATCTGGACATTGCCTGGGAGGGCGGCAATGCGCCGGTATATATGACAGGACCTGCCGTTACTGTATTTGATGGGGAAATAGACCTGCCAAGGGAGGCAGAAGTTTGAATCTTTTAGTTTTACCATTGCAGCAAATGCTTAAAGGTTAAAGGATAATATAATAGAAATATAAGAATAATTTATTAAATTTATTTTTAAGTTTGATTTTTGTATTAGAAATCTTAGTAGTTATATAGAAAAAGGAGAAAATTATGTTTAAAATTAATGAAAATTATCAGAAGCTTCCAGGGAGTTACCTGTTCAGCACCATTGCAAAGAAAGTTACGGCATACACACAGGCAAATCCAGACAAGGATTTGATTCGTTTGGGGATCGGTGATGTGACCCAGCCTTTGGCGCCTGCCGTGATTGAAGCCATGCACAAAGCAGTGGATGAAATGGGAAAGGCAGAGACATTTCATGGATATGCGCCTGATCTGGGTTATGAATTTTTAAGAAATGCAATTGCAGAGCATGATTATAAATGCAGGGGATGTGATATTTCTCCAGATGAAATTTTTGTGTCAGACGGAGCAAAAAGCGACTCGGCAAATATTCAGGAGATTTTTGGACCAGACAATCGGATTGCAGTCTGCGACCCGGTTTATCCGGTTTATGTGGACTCCAATGTGATGTCCGGCAGGACAGGCGTTTATGATGCAAAATCTGAGACTTGGAGTGATGTAATTTACATGCCCTGTACTATGGAAAATGGTTTTGTGCCAGAATTTCCCAAGGAGGCGCCGGATATGATTTATCTGTGCCTGCCCAACAATCCCACAGGAACCACGATTCCCAATGCACAACTTCAGGGATGGGTGGACTATGCCAACAAGGTGGGCGCTGTCATTATCTATGATGGGGCTTATGAGGCATATATCTCAGAGGCGGATGTGGCACATTCCATCTATGAGTGTGAAGGGGCAAAGTCATGTGCCATTGAATTAAAGAGTTATTCCAAGAATGCAGGATTTACGGGGGTACGTTTGGGTTATACGGTAGTGCCAAAGGAGTTAAAATGCAATGATGTCTCCCTGCATGGCATGTGGGCACGCCGCCATGGCACGAAATTTAACGGCGCCCCTTACATTGTGCAGCGCGCTGGTGAGGCTACTTACAGCCCGGAGGGAAAGGCACAGTTAAAAGAACAGGTGGCATACTACATGAAAAATGCCGCAACCATTAAGAATGGCTTACAGGATGCCGGATACACGGCTTTCGGCGGTGTGAACGCGCCTTATATCTGGCTGAAAACACCAGATCACATGAGCTCCTGGGACTTTTTTGATTATCTTTTGGAGAAGGCAAACGTGGTGGGAACTCCAGGCTCCGGCTTTGGTCCCAGCGGGGAAGGGTATTTCCGCCTGACGGCGTTTGGAAGTTTTGAGAATACGCTTGCCGCTTTGGAGCGGATTAAGAAATTATAACATGCAGAGATGCGAAAATGGGTGCAGCGTGTGGGAACGCATAGGGATGGAGCAGTCCAGGTGCTCCCCTTTATGGTTGCACTTGCAAAGCAAGCCTAGGCGTTTGGGGAATACTTGTATCGTTTTTAGTAGAAATTGGAATACGGATTCAGCAAAATAGATAAAAAATGTTTTGAAAGCAGGGGGAAACCGCAGGTTTTTCACCTGCTTTCTGTGTATTTTGCCAAAAATGCAGTTTTTACTAAAAAATTTAGTAAAAATAATTGAGAAAATTACTAAAACATCTTAAAATATAAGGTAAGAGATGGGGGAAACCGTACACTAGTATCACATCGTCCAAATAACCTGGCTCTTTGTTTGGGGATGTGATACTGGGGCATGTCTAAAAATTACTATCTGATACGCCTATAGGTAATACCATGCTCTAGAAAATCAAAAGGAGGAAGAATATGAGAGGATTGAAAAAATGTATTGGCGCAGTCACTGCAGCCGCTCTGCTGATAACGGCAATTCCAGTCAATGGATTGAATGTCAGTTATGCAGCAGGAGAGACGGATATTGCTGCCACCGTGCGCCTGCAGCCTGGTCAGGCGTCTCCGTTCCATGATACGGACGGTGATGGCTTAGGTGAATTTGAAGGTTGGGGTACATCCCTTTGCTGGTGGGCAAACCGGCTGGGGTACGATGCTACCCTGACAAGCAAAGCAGCAGAGGCATTCTTCAGCGATAAAGGACTGGATATGAACATCGGCCGTTACAACGTAGGCGGCGGTGACTTGACAGGAGAAGTACCCACAGTTCCCGTAAATGAAAAGGCACAGTTCTATGATTTGGAGACAACAGGACATACGCCGACCTATGCGGGAACCAGTATGGAGATTAAAACTTGGACAGGATTAAAGGATTCCACTTATACCAAATCAGATGCAGATTTTGGGATTACGAAGGGAACGAAGGTTGGAGAGTTTAAGTATATTGGTTATGTCAATAAACTGGACGATGCCGTGGGAAGCGGAGACAACCTTCATTATACCGTAAATGTGCAGGACGCAGGCAAGTATACGGTAAAATTGCTGCTGATGCACAACAACAATACCGGTCGTGACGTGGCAATCCGTGTGAATCCTGATATCGTAAGCGGGGATAACGGGGCGCAGACCCACGTTATAGCAAATGAAGATGTATTAAAAGGAAAAATCGTAGGCGCAAGCGGCAGCAACCAGACGTTGTTTGTAGTGACGATTCCCAATGTAATATTACAGGCAGGGGACAATACGATCAATGTGGCAGGAAAAGCAGACTGGACGCTTGACTATGTAAAGATGGCAGTCGTGAAAGCTGGCGAAGAAGGCGTATTGACAGAAAATGAGTTTTTACATCCCTCCCATATCAAACGTTCCGACTCTGTGGTTCCAGGTTATGCGAAAGATGTAACCAGGATTGACACCACAAAGAAAACGTTGGAAGAGTACCAGCAAGAATTTGCCAGAGTGGATGAGGAGAGCGGTTTTGCATGGAATTATGACTGGGAAGCAGACAAAAACCAGTTAAATATCTTAAAGGCAGCAATGCAGGCAAGCGGACAAGAGTTTATCGCAGAAGCATTTTCCAACTCACCGCCATACTTTATGACCAACAGCGGATGCAGTTCAGGAGCAGTGGATTCTAGCACAGATAACCTGCGCGCAGATTCTTACAATGCATTTGCTGCATATATGGCGGATGTGATTGTACACTGGGCAAAGAACGGCATTACCTTCCAGAGTGCAACGCCGATGAATGAGCCGGATACCTCTTACTGGGGCGCCAACAGCAACAAGCAGGAAGGCTGCCATTTTGATCCAGGCAGATCCCAGTCCAATATCATTGTTGCTATGAATAAAGAATTAAAGGCGTTGGCAGCGCAGCCGGAGAATGCAGATGTAAAGGAAGCCATTGAAAATATCATTATCTCTGGTACCGATGAGACAGATATTGACAAATCAATCACTTCCTATAACAAATTGTCTGCGGCGGCAAAGGAAGTGGTATCACGGATTGATACCCATACATACAGCGGTTCCAAACGGGCAGAATTAAGCGCCTTGGCGGAAGAGAATGGCTTAAACCTTTGGATGTCCGAGGTAGACGGGGCTTATACTGCTGGTACAGAAGCAGGTGAAATGACAGCGGCTCTGGGGCTGACACAGCGGATTATGACAGACTTAAACGGGCTGCGTGCTTCCGCATGGATTCTTTGGAATGCAGTGGATATGAACGTGGACCAGAACAATGAGTTTGACCAGCCAGATCTTAATACCTTAGAGACTGCTGTAAGCGAGGAAACTGGCAAGCGGTTTTATGACAAGAACACTGGCTATTGGGGAATTGCCATTGGCGACCACAACAACAAAGAAGTGGTAAAGACCAGAAAATACTATGCATATGGACAGTTTTCCAGATATATCCGTCCAGGTTATACACTGATTGCTTCCAGCAATAAGACTTTGGCAGCTTATGATCCAAAAGGAAAGAAAGCAGTGATTGTTGCCTTGAATACGGCAGGGGAAGATCAGACTTGGAAATTTGATTTGTCCAACTTTAAGACCATGGGTTCCACTATCCAGGCAATCCGTACCAGCGGCGCGCAGGAAGGCGGAGAGAATTGGGCAGATGTGACAAGCAGCGACAATATCGCAGCAGATACTGCAAGCAAGAGCTTTACCGCTACCATGAAAGCAAATTCCATCACGACTTACATTGTGGAAGGTGTAACCTATGACCGCAATAGTGATGAGACAGTATCTTTGGAAGAGCTTGAATTAAATAAAGAAATGGTATCAGGAAGCGCGCCATGGAACAATGATACGGCAAATGGTCCGGCAAACGTGGTGGATGGAAAGTTAAATACTTTCTTTGATGGCGTTGCCAAGGGCTGGGTGCAGATCGACCTTGGGGAAGCACAGGAGCTTGCAGCAATCGCATATGCGCCCAGAAGCGGATATACAGGCAGGTGTGTAAACGCTTCCTTCTATGGTTCCAATGATGGAAAAGAATGGACATTGCTGCACACCATAGCAGAAGAGCCAACCGCAGGGTCCTATACTTATATCTATGCGAAGGAATTCCAGGCAGATAGCAGAAGTTTCCGTTATATCAAGTATGCAGTTCCAGAAGATGATGAGAAAGCAAACTGCAATATTGCAGAGATCAAGCTCTTTGGCAAGCAGAGGACTTTGGAAGAGCTGGTAACTTATTACCAGAAACAGACAGAAGGAAAGAATTATGTGAAAGCGACCAAGGATGCTTTTGACCAGGCGATGGCAGCAGCACAGGCATTGAAAGATTCCACCGACCAGGAAGCAAGGAAAGCAGCCGCTGATAATCTGAAAAAAGCCTATACGAACTTAAAGATTTCTTATACCTATGATTCTATTTCTGGTGTAAATGGGGATGTGAGATATGATGACAATGGTACCGTTATTCAGGCACACGGCGGACAGATCCAGCAGCTTACGGTAAACGGTGAGACAAAGTACTATTGGATTGGCGAGGATAAGACCAATGATTACCGTCCATGTGCAGGAATCCATATGTACACTTCTACCGACTTGTACAATTGGAAGGATGAAGGGCTTGTATTAAAGACCATGACCAGCATGGACCAGTTTGAAACAGATGATTATTTCAAGGCGCTCTATGGCGATTTAAAGACAGAGGCTGAGAAAAAAGCCATCTACACAGATTTGTGGCAGGGTGAATACTCTGACGAAGGATGTGTGATTGAGCGTCCAAAGATGCTTTACAATGAGAAAACCAATAAATATGTGATTTGGTTCCATGCAGACGGACAGGATCCATTTGCAACAGAGAGCGGCGGCAATTACGCCAAAGCAAAGGCAGGGGTAGCGATCGCCGACAGCCCCACAGGTCCTTATAAATTATTGGGCAGCTATCTTCTGAACTATGATGAGGATATTACAGACCGTGGTTTTGATAAAGAGGGCGGTCATGTACGTGATATGAACGTATTTAAAGATGATGACGGCACAGCTTATGTTATGTATTCTTCTGACGGAAATCAGAATATGTACATTGCAAAATTAAATGATGAGTATACCAATGTGGCAAAACCCCAGGGAGAAGCCGTAAAGGGTACTGACTTTACCGTTAATTTTGTTGGGGAGTCCAGGGAAGCTCCGGCAATGTTTAAGTACAAGAACAAGTATTATATGGTAACATCTGGATGTACCGGATGGGCGCCGAACCCAGCAAAATATGCAGTGGCAGACCAGCCGTTAGGACCATGGACGCTGCAAGAAGAAAACCCCTGTACCGACACAGGCAAAGAAACTACGTATGACACACAGAGTACCTGCGTATTCCCGGTAGACGCTGCAAAAGGCAAGTTTATCTATATGGGAGACCGTTGGGATAATCCAGATAAAGGCGGTTCCTTGCGCAATTCCAGATATGTATGGCTGCCAGTAGAGTTTACAAGCGATGGAGCAATTGCTATCAGAAGGTATTCTGACTGGGATCTGAGCGTATGGGATACTATGGGAGAGCTTGAGGTTGAGACGAAATTACCTGAGTCAGCAGTCTCTGTGGCAGCGCTGAAAGAAGCATTGCCTAAGACCCTCACAGTGAAGATTGGCGGACAGTCAAAGGAACTTGCAGTGACCTGGAGCGGTTTCCCGCAAGAAGATACGGCGTTAGGAACCGTTACAATTTTAGGAACCCTTGCCGGAGGACGCCAGATTGAACATACCTTGACCATGCTGAATGATAAGATGATTTATTTCTTCGACTGTGCAAGGACAAAATCAGAGTATCTGGATCTGGCAAAGGCAAGCCTGGGAGATAAGCTTCGCAATACCGCAACAGACCAGGCATATACCGCAGAGAACCGCGCAGGTTACGCAGGAATCCTGGATACAGATTTCGCAGTAAAGAACGATGTGGACCAGGAGGATATGTGGACCGTTGGTTATTGGGCAAAAGGCAGCAAAAACATTGATTATGACTTTGACCTGGAAGCAGGCACTTATACCATTGCTGCTGGTTTCCATGAATGGTGGGCAAGCAGTAATCCAAACAGAAACATTAAGATTAACATTAAATCTGGCGACAACACTTTGGGCTCCAAAGAATTTAACCTGTCTGGCAGCGCTGCGATGCAGCAGAATGTATCCTTTACCATGGCTGCAAATGGTAAGGTAACGGTAAGTATCACTAAGCCAGGTTCCGGAGCTGACCCCGTATTGAGCTGGATTGCAGTGATCCAGGATGAGAAGACAGGCGCATTTGCAGACAAGGCAGCTTTGAACGAGGCAATCAAAAAAGCAGAGGCATTGAAGCAGAAAGAATATATGTCAGATAGCTGGAAGGCTTTGCAGGATGTTTACAAAAAAGCACAGTCTATGCAGTCTGATATCAATGCAACACAGGAAGAAATCGACGCAGCAAAGAAAGAACTGGAAGATGCGATAACAGCATTAAAGACAGTGAAATCTTATCTGGAGGAAGCCATCAAAGAAAATACGGTTGCAGAAGACCAGAAAGGAAAATATACGGCTGAGAGTTGGCAATTGTATGAAAATATGCTCAAAGAAGCAAAAGACCTTTTGGCTGGCAGCAATCTGACAGAGACTGCAGCAACCGATGCAGTGAATGCATTGAAAGCTGCAAAAGACGCTTTGGAACCCAAACCAGGAACTGGGAATAAGAAAAACCAGTCGATCAGTTATACCAAAACGTATACGAAGACATATGGCTCTAAGGCATTTAAACTGGACGCAAAGGTAAAAACCGGAAACGGAAAATTATCCTACAAGAGTTCCAACGAAAAGGTAGCAAAGGTTTCTACCAAAGGAACCGTGACTATCAAAGGGGCTGGAACCTGTACCATCTCTGTGACGGCTGCAGAGACCAGTACTTATAACAAGAAGACAGTAAAAGTAACGATTAAGATTAAACAGAAGGCACAGTCTATCTCTTATACAAAATCTTATTCTAAGGCTTATGGTTCCAAGGCATTTAAGGTGAATGCCAAGGTAAAAACCGGAAACGGGAAGTTATCGTTCAAGAGTTCTGATAAAAAGGTAGCTACTGTTTCCAGTACCACTGGTAAAGTAACGATTAAGGGAACTGGCGCATGTACGATTACCGTATCGGCAGCAGCAACTAAGAATTATACGAAAAAGACGGTAAAAATCACCATCAAGGTCAGCCCGAAAAAACAGGCTTTGACCAGTGTGAAAGCTGTAAAGGGCAAGAAACTTACCGTGAAATGGAAGAAAGATACCAGGGCAACCGGGTACGAAGTACAGTATTGCTTGAAGAAGAACTTTAAATCAGGCGTTAAGAAAGTAAATATCAAAAAGAATAAGACTACTTCTACCACCATTAAGAGCCTGAAAAAAGGCAAAAAATATTATGTACGCGTCCGTGCTTATAAGACAGCAAAAGTCAGCGGCAAGAGTACAAAACTGTATGGTGCATGGAGCAGTGTAAAATTGAGCGGTAAAGTAAAATAGCATCCTTGCGGAAAGGAACAGGCATATGGGGAAGAAAAAATGGCAATCAGGCATTTCCCTGGCTTTAACCGCAGTATTGGCAGTGGGCAGCGTATTTTTCGCTGCCCCTGTGCCGATACAGGCAAAGGCTATGGAAAGCGGAAGGGAACTTACAATTGATGGCTCAGAAATAGCCGGTGATTTGGTAAAAGCTGCGTCAAAAACCTACTATATTGACGCCAAGGATGGGAATGACAGCAATGATGGGACCTCAGAGGCGAAAGCGTGGAAGTCCTTTGCAAATCTAAAAGAACTGAAACTGACAGCCGGGAACCAGGTCCTTTTAAAAGCAGGCTGTGTCTGGAATGGCGAGAAACTTGAGATTACAGGCGCCGAGGGAACCCAAGACCAGCCGGTAATTTTGGGCAAGTACGGCGAAGGGGCAGATCCTGTCATCAACGGTCAGGGGGATCCGTGGCTGACAGACAGAAGCAATTTGAAAAAAGAAGACGTTGCAGTGGTACATGTAAAGAATTCCAAGTATATTACCATTCAAAACCTCGAAGTCACAAACTGGGAGGCTGACCAGGCAGATTTGATGGGTGAGACAAACAGCAAGGTAAAATACGACCAAAGCAAATACATGCTGACTGGGATTCTGGTAGAAAACCGTGATGCCGGCGACTTGCCCGGAATTGTGATTAAAGACAATTTTGTACATGATGTCAATGGCTATATGTCAGTGAATGAGACCGCCGGCGACAAGAAAGGTTCCGGCGGTATTATAGTCCTGGTGACTGGAGGAGACATAGAGTCTTTTTATACCGATTTAAAGGTTACTGGAAATAAAGTAGAGAAAGTCAGTCATGAGGCGATCTATATGGAGAGCTGCTGGGCGGCGCGCAAGCTGGTTGGCGGCGAAAAAAGCCAGCAGGCAGGAAGTAAGAAATGGGTGGGATGGCCCAATGTGTATGTGGCGCACAATTATGTCAATGAAGTGGCTGGCGACGGGATTGTATTGATCAATGCCGACGGGGGTACGGCAGAGTACAACCTGGTGACAGCAAGCGCCAGCGAGGACTGGAATTACAGCAGGAATCCTGCCCATGCGGCAATCTGGATGTGGGATTGCAACAATGTTACCATGCAGTACAATGAGGCAGCTTATACAGAGAGCACCAAGGATGGTATGGCGTTTGACTGTGACTACGGCAACCAGAATGTGATGTACCAGTACAATTACAGCCATGAAAATAAAGGCGGTTTTTGGATGGCATGCCCAGGACCTTACTATACAGTCAATGCAGTGGTGCGCTATAATGTCAGCGTCAATGACGGGCTGTTTGACGGTTCCCGGATTGTCCATGTGGGCGAATACGGCAGTATTGGAAACCAGGTTTACAACAATACCATTTACTGGGATACAGGATATAAAGATATCAAAGCAGTGGAGCAAGGTACCTGGACTAGCGGGGTGAATGGAACTGTGCCGGCGTTTACCAGCGGAACCGATATTTACAACAATGTTTTCTGCGGTGACAGCGTCCTGTTTGCCAACCATGACGGGATCCGTTACGACAGCAACTGCGTATGGGGCAGCTCCAAGGATGTATATCCTCTGGAAGAGGATATCAATGCTGTGGTAGCAGATCCAGGTTTTGTGGATGTAAAAGATTATACTACGGGGACTTTTGCAGGAGGGAAAGTAACCCTTGGCTTGGTCAATGGTTTTATGCTCAAACAGGATTCCCCCTGTATCAATACAGGAAGGGATTATCTCCCAGTACCCAAGGAATCCCTTCCAGAAGTGGCAGATGAATTGGTGGACACCCATATTACACTGGAAAATAAGGATTATGCACAGAAGGCAGTTCCCTATACCGTTCAAGGCGCAGACAAACAGCGTATAGACATAGGAGCGCTTGAATATCAGGGTGAAAAAACAACACAAGCTGCAGATAAATCGTATCTCACAATGCTGTTAGATAAAATTGCAAGTTACAAAGAAACAGAGTTTGGCAAGGAGAGCTGGGAAAAATTAAAAACGGTGGCAGACAGTGCAAAAGCTTTGCTGAATGACGCCACGGCCATCCAGGCATCTGTAGATTCCAAGGCACTGATTTTGGAGAAGGTCCTACAGAATATGGAACGGGTTGGTTCCGACCGGGAAGGGACTGCGGCAGACGATATCCTTGGCGCATACCACAGCAGCGATACCGTCGATAATTCCGGCTTTGAGAAATCGGAGAAGGATTGGGGAACCTGGCAGAGCAGCGTATCTGTCTCAGATGAGCAGGCACATACAGGAACAAAGAGTCTGAAGGTTGTCCAGTCAAGCAGCGACAAGACAGCCTATTCTGAGCTTGGCGGGATTCCAGTAGAAAAGAATAAGGAATATATCCTGGAGGCATGGGTGTACTGCGGTAACGAAGATATCACCAAGGTGGGACTGGAGGCGAAGCATCATGCAAATGTTGCAGGGACAGAGATCAAGCTTGGAAATATGAATCTTTCCTCCAATGCAGAGAAGGACGACAAGGGCTGGTATCAAGCAAAACTTTCTTTTGCTACCAAGGGATATGAAAAAATCAGCATCAGCGTTGCAAGTGAGATCGGCACAGTCTACTTAGACGATGTGGTACTTTATCCAAAGACGGTCAAGGGAGACGCCATTGTATTGGATAAAAAGGAATTGGACAAGGCGCTTGCATTGGAACCAGCACAGGAACCGTCATATTATTCTGCAAACTCCTGGAAGAACTTCCAGAATGCAAGATTGGCGGCAAAAGTGGCGCTAGTGGACGCAATGGCAGACCAGGATTCTATTACAAAGGCGGCAGACGATTTGAAGGCGGCATTTGAGGCATTGACAAAGAAAGCAGATAAGCGGGTGCTTGATTCCGTCTACCAGTCCTGTGCCAAGAAAAAGAAGGGCAGCTATACAGATACCACTTGGAACACATTCCAAAAAGCGCTGTCAAATGCCAAGGCTGTTTTGGACAATGAAGATGCAGACCAGCAGCAAGTTGACAAAGCTCTTGATGATTTGAAAAAGGCAAGGGATGGTTTGAAGACCTATAAATCACAGACCATCAAGTATACAAAGACTTATTCCAAAGCTTATGGAGCAAAAGCCTTTAAACTGGGCGCCAAGGTGACAACGGGAAATGGGAAGTTATCCTTCAAAAGTTCTGATAAAAAGGTGGCAACCGTTTCCAGTACCACCGGAAAAGTGACAATCAAGGGAACTGGAGCATGCACCATCACTGTGACGGCAGCAAAAACCAGTACTTACAAGGCAAAATCTGTAACCATTACGATAAAAGTAAACCCGAAAAAAGCCACTTTAAGCAGCGTAAAAGCAGTAAAAGGCAAGAAGATGACAATCAAGTGGAAGAAAGATACTAAGGCAAGCGGATATGAGGTACAGTATTGCCTGAAAAAGAATTTTAAATCTGGTGTGAAGAAGAAAGAGATTAAAAAACCTTCCACCACATCTGTTACCGTCACGAAATTATCCAAGGGCAAGAAATACTATGTACGGATTCGTGCATATAAGACAGCTAAGGTAAATGGGAAAACCACAAAATTATACGGCTCATGGAGTTCTGCAAAGTTAAGTGGTAAAATCAAATAAGAAAGGAATGTCAGAATGCGGAAAAGGTGCAAAAGGTTTTTTCTTAGCATTGTGGCAGCAATTTGTGCCGCAGCGGTGATTGGCTGCGGCACAAACACTATAAAGGATAGTGGGGCTGTCATGGAGATTGCAGGGGAAAAGATTGTAAAAGAAGAGTACCAAATGGTCATCAGAAGTTATCATTCCCAAGTGAAAATGCAGTATGAAACCAGCCAGGCAAACGCGCAGGATTTCTGGAGGGAAAGTTATCCGCAAGGGAAGCCCCTCTCACAAGTTATGGAGCTTGCCAAAGAAGATCTGCTGCATAAGAAAATGCTGGCAAAACTGGCAAGAGAAGCTGGGCTGGACCGAGCAACCGATTACTTATCTCTGATGACAGAGATGGAGGAGGAAAATAAAAAGAGGGAACAAAAAAATTCTGCTGGAGATCCCGTGTATGGATTACTTTCTTTTGAACCGGAGGATTACTATAAATACGTCTATACAGGCCTTGAAGTGCAAGTGCTTGAACATTTGAAAAAAGAGTATGAGGTATCTGAAGAGGACTTAAAGACAATGTACCAGGAAACGTATAGCGGCAAAGAAAAAGGGCAAGAGGCACCGTCTTTTCAGGAAGCAGCAGGGGAATTAAAAAGCCAGCGGCAAACCTGGCTGGCGCAGCAGGAAATTTACAAACAGGAACAAGAGGCAGAAATTGTGATAAACATATCCCAAGAAGAATTGGAACAGCTAGCCTTAGAGGTCCTGGAATAAAATTGGAACAAGCATTGTTATCAATTCAATTCTTAAGGCAAATGGAATAGCTTGCCTTGGAGCTACTGGAATAAAATTGAAAAAATCCTTGGAACTGTTTTCAAAAGTGATTGTAACAGCCCTTGGAACCAATGGAATCATAAGTTTGTCAACGATTCTGGTAATAAAAGACTGCAAGCTGGGTCCGGTCCCTTAGTTCCAATTTTTCCAGGATGGAACTTAAATAGTTGCGGACAGTCCCTTCACTGAGATAAAGCTGTCCTGCAATTTCCCGGTTGCTGAGCCCTTCTGCCACCAGTTCAATGATGTAGAATTCTCTTTCGGTAATGCCTTTTTTTGCATAATCAAAATGGCTGGAGGGGGAGAGGAAGTCTGGAAGCCTTGTGACAATCTCATTTCCAAACACGCTCTGTCCGCTTGCCACTGCTTTGAGGGCAGGAAGCAGGCTTTCAAAATTTTGTTTTAAAATATAGCCTTTTGCCCCCAGATGCAGTGCCCTTACAATGTATTCGTCATCCAGAAAGGTAGTTAAAAATAAGATATTTGCTTTGGGGTCTTGTGCCAGGATCTGTTCTGCCGCTTCCAGTCCGGTCATGACGTCCATTCTAATATCCATAAGAAGGACTTGCGGCTTATATTTTTCATAGAGCGTGACTGCCTCCTGTCCATTTTTTCCCAAGGCAAGGACCTGGATTTCTCCGGTTGCCTCTAAAATTGTTTTCAAAGAGAGTGAGACCAAGTGGTCATCATCTGCAATAATAATTTTCATAATAACCTCCTAATTTCTATATCCAAAGTTCTGCACATTGTGACCGTTCGGTCGTCACATAAATCCTAAAATGTCATGTTTTATCAAAGAGAGTATGGTTCAAATAGGGATGGATGCAAAGATCCGAAATCCATGCTCATTTGTTACGGAGAAATTTCCGTTTAACTGCTTGATGCGTTCTGCCATATTGGCAAGCCCCATTCCGCAGGAAGTTTTTCCAGGACTGTTTACAGTTCCATTGTCAGAAACAATAAGCTGGTACAGCATGGGATGTTCCCTCAGCGTAATGGAAACAGCTGTGGCATTGCTGTGCCTGGAAATGTTTGATAGGGCTTCTTTTACTATGGAAATGAAACAATATTTTATTGGAGCTGGAACAGAAGAACTAATATCATAATCCAATTGGAGCTGATACTCATAAAAATCAGACAGTAACTCTAAGATACTTCCCTTTAAATCCACCGAATCATTGTGAAGGTCGTGGACGCTTTGACGGATGGAATCCATCGCAGAAGAAAGCGTGCCCTTGAGCGCCTCCAAGGGTTCTTTTAAGTTTTCCTGTTGATTGACAGCGATCAGCGCGCCGGACTGCAGCAAGGAACGGGAGAGCATATGCCCAACATTGTCGTGGATTTCTCTTGCGATTCGGTTACGCTCTTTGAGCGTTGCCACATGAATTTCATAATCCTGTTTCTGGATTAAATCCTGATTTTTTTGTTTTAACAGCAAATGGTATTCGGTGGTAGTGTCCCGCAGCAGCCGAAAGGCATGTTCTAAATTCAATAAACGTCTGGTTTTCCATGATAAAAATAAAGCAAGTGCGCACAATGCTAAGAGCGGCAGGGGCTGTGGATTTTTATAAAATTGCATGACCAGTGCAGGAAAAAGGCAAACAGAAAGGAAAGCGTATTTCTTTGCCAAGGCAAGCCTATCATTGGAATCAAAAAGGGAGTAGCTTTGCTTTGCTGCAGTTCCCTGATACTCTTTGTTCTGGAAGGGCAGAAAGGGAACCAGTTCGTAAAAGAGAAAGGGGAGAAAGAAGCCCAGAGGAGGAAAAAGCAGGATAAGCAGGGAGAACAAGCTCCACAATCCAACGGAAAATATCTGGGAGTTTTTGGGCAACTGAGATATGGGGATCCGTTCTAGGTTGCAGCAGCTCATGGTGCAAAAGAAAATGACAGCGCATAAAAAGCTTATCACCTCAAGCTGGTCAAACGCTGGTGTGTGAAAAAGCATAAGCAGGGTACAGCCCATAAGTAAAAACAGTTTGTCAAATAAAATAGCCATAAGTTTTCCTTTCCTGAATGTTGAGATATATAGTATTATAATGAGAAATCTTTATTTTCACAAGAAAATTCAAGGAAAAGATGACATTTGTCATTAGGAAGCAATGACAATGGGCACTGTTTTTTGCAGGAGATGTCTGGTAGAATCTGAACTAGTGTATGGTTGGTCAATAATCAACGAGGCACTATATTAATTAGGACGCTGCCAGCAGATTGGCAGTGCAAACGGCAGATTTTACAGTATCTGTAAATCTGCGTGCCTGTCATTTGATTTAAGGAAAGGAGTATGCTATATGGCACAGCCTGTAATTGAAATTGAAAATCTGGTAAAGAGGTATAAGGAATTGGTGGCATTGGACCATCTGAATTTAACCATAAAACAAGGTGAGGTATTCGGATTGTTAGGTCCCAATGGTTCTGGAAAGACAACGGCAATTAATTGTATGTTAGCGCTTTTGTATTTTGATAAAGGCAGCATTCGTGTGTTTGGAAAGGAGATGCAGCCGGACAGCTATGACATGAAACGGCAGATTGGTGTGGTGCTGCAGAATGTTGCCGTGTTCGAAGAGCTGACAGTACAAGAAAATATAGACTATTTTTGCGGGCTTTACATAAAAGAGAAAGCCGTTAGGAAACAGTATGTGGAAGAGGCAATTGTATTTTCCGGGTTGGAGGATTTCCGTAAATTTTATCCACGAAAGCTGTCAGGAGGATTGCTGCGGAGGCTGAACATTGCCTGCGGAATTGCGCACAAACCCAAATTGATTATTATGGATGAACCTACGGTAGCGGTCGATCCTCAGAGCCGGAACCGCATCCTGGAGGGAATTTTGAAATTGAATCATGAAGGGGCGACAATTATATATACCTCTCACTATATGGAAGAGATTGAGCAGATTTGCAGCAGGATTGCGATTTTGGACGGAGGAAAGTGTATTGCGTCTGGCACAAAAGAAGAACTGAAATCCATGATAAAGACAGGGGAGAAAATTCATCTGGAGGCATGGGATCTGACGACAGAACAGTTGGAGGGGGTGCGCAGGCTGAATCATGTGTACCAGGTGGATTACCAGGAGGGTATGTTGGAAATCCGCTGCAGCGGGGGAAGACATAACCTGGTACATATTCTGGATTATATGACAAGGCAGGAAATTACTTTTAGCAGGGTGCATTCGGAACTTCCCACATTGAACGATGTATTTTTGGAAATTACTGGTAAAGAACTTCGGGATTCATTGGAATAGAAGGAGGAAAGTATGTTTTTGAGATTATATAAATATGGTTTACTGCAGACGACCCGCCAGAAAATGACGATATTTTGGAGTTTGATATTTCCAATTATCCTTGGAACATTGTTTCACGTTGCTTTTGGCGGATATATAGAGGAGACGGTGGTCTTTCACCAGATTCCAGTGGCTTATGTGATGGAGGAAGGTGCAGATGAGGCTTTCACAAAAGTGTTGGAGTCTTTGGAGCAAGAGAACGAGCTGATAAAGGTCATTTCTGTAGATAAGGAGGAGGCAAAACGGCTGCTGAAAGAGGAAAAAGTGGAAGGAATTTATTATAATTTGAAACCTGTCCCACAAAAACCAGCAGGGAGCCAGGAAAAAGTATCAGATGGGGAAAATGACGGCAAATGGAATGTTACCCTCACGGTGACAAAACAGGAGATGAATCAAAGTATTTTAAGTTCTGTATTAGAACAGTACCAGCGTACCATACATACTATGAAAACGATCCGTGTGGAAAATCCCCAAGGGATCAAAGCCGCTATGGAAGTGATAAATGGGCAGTGCGAATATCTGAAAGAAGGATCTATCTCAGACACGCCAAAGAATGTTATGACAGATTATTTTTATGCACTGATCGCTATGAATTGTCTGATGGGTGTTACAATGGGGTTGGAAAGTGCGCTGAATTTTA
This sequence comes from uncultured Lachnospiraceae bacterium, assembly GCA_951801955.1. Lineage (GTDB taxonomy): Bacteria > Bacillota > Clostridia > Lachnospirales > Lachnospiraceae > Petralouisia. Next base: position 21,904 of record CATOOV010000021.1, read on the forward strand.
AGGCAGACTTATCAAATATTGCCGCACGCAGGGTAGTGGCGAGTACGAAAAGATATGGACTGCTGCTGCCGGAACTTGCGGCAAAGCTTACGGTGCAGTTTTTGTGTACGGTATTTTCTGTATGTTATCTGATGTATGCGATGAAGATATCTCTCGGAGAAAAGTTTGGTTTTGTTCTGCTCACCACTTTGGTGGGCAGCATGGTTGGGATTTTTCTGGGGTTTTTTATCGGAGGCATTGGGACTTACAATGAGAGCGTCAAGGAGGGAATCTGTGTCAGTTGTATGCTGCTGTCCAGCTTTCTGAGTGGTCTGATGGTAGGAGGAATGTATCATTTCCTGGAACGTTATGCGCCTGTGGTCAATCGAATTAATCCTGCTTCCCTGATCGCCCATGCGTTGTATAGTTTGAATATTTATGAGGGCTATGGAAGGTATATGCAATGTATGATAAGCCTGCTCTTGCTTGCAGGGCTGTTGGGGGCAGGCGGATTTTTCCTGATAAGGAGGGAACGTTATGCAAGTATTTAAAGTATTTTTTAAGGTGGTAAATAAACATAAAATTACACTATTTATATATATTATGATTTATTTGGTAATCAGCCTTGTGATCAGTAAATCTTTACAAGAAAATGGAGAAATGGAATTTTCCAAAGTTTCTTTAAAAATAGGAGTGGAAAATAATGATCAGGGTGAGTTGGGGGAAGCTTTGGTTTCTTATTTGAAGCAATACAATCAAATTATGGAGATTCCAAAAGAACGTGCCGCATTGCAGGACGCTATGTATTATCAAGAAATTGATTATGTATTGGTGATTCCAAAAGAATTTACAGAAAAGTTTACAGTGGGAGAGGGAGAACAGCTTTTGGAAGGAACCATCGTACCTGGAAGCCGTATGGCATCTCTGATTGATAACGAGGTAAAACAGTACTTAAATACCGTGTCTATGTATTTAAAAGCAGGGGTGGAAACACATCGTGCGCTGGAATTTTCAGCGGAGGATATGCAGCAGAAGGCACAAGTAGGATTCTTAGAGAAAAGTGATAACCAAAAGCTGTCAGGGGAATTTTATTTTTTCCAATATATTCCCTATGTATTCCTGGTACTTATGATTTTAGGATTTGGCACTGTGATAAGAACGTTCCAAGACAAAGATTTAGCGGCGCGAAACAAGTGTTCTGCAACGCCTTTTTTTCAACAAAATATACAGGTGATTTTGGGAAGTATCGTATTGACGTTTGCCGTGTATATGATTTTTATGGGAATGCTCTGTTTGGTGTCTTGGAAGTATCTGTTTACCCTTCAGGGCGTGCTGAGCGCTATAAATGCATTGGTTTTTGCCATTTGTGCCGTAAGCGTCGCCTGGTTTTGTGTACAGTTTGTAAAAAGCAATCAGGAACTAAATATTATGAGCAATGTATTCAGTCTGTCTTTTAGCTTTTTAGGAGGCGTATTTGTCCCTTTGGGGATGATGAGTGATAGTGTCAAGAAGGTGTCTAAATTTATTCCGTCTTATTGGTATGAGGTGGCAAATCAAGAAATCCAGAAAGTGACGGCATTGTCTAAAGCAGGAAAAGTGTGGCAGTCGTGTCTCATAGTGGCGCTCTTTTCCCTGGCATTTTTTTCAGCAGGGCTTTTGGTAAAGAGAATGAAACAGAGAAGTGTGTAAACCAAAAAATTCAGGAACGCCGTCGGCGTTCTTGCTGCGGGGTATTTGGCTTTGCCCATCACTTATTAAAGTGGGAGCCTTTTCCGATGAGAGAAAGCTATTTTACAAACTGTTCAATGGCAATTTTTAAATCTTCTAACGCCTGGTGGTCTCCATGTTCCACCGCGTCTACAATACAGTGGGAGATATGGTCTTCCAAGATAAGTTTTCCAATATTATTGATGGCAGAGCGTACGGCGGCAATCTGTATTAAAACTTCGCTGCAGTCCCTGCCGTCTTCTACCATGCGCTTTACGGCTTCCATATGGCCGATCGCACGGGACATCCGGTTTAGCACAGCATGGGTGTGCTGGTGGGTATGCTGATGAGAAATTTCAGCAGAAGTTGTATCAGGGTTTGGTTGTGGATTTATCTTTTTTTCTTCCATGGAAATCTCCTAACAGAATTGGAATATGCGGATTGTTGGGGCACACAAAAGAAACTTGCCATGCGATGCATGACGTACGCTTCAAAGCAAGAACGCTGGCGGCGTTCTTGAACCTGTAAAATCCACTATATTATACATGAAAAAAAGAAAAAAGACCAGGCTGAAAATGATTGTATGAAAACAATATTTCGCAGCAGGCAAATGATCTGATATGGGATGGCTTCCCACCTGCGTAGGGCTGGCAACAAGGGGGCAAAATGCTGGGATTCCACAACATATAGTAACAATATGGCAAATATCTGTACGATATGTCGTGGAAATTTCTTGTTTTGCGACAGCTCCTATTTCTACTAAATATATAGAAGAAAATTATTCCTTTTTTGAGTCTTTCTGACGTTTCCTGGAAAGGAATTGGTAAAATTTTGCTTGTTCAATAAGAAGCTCCTGACGTTCTGGAATCAGGGACCGAAAGAGATGGATTAAGGCTCCTTCCGTCTGATTTAAGGTTGAGGGAGCTGGTTTCTTTTCGGTACTGAGTCCAAGGAGATAATCAGTAGATACATCAAAATACCGTGCCAGACGAATCAAGGTCTGAAGATCGGGCTGCCGATGTTCCGTGACATATCCGTTTAATGTGGAAGAGGCAAGATGAAGTTCGGCAGACAAAGATTTTTGTGTAATGTCTCTCTCTTCAAGGAGATTCTGAAGGCGTATACTAAAATCCATGGAGGCACCTCCTATTAAGATAAAATATACATCCCATCTTAATAGAATTATGCCCATTCAAAGTAGAAATACGCAATACGAGGATACATATATGCACTTTGAAAGAGACGTGCCTGCAGGCTATGGGTTATTTGGCTTTTTATGCGAATTGGACATATCCAGATCTTGTTGATAATAGATATGGGCTTGCTTAATCAAATAATTTTGTTCCTGGGGACCCAGCAAGCGATAAGTATCTAAAAGCTCTCCTTCTTTGTCATCATAACATCCGTTGGAGGTGTGTGGGTGTCGGATATTGGTAACGCCTAATAAATAATCTATAGATACGTTAAAATAATCTGCTAGTTTGATTAGAGTTGCAAAATCTGGTTCACGGTTTCTTCGCAGGTAACCATTCAGTGTGGATGGTGCAATATGCAGTTCTGTTGATAATTGCCTCTGTGTAAGGTTATGTTCTTCCAAAAGGTTTTCCAGTCTTGTTGAAAATTTCATAAAATATTCCTCTTTGGTCAGTAAAATTTTGTACTTTATTCCCGCGAGCAATGTACCCAAAGGGCACTTAGGAAAATAGCCATATTTCTATGGACATTTGACGGTGCTATGCGCCAGTGGCGCATGATAAGCATGGACCGAAACGGAGTGTAGACAGCCGCAAGGACCGAATCCCCCGTCCCTTGGGGCGGACTCGCGAAAAACAAGCTAAGACATGCTTCGTCAGCTTGCTGCGGGGTATTTGACTTCTATTGTAAGAGAAATGAACTAGAAAATAATGGAAATATTCAAATTGCATATATTATTCACAAATGAGAATATAAGGACATGTTTTTGTAAGGCTTTCGAATATAAGTAAGCCTAAAATAGCAATTGGCATTCGACACCCATGGTAATTTAGAGCCTTTAATACTTATTGCCATCCCCCGTCCATCGTAATGATTTGTCCAGTCAAGTAGGAAGGGGCTTTTGCCAGTGCCAGTGCAAGCTGTGCAGTTTCTTCCGGGGTACCGAATCGTCCAGCAGGAATTTCTTCGGCAAGCTCCCGGCGTTCTTCTTCCGAAAAAGCTTGGTTCATTCGGGTGTCAATCACACCACAGGCAATTGCGTTTACGGAGATATTGCTGGGGGCAAGTTCTTTTGCCAAGGCTTTGGTAAAAGAATTTACTCCTCCCTTAGAGGCAGAGTAAGCCACCTCGCACGAAGCCCCTGTATTTCCCCAGATGGAAGAAATATTTAGGATTCTGCCGTATTGGCTGCGGAGCATAGAAGGGATTGCATGTTTGCAGCAGCAAAACACCGAAGTGAGGTTTGTCTGGATAATATGGTTCCATTCCTCCAGAGTCATATCAGACAACAGCCCTATATGGGAAATTCCGGCATTATTTACAAGCAGTGTGACTGTGCCCAAAGTTGTTTCGATTTTTTCAAATGCATAGGCGGCAAAATCTTCTGTACCTACATCTCCTGCTAAGGGGATGCAGGGAACATGCCACTGTTCTGTCAGGGAATGGGCAAGTTGTTCTAATTCATTTACCGATTGTTTGCAATTGATGGCAAGACAATAGCCTGCTTTGGCAAATTCCTGTGCAATGGCACGTCCAATCCCATGGGAAGCGCCCGTAATAAATGCAATTTCATGTTTCATAAAAGTCATTCCTTTCATTAAGGATATCCTAATTAGATAATTGTGAAACGGATAAATTATCAAAATTTCATATACAATTTATACAATTATATACAAATATTTTATTTCATACAAAAGCAAAAACGCAGGACGCGCCAAGCATTCCAACAAACCCCTGAAAACGAGAATCATGTTGAGCAAAGGCTTCCATAATTTTTGTATTTTGTTTCTTCTATAGGAAAGTCCTTTTTACGTTAAAACGAAAAAATGTCTTCCTAATAGAAGAAAAATAATATGCGCATGCGCACAAGGGGAAACGGTTGCTGCACAATTGTGCACGGCGCGACAAAGTGAGCACCCCCTCCCCTAAGTATAGGGGTAAGGAGGCGGAGGTGGGCTTGTCTACTTTGTTTCCATGGTGCGGAAATGTATTTCTTAGCTTTTGTATGAGAAAATAGTTCTTCTATAATTTTCTGAATTGTATATGAAATTTCTAAAATGATTGAGTTTCGCAATTGCCTAAAGATATCCTATGTCCAGTTGCGTCAAATGTCAAGAAATCCGATAGATTTATTGTATTCAAAATATAAATATGGTATAATGTAGAAGAAAGCAATGGATATGATAGGGAATTATGTTACATTGCTGAAATTTCGGCAGAAGCGCCGGTGTTTTAGAAGAAGTATTTTGAAAGTACAAAAATAAACAGCAAAGGGGTTGGACACCATGCGTATTACAATCAGCGGAAAGAACATTGAGATTACAGCGGGTTTGAGACAGGCAGTGGAGGAAAAGTTATCGAAATTAGAGAGATATTTTACGCCTGAAACTGATATTCTTGTAACTTTAAGTGTGGAGAAAGAACGACAGAAGATAGAAGTTACGATCCCAGTGAAAGGAAATATTATTCGGTCAGAACAAGTAAGCAATGACATGTACGTTTCCATAGATCTGGTGGAAGAAGTAATTGAACGGCAGTTAAAGAAATATAAGAATAAAATTGTAGACCAGAAGCAGTCAGCAGGAAACTTCCAAAAAGAGTATATTGAAAAAGAGATCGAGGATGATGAAGATGTAAAGATCATCCGTACCAAGCGCTTTGACATTAAGCCTATGTATCCAGAGGATGCATGTGTGCAGATGGAACTGCTGGGGCATAGCTTTTTTGTATTTAAGAATGCAGAGACTGAGGAAGTAAATGTTGTGTATAAGAGAAAAGGAAATACTTATGGTCTGATTGAGCCAGAATCCTAAAGGACAAGCCCTCATCTTTGATGGGGGCTTGTTGTATGGCAGGGGTTAGGCAAGCCCCCTAGAAAAGAAAAGGATTTCGGAAACCGCTTAGGGCTTGCCAATTTTATATTAGGAAAGTTCTGGGAACTTCCTAATATAAAAATAGTATGCGCACTCGCATAAGAGGAAAATATTGCTTCGCAATTGTGCTCGGCGCGGTAAAGCGAGGCAAGCCCCCTAGAAAAGAAAAGGATTTCGGAAACCGCTTAGGGCTTGCCTGCTTTATATTTAATATTTAGACATATATTTTTTTACTAAGGACTCAATCCGTTCATAGGGATCCAAAAGGTCGCTGATGGAAATATCATGGTTTAAGGTATCAATAATGTAGGCGATATATTTGCTCATGTCGCAGTTAATGTAGTATGGTTTGCTTAAAAGTTCTGGGGTCTGATAGGTGAGGTTCGTAGTGACGACCTTAAAAATAATGCCCTCTTCGACTGCTCTGTCGAATTTCTCCAATCCATCTGTAAATAATCCAAATGTGGATACCACAAAAATGCGCCCGGCGTTTCGTTTTTTTAATTCTGTGGCAACATCAATCATGCTGTCGCCAGAGGAGATCATATCATCAATAATCAGTACATCCTTGTTTTCCACTGAGGAACCCAAAAATTCATGTGCTACAATGGGGTTGCGCCCTTCTACAATTTTACTGTAATCCCTGCGTTTGTAGAACATGCCGATATCAAGCCCAAGTACGTTGGCAAGGTATACGGCGCGGTTCGTACCTCCTTCGTCTGGGCTTATCACCATCATATGGTCGCTGTCAATCTGAAGGTCGTCGATTTCCTGCAAAATACTCTTGATAAACTGGTAGGCAGGCTGGACCGTCTCAAAACCATGCAGGGGGATTGCATTCTGTACGCGGGGGTCATGGGCGTCAAAGGTAATAATATTGTCTACTCCCATGTTGGTGAGTTCCTGAAGGGCAAGTGCACAGTCCAAAGATTCCCTTGCAGTACGTTTGTGCTGGCGGCTTTCATAAAGAAACGGCATGAGGACGGTGATTCTTCTTGCTTTTCCGCCTACAGCAGCAATGATACGTTTCAGATCTTGATAATGGTCGTCTGGGGACATATGGTTTTCCTGTCCGCAGACAGTATAAGTCAGGCTGTAGTTGGTAACATCCACCATCAGGAACAAATCAAAACCGCGGACGGATTCGTTGATGATTCCCTTTGCCTCACCGCTTCCAAAACGGGGGGTTGAACAGTCTACCAAATAAGTATCCTTGTGGTATCCCTGGAAAGCAATATCATTTTTATGCAGATGCTCTCGTTCGCTGCGGAATTTTACCAGATACTTGTCCACCATTTCACCCAGCTCCCGGCAGCTTTCCAGGGAAATCACGCCCAAGGAACCAGCAGGGATAGTTTCATAATTTTTTTCGTTGCGCTGCATCGTAATATCCTCCATATATAGTGAAAATTGTTTTGATGTTCCATTTTTCAGGCAGATTCCCAAAGTACAAAAATTATAGCATTACTTATATGTCTTGACAAGGCTGTCTTTTTAGTTTTTTTTGAATTCTTATATCATTTCCAAATAGTTTTATCATGGTGTAGCTGCTGGAGATCCTGGAAAAGGTACGCTCTGAGTAAGTATCAGCGATCTGCCCAAGTGTAAGGTTTGTGGAAATAATTGTGGATTTTTGGCGTAACATCCGCTCATTGAGACAAAGGAACAGTTGGGATAGCGTAAAGGCATTGGACAATTCTGTCCCCAGGTCATCAATAATTAGAAGATCACATTCAAAAATATTTTGGTAATCTTCCTTGTTCCCGTGCTCCCTGCCAAATGCATTTTTTTCAAAGATATGAAACAGGGAAGAGGCGGTAAAATAAATGACAGAATGTCCCGAATCCAACAGTTCCTTTGCGACACAATTCGACAGGTATGTTTTTCCGATTCCGGTATCACCATAGAAAAATAGATTCCGAAATTCTTTGTCAAAGGTATTGACAAAATCCAGACAGTTGCGGACGGCATGCTTTGCCGTGTCAAGGCTGGATAGTCCTGTTGCTGGATTAAACTGGTCATTCGCATAATAATCGTAAGAAAAATGCTGAAAATTCTCCAAATCTAAGATTTGACGGATATTGGACTGGGTGTAAACCAGGTCAATGGCTGCCTGTGTAAAACAATGGCATTTGCGGCTGCCAATATATCCTGTGTCTTTGCAGTCTGGGCAGGCATAGGGCGGTTCAAAATAATCCTCCGGGTAACCATGCTCTGCCAAAAGCTGTTTTTTTTCTCCTGTCAGCAGGAGAAGCTGTTTGTGCAGACAGGGCAAAGCCGTCTCATCTCCGTCCATCAATTTCTTTGCCTGTTCCACAGAGATGGAAGAGATGGAGGCATCAATCTCAGAAAGGCGTGGGAGTTCTTTATATACAGAATGGATCCGTTCCATAACAATACGCTGATTTTCCAATTGTTTCGCTTCATAGCGGCGTAGCAGCACATTGTACTGGGTATTGCTGAGTGCCATAGGTGCCTCCTTACCGTGCGTGATTCAATAATTCTGCTTCCAACTGTTCCATATTGTAAGTACGCTGTGGAAAATTGTTAAAACGGTTGGAAATGGGGGGTTTTACGGCGACGCCTTTTTGAGAAGCGGCACGTGCGCGTTCCGCTGTTTTAGCCGCCTGAAATGCCTCGTCTGCTTTGTGGATATCGGCAGTGGTCTTTATATTCTGGCGTCTCCAATTGGTGAGGATCCTGTCTGTATATTCAAAATTGGGCTGGTGTATGGCAAGTATGGTGCGGCTGCATGCCTCTGTAATCAAATCCTGTCCAAAACCATATTCTTTTCCCCATTTCTCTATGTAGGCAAATTCTGCCGGAACAAGGCTGCGCCCCTGGATGCCCAGGGCTTTCAGGACGGCATAATGAAGTTTGCTGTGGGTCTGGGTGCTGTGTTTTGCCTGTTCTACTGTCTGGATATTTTCATTTTTCCAGTTGACGGCAACTTTATCCATATAATGCAGGCTGGGATGTCCCCCTGCAATGCAGTACTCCATAAGATATACAATGAGATCCGTGGACAGTTCCAATGCATCATACCAGGACAGGAGTGTCTGGATGTCAGTTGGAGTCAAGGGTCTTGCAAGGTAGCTCTCGGCAACAAACATCAGCTCCTGCACTTCTTCTTTTTCCTGGAACGCCTTTAATTCGTCAGCGCTGTAAACCGTTTTAGGGGACATGGGGGAGGAACCATTTTCTTTAGAAGGGCAGGAAGTATTTGCTGATGCAGCATCGGCAAACTGGGCACAAGGAGTTTTGTTGCCTGTCCTGGCTGGTCCAAAAGCCTTTTTCAATGGGACTGCATCATCTTTTTGCGGCATAGCTTCCGAATCTAAAAAATAAATACTGGCAATTGTTTTATTCTCTGTGTATTCCAATTGAAGAAGATTCATTTTCTCCCAATATTTTAAGGCACGTTGGATATCTTTTTCTGTGTGGTTAAATTTATCTGCAGCCCTTGAAATGGAAAAGCTGCAGTCTGGAGAATTCATGCATCGAAGCAAATATAAGTATATTTTTACAAATTCTCCGTTTGCATTTGTCATATATTCATCAATAAAACGGTTGGAAACCGTCGTTGTAGAAGTGTCGTTCTCTTTGTGTAAAGTAATATCTGCCATAATGTTCTTCCTCCAGATTGAATCACGTTTGCAGGGCTGTTGGGATCCGTTTTTCAGATGGGAGAGGGCTCCCATTGCTGCCGGCGGCGGGTAACGAATTTTGATACGTCCGTAATGCCAAAAGGTTGTACAGCACAGCTGCTGTCAATTTCCTGACATTCTTATGTGGCTTAAAGTATAGCACATAAAACAGAAAATGAGAAGTGGAATTTTTTCTGGAAACCCAGTAAAATCAAGGGATTGAGCGATTGTTGAAAATGTGGATAATGTGGATAAACTGGTGGAAAAATAGGGCGGGAATAGGGGGAATTCCGCAGAAATAGGGGAATTTTGAAAATTAACATAAAATATTGGCAAAATATTATGTAAACTAAAAAATCCACACTCTTTGAGGAAAGTTTTCCCCAATTAGAATGTGGATAATGTGGATAATTATTTGCCGAGAAGGTGTTCGCCTACTTGTACAATGTCTCCGGCGCCCATAGTTATCAACAAATCGCCGTGTATACATTTTTTTAATAAAAAATTCTCAATTTCGTCGAAAGATGGAAAATAATAGCATTCACAGCCTAAATTTTGTAACTCTTTTTGCAGATCTTGGGAGCTGATGCCGATGGTATTCTGTTCCCTCGCTGCATAAATATCTGCAAGTACAATCAGATCCGCTGCAGATAAGGCGTGGGCAAATTCTTTTAAAAATGCTTTGGTCCGGGTGTAGGTATGGGGCTGGAATACACATACGATACGGTTATGTTCGGAATTTTTCGCGGCTGTCAAAGTTGCCGTAATTTCAGTGGGATGATGGGCGTAATCATCTACAATCGTAATACCGCCCAGCGTTCCTTTGTGCTCAAAACGCCTTGCTGTCCCGCCAAAGCCTGCAAGTGCCTCCTGAATGGATTCAAAGGGGATATTCAGTTCTAAGGCAAGTGCACAAGCGGCAAGGGCATTGCTCACATTGTGCCTGCCTGGAACGTTCATGGAAATGGATCCTATTGCCGTGTTCTCATGCATCAATGTAAAATTTCCACAGCCTTTTGTATTAAATATAACATGATCTGCATAGTATGATTCAGAAGAGTCCAAGCCATAAGTGACAACTTTACAGTTTAAATCATTGGTAAGATCCTGGTAATCTTCAATTTCGCCGTTGACAATCAGCGTTCCCTCTTTCGGGATATTGCCAGCAAATTTCTGGAAAGAGCAGCGGATATCCTCCAAATCCCGGAAAAAGTCCAGATGGTCTTCTTCTATATTCAAAATCAGTGCATATTTCGGATAAAAATTTAAGAAACTGTTAGTGTACTCACAGGCTTCTGTCAGGAACACTTCAGACTCACCAACCCGGATATTTCCATCAATGGATTTTAACAATCCGCCTACGGAGACCGTGGGATCCGTACAGGCTTCCAAAAGGATGTGCGTGATCATGGAGGTTGTTGTTGTTTTGCCATGGGTACCTGATACGGCGATGGACTGTTTATAATTTGCCATAATCTGTCCTAACAATTCTGCGCGGGACAGGGTGGGGATTTGTTTTTCCACAGCCGCCTTCAGCTCAGGATTGTCTGGGTGGATGGCAGCGGTGTACACCACAGCATCTGTATTGTCTTTGATATTGGAAGCACGTTGTCCATAAAAAATGTCGGCGCCCAGTTTCTCCAATTTCTTGGTCAATTCGCTTTCTCTGGAATCCGAGCCGGAAATATGGAAGTTTTCTTTTAAAAGAATTTCGGCAAGACCGCTCATGCTGATACCGCCGATACCGATAAAATGAAGATGAATTGGTTGTTTAAAATTAATTTTGTACATATATGATACCTGTCCAATCTTTTTAAATATTAACTAGTTTTATTCTATACCAACAGCGGTTATTTTGCAAATCGAAAATGGAGTAATTCGGGGGAAGGGGTGTAATAATAGTTATTGTCCGTCCAGTGATTTTTCCCCCTGGCAGTTTTTGCGTGTGGGTAAATAGGAAGGAAACAATTGTCATAAAAATAATTTGTATAATATGACAAAATTACCTGATTTTAGGCAAAAAAATTGTGAAATATGTGTACTAAATGATTCTTTTGTGCTATAATGTAGGGTGTAAGTAACAAGAAATTTATTGACGAGAGGTGAGAGACATGATTCGTAAAGAAATGATAGCCATGCTTTTAGCGGGAGGTCAGGGGAGCAGACTGGGAGTATTGACTTCCAATGTTGCAAAACCAGCAGTTGCATTTGGCGGTAAATATCGAATTATTGATTTTCCGTTAAGCAACTGCGTAAATTCGGGAATAGATACGGTGGGTGTGCTGACCCAGTATCAGCCGCTGCGGTTAAATACACATATCGGTATCGGGATTCCATGGGATTTAGATCGTAATAATGGTGGAGTGACCGTATTGCCTCCATATGAAAAAAGCGACAACAGCGAATGGTATTCAGGTACGGCAAATGCGATTTATCAGAATCTGAACTATATCGACAGCTATCATCCAGAATATGTACTGATTCTTTCTGGAGACCATATTTACAAGATGAATTATGAAGTGATGCTGGATTTCCATAAAGAGAACAATGCAGACGTTACCATTGCGGCAATGCCTGTACCGTGGGAGGAAGCAAGCCGTTTTGGACTGGTCATTACTGATGAAAATAAACAGATCACAGAGTTTGAAGAAAAGCCCGCAAATCCTAGGAGCAATTTGGCATCTATGGGTATTTACATTTTTAATTGGAGTGTTCTGAAAGAAGCTTTGGTTACCATGTCAGAACAGAGTAACTGTGATTTCGGAAAACATATTATACCCTACTGCAGAGAGAATGGCAGACGGCTGTTTGCTTACGAGTACAATGGATACTGGAAGGATGTAGGTACCTTGGGTTCCTATTGGGAAGCTAATATGGAGCTGATTGACTTAATTCCTGAATTTAACCTCTATGAGGAATACTGGAAGATCTATACAAAGAGTGATATGATTGAGCCTCAATATATTGCGGAAGAAGCAGTCACAGAACGATGTATTATCGGAGAAGGTTCTGAGATCTATGGTAAAGTATATGGTTCTGTAATAGGGCCGGGCGTTGTAATCGGCAAAGATACTGTGGTGCGGGATTCCATTATTATGCAGGATACTGTGATTGGGGATCATGTTACCATAACAAAGGCAATTGTGGCTGAGAATGTTACGATAGGGAATCATGTAGAATTTGGCATAGGGGAAGAGGTTGAGAATAAGCTGAATAAGAGCGTTTATTCTTTTGGGCTGGTAACTATTGGTGAAAATTCGGTGATACCATCAGGCGTTAAGATCGGGAAAAATACTGCGATTTCCGGTAAAACAGAAAAAGAGGATTACCCAGATGGCATTTTGGCAGGCGGCGAATCAATCATTAAGGCAGGTGACAGAGTATGAAGGCATTAGGAATTATATTAGCAGGCGGAAATAACAGTAAGATGCAGGAGCTTTCCAATAAGAGGGCAATTGCGGCAATGCCGGTAGGTGGAAGTTATCGTTGTATTGATTTTGCACTTAGCAATATGAGCAACTCACATATCCAAAAGGTAGCGATTTTGACCCAATATAATGCGAGAAGCCTGAATGAACATTTAAGTTCTTCTAAATGGTGGGATTTCGGAAGAAAACAGGGTGGACTGTATGTGTTCAATCCTACGGTTACATCTGATAATGCGTGGTGGTACCGGGGAACTGCAGATGCCATGTTTCGGAATATTGATTTTCTGAAAAGGAGCCATGAGCCTTATGTGATTATTGCGGCAGGAGATTGTGTCTATAAGATGGATTACAATAAGCTGCTGGAGTACCATATTGAGAAGAAGGCAGATATTACCATCGTATGTAAGGACATGCCAGTGGGAGAGGATGTGAGCCGTTTCGGCGTGGTCCGCATGAACGAAGATTCCAGAATTATTGAATTTGAAGAAAAACCCATGATCGCTCAGTCTAATACAATTTCCGCTGGAATTTATGTACTGCGCAGGAGGCAGTTGATTGAGATGTTAGAGCGCTGTGCAGAAGAAAACCGTCATGATTTTGTAACAGATATTTTAATTCGCTATAAGAATATGAAGCGCATTTTTGGTTACAAGACAGATGATTACTGGAATAATATTTCCACTGTGGATTCTTATTACAGGACGAATATGGATTTCTTAAAACCGGAGGTCCGCAGGTATTTTAGAGAAGAGCCTAAGATTTACTCCAAGGTTGATGACCTTCCCCCTGCAAAGTACAATGTAGGGTCTGATGTGCGCAACAGCTTAGTATCCAGCGGATGTATTATTAACAGCAAGGTGGAAAATTCCATACTGTTTAAGAAGGTTTTTGTGGGAAAAAATTGTGTGATTAAGAATTCTATTATTTTAAATGATGTATATATTGGTGATAACACCCATATTGAAAACTGTATTGTAGAGAGTCGGGATACCCTGCGTGCCAATACGTATTTCAGTGGCGGCGATGGTATCAAGGTTGTGTATGAGCATAATGAGAGATATGTAATTTAATCAGCGTGTGTACAGCGGATAAGCATGTTCTGAGAACCAGGAAGACATAAAAAGGGGGCAGAGATTTATGCAGATTACAGATGTGAGAATCCGTAAAGTAGAAAAAGAAGGAAAGATGAGGGCGGTGGTCTCCATTACGATAGATGAAGAATTTGTAGTGCATGATATTAAAGTTATCGAGGGAGAAAAAGGTCTTTTTATCGCTATGCCCAGCAGAAAAGCGGCAGATGGAGAGTATCGTGATATTGCGCATCCCATTAATTCCCAGACACGGGAAAATATTCAGCGGATGATTTTAGAGAAGTATCAGGAAGAGATTGATGTGGAAGCATAAGTTATGGAAATGAAAATATGCATTGACGGTATTTGTAAAGAAGTGGATTAGAGAAGTAAGAAGGATGTTTCAGCGGCTGAAGCATCCTTTTTTTTCTATCATAGGAAATTGTTTCGCATTCCCTATGATAGAAAAAATAAATATGCGTACGCGCACAAAGGGAAACGATTGCTTTGCAATTATAAAACCCGGATATAGCGCGCAGCAGCATATCCTTTCAGGTTTTTTCTGTTTAGTTTGACACTGATATTGTACCATTTTTGACCATCTGTCCCAGTTGTCTGGCTGGCGATCGTAACCTTTGTGCCTTTCGGAAGTGTGGCAATAATTCTGCCGGTTGTACTGGGAGTCCTGCGCAGCCGCAGCCCAGAGGCTGTTACAATACCAGTATGTTTTGGAGCCTGTCCTGCGGTGAGCAGGTCGGTACGGATATAGCCGACACTCTTTTTATTGCCAACGGGAAAGGAAATCCGGCTCCATGCTGAACCTGATTTATCAGAGGTAGCGCAGATAACAGTTACTTTGGCGCCTGGGTTTAGCGTTGCGAGGACTGGGTGGTTGATTCCCGCGTGTTTTCGAATGTTAGAGCGGACACGGATGGAGGCGGTCCGGGAAGCGCATCTTGTATGTGCCGAGAGGGTTTTGGAAAATTTACCTGTGATGGTGCTGCCGCCCTGTTTTTTGTATGCGCGTACCCGATAGTAGTATTCTCTGCCAGTTTGCAGCTTTAGGTTACAGAAGGCATTGTTTCCAACAGACACCGTTTTAATTTTTTGATATGTACCATCGTAAGAAGTCGCACGATAGATTTGATAGCCGGAGATTCCATATTGGGGAGTCCAGGAAATATTGATGCTGTTTGCCGTGGTAACGCCGCATTTTAAGTTTTTGACCGCTGGCAGCTTTCCGGCAGCGAAAGTAGATTTGGGAAGGGCAAGGAAAAGGGTAAATAAAATCAACAACGTGAAACATAATTTTTTTGAAATTTGTTTTTTCATAACATACACTCCTTTTATGTGACTTGAAATTTGAATCCATGCGTATCAAAGGATTCTTTGATACTTGGACTATATTAATTAAAAACAAAATAGAGGAAAGTGTCAATGAAATCTGACATATTCATTTTTTATTAAGAATTTGCATAAATAAAATTTAAAATTTGGTATTAGTCGATTATAATTTAAGATGGAGTCTGGGAAGCGGGGATGGATGTTTTGTTACCATTTAGTTGGAAGCTTAATCAAGTATAGTAAGGGTGATTTGCCGAACAGTAACCAAAACCGTATAAAATTAATAAAAAATTAAAGACAAATATTTCTAAATTTTGCTATGGTATGATATACTGTAACGGAGTCGATTTATACAGAAAGGAAGCAATAGAAATATGATGGAAATTTTAAAAGCTGTAATATACGGAATTGTGGAAGGAATCACAGAATGGCTTCCAGTCAGCAGTACTGGGCATATGATTTTGTTAGAAAAATTTATGCCTATGGAGGTGTCAGAGGAATTTTGGAGTATGTTTTTAGTTGTAGTACAGTTAGGCGCAATCCTTGCCGTGGTTTTAATTTTCTGGAATAAAATTTTTCCATTTCATTTTTATCAGAGGGAAAAAATTGACTGGGATATTATGGAGCTATGGGGGAAAATATTGGTGGCATGTATCCCGGCAGGGGTGGTAGGCGTGGTTTTTGGTGACTGGCTGGATGAGCATTTTTATAATTTTTGGATTGTTGCAGTCATGCTGGTTACGGTTGGAATTATCTTTATTATTGTGGAGAATCAGAACAAGGGCAATCGTCCTATGATACGTACAACCAAAGAACTGACCTGGCAGGTTGCTTTTATTATTGGTCTGTTTCAGCTTGTGGCAGCAATATTCCCTGGAACTTCCCGTTCTGGCGCTACGATTGTAGGAGCCTTAATGATTGGCGTTTCCAGGACAGTGGCGGCAGAATTTACCTTCTATCTGGCAATTCCAGTAATGTTTGGAGCCAGTTTGCTGAAATTATTGGGGTTCGGATTTGCATTTACCAGTCAGGAACTGGGAATATTATTGACAGGAATGGTCGTATCGTTTGTAGTATCTGTACTGGTAATCCGTCTGTTGATGGGGTATATCCGCAAACATGATTTTAAGGTATTTGGATGGTATCGAATTATTTTAGGCGCGGTGGTGCTGTTGTATTTTGGAGTACTGGCATAGCAGCGCAAAAGACACAAGTTTTTCTAGACAGATATAACAGATATAAAAGGAGACAAATGATATGTTTGTAATTGCAGGGCTTGGAAATCCTACCTCCAAGTATGACAAAACCCGCCACAATGTTGGATTTGATGTCATTGATATGCTGGCAGACAAATATAATATAAGGATCAAAGAAAAAAAACATAAGGCATTGTGCGGAACTGGCATAATAGAAGGGCAGAAAGTACTTCTGGTAAAACCGCAGACATTTATGAATCTTAGCGGGGAAAGTATTGGCATGATTCTTAATTTCTATAAACTAAAACCAGAATCAGAGCTGATGGTCATTTATGATGATGTCAGCCTGGCGCCTGGCAGGCTTAGGATTCGAAAAAAGGGAAGCGCCGGTGGACATAATGGTATGAAGAGCATTATCAGCCATGTGGGAACCCAAGAATTTTTGCGGATTAAAATTGGGGTAGGCGAAAAGCCCCAGGGCTGGGATTTGGCAGATTATGTTTTGGGGCGCTTCTCCAGGGAGGAACGCAGGCTGGTAGAGGAAGCATTTGAAAGGGCATGTGATGCGGCGGGGCTGATGGTCCAGGGAAAAACAGACCAAGCCATGAACCAGTATAACTGAAAATAGGAGGCAGTATGGAAAGCTTTACGGAGCCATTGCTTAGGCTGGGGGAGTATGAGAGATTAAAACAGGAATTAATGAAAGAGAGCGCTGTTGTCCAGGTTTCTGGGTGTATTGACACTCAGAAACCTCATTTCATGTACAGTCTTTTGGAGGAAAAGAAAAGTGGCATTATTGTAACCTTCCAGGAGCAGAAGGCACGCGAGCTTTATGAGAATTATCGTTTTTTCGACAGGGATGTGGTGTATTATCCTCCAAAAGATATTTTGTTCTATCAGTCAGATATTCGAGGCAATTTGCTGACAGGGGAGCGGCTTTTGGCGGTAAAGGCGTTGATTGAGCGCGAGTGTGTCACAGTAGTTACTACGTTTGATGCGTTGATGGACCGGGTGGTTCCATTGTCAGCCATTGAGGACAGTGTTCTTAGGTATGCCTTGGGAGATACCATAGATATGGAAGAAATGAAATCCAGGCTAGTGCATATGGGATATGAACGGAATGACCAGGTGGAAGGGGCAGGACAGTTTGCAGTCCGGGGAGGCATTTTAGATATCTTTCCGTTGACGGAGGAGAATCCGTATCGTTTGGAGCTCTGGGGAGATGAAATTGATTCCATGCGCAGTTTTGATGTGGAGAGCCAGCGTTCCATTGAAAATTTGGAACAAGTGCGGATCTATCCGGCAAGTGAAATTGTATTGTCCAAGGAATGCATCTGTAAAGGGCTGGACAGGCTGGAACAGGAGAAGGAAAAAGTATATGGGCTGCTGCGCAAAGATATGAAAACAGAAGCTGCACACCGTGTAAAGACCATGGTGGAGACATTGAAGGAGGAACTTACAGAACTGGGACAGAGTGCAGGGCTTGACGGTTATCTGACCTATTTTATGGAAGGGACGGTTTCCTTTTTCGACTATTTTGATTGGAAAAATACCATTCTCTTTCTGGATGAGCCGGCAAGGATTGCGGAAAAAGGCAGGGTGGTAGAAAAGGAATTTTCAGATAGTATGCAGCATCGTCTGGAGAAAGGATATATTCTGCCAGGGCAGATGCAGGCATTGTATTCTGGAAAAGAGATCTTTGCCAAGATACAAAGACAGAAATGTGTGACTTTGACCACCCTGGATTTTAAGGTAAATGAGCTGGATATAAAATCGAAATTCAATATATCTGCAAGAACAGTGAATGCCTACAACCGCAGTTTTGAATTGCTGCTGAAGGATTTACAACAGTACCGCAGAAAAAAATACCAGGTAATCCTACTCTCCGGTTCCAGAACCAGGGCAAAGCATTTGTGCGAAGATTTGCAACAGGAAGGATTAAACTGTTTTTACAGTGAAGATTATGACCATGTGGTACAGCCAGGGGAAGTGATGGTTGCTTATGGCAAGCTGAAAAAGGGATTTGAATATCCAGAATTGAATTTTGTGGTGATTTCCGAGAGCGATATTTTTGGCGGGGAGCAGAAGCGCAAGAAAAAGCGAAAAATCTATGAAGGTGAGAAAATCCAGAGCTTTACCGATTTGTCTGTTGGAGATTATGTGGTACATGAACGGTATGGGGTTGGAGTTTACCGGGGGATTGAAAAAATTGAAATTCAAAAGACTGCGAAAGATTATGTAAAAATCGAATATGACAAAGGCAGTACCTTATATGTCCTTGCTACTCAGTTGGAACCAATTCAGAAATATGCAGGATCAGAGGCAAAGAAACCTAAAATTAACCGATTGGATGGACAAGAGTGGACGAAGACAAAAAACAAGGTGAAAGGAGCTGTCAAAGAGATTGCCAAAGAATTGGTGGAGCTTTATGCCACCAGGCAGAGGACGGAAGGTTTTGCTTACGGACCCGATACCGTGTGGCAGAGAGAATTTGAAGAACTCTTTCCCTTTGAGGAGACAGAAGACCAGGAACTCGCCATCGAAGCTACCAAACGGGATATGGAGAGTAAAAAAATTATGGATCGTCTGATCTGCGGAGATGTGGGCTATGGTAAGACGGAAATTGCCATTCGTGCAGCGTTTAAGGCAGTCCAGGAGGGGAAGCAGGTAGTCTATCTGGTGCCCACCACGATTTTGGCACAACAGCACTATAACAATTTTATACAGAGGATGAAGGATTTTCCAGTGCAGGTAGAGCTGATGTGCCGGTTTTGCACAACTTCCCAGATAAAGAAAACTGTAGAAGGATTGAAACGTGGGATGGTGGATATTGTAATCGGTACCCATCGGGTATTATCTAAGGATGTGGAATTCAAAGATTTGGGTCTTTTAATTATTGATGAGGAACAGCGTTTCGGCGTGGCGCACAAAGAAAAAATCAAACAAATGAAGAAAAATGTTGATGTGCTGACCTTGACGGCAACGCCGATTCCTAGGACACTCCATATGAGCCTGATTGGAATTCGGGATATGAGCGTGTTGGAGGAGCCGCCTATGGACCGTCTTCCCATTCAGACTTATGTGATGGAGTACAATGAAGAAATTGTGAGGGAGGCAATCAATCGGGAGATGGCGCGGAATGGGCAGGTGTATTATGTGTTCAACCGTGTAAATCAAATTGTGGAGGTTACCTCAAAAATTGCAGAGCTTGTGCCGGAGGCAAATGTGGCGTTTGCACATGGGCAGATGAGGGAGCGGGAACTGGAAAATATTATGTATCAATTTATCAATGGGGAGATTGACGTATTGGTAAGTACCACGATTATTGAGACGGGGCTGGATATTTCCAATGTAAACACCATGATTATCCATGATGCGGATAATCTTGGATTGTCCCAGCTCTACCAGCTTCGCGGACGGGTGGGGCGTTCCAATCGGACCGCGTATGCTTTTTTGATGTACCAACAGAATAAAATGCTCAAGGAAATTGCAGAAAAACGCCTGTCGGCAATTCGGGAATTTACGGAATTGGGCAGCGGTTTTAAAATTGCCATGCGCGATTTGGAGATTCGGGGAGCCGGGAACTTATTAGGAGCCCAGCAGCATGGACATATGGAGGCTGTGGGATATGACCTTTACTGCAAAATGCTCAATGAAGCGGTAAAGGCATGGAAAGGGGAGGCTTGCGAAGAGCAGTTTGAAACAATGCTTGAGCTGGAAGTGGATGCTTTTATTTCCTCAGCTTATATTTCCAATGAATTTCAGAAATTGGATATTTATAAGCGGATTGCTGTGATTGAAAGCCAGGAAGAGAGTGAGGAAATGTTGGAAGAGCTGATTGACCGCTTTGGAGAGCCGCCGAAATCTGTATCAAACCTGCTTGCCATCGCCTTGTTAAAAGCAAAAGCACATGCCTGCTACTATACTGAAATAAAAGAAACAGGTCAAAAAATTAAATTTGTATTTTATTGTCAGGCAAATATTAATCCGGCAAATATTAACCAGATGGCAGAAAAATACCATGGAGCCCTGCAGTTTGTAAAAGATTCCAAAGCTCCATATTTTGAATTTACAAAGGGAACAAACAGCAGGCAGAAGACAGTGGGGATCTTAGAACAAGTAGATCAGATTCTGGAAGATACCAGAACGCTTTTGGTGGAATCGGAAATCAGGGAAAAGTGAAAAATTGGTGAAATCAGAGAAAATAGTTGCTACCATTTCAAAAAAGAACTATAATAATGCTAAATGTGTCTGAAATACGGCAGAAACACTGTTACAGCGCAAATTACTGCGACGGAACATAGTTGCAATTCATTTTGCAGGAATGGGCAGTAACAAGGAATTATAAAAGAAATACACAGGAGGATGTTATGAAGGCAAAGAGATTACTGGCTTTGTTATTGGCTGCAACATTGGGAGTGTCGGCATTGACAGGATGCGGCAGCGGTATTGATGAAAATAAGGTGGGGGCAACCCTGGATCAACAGGAAATTTCCCTTGGGTTTATGAATTTTATGGCGAGATACCAGCAGGCAATTTATGATGGGCAGTTTGGCGCCATGTTTGGAGATAATTCGGATATATGGTCCCAGGATTTGTTTGGAGAGGGGACAGATACAGAGACTTCTGTCAAGAAAAATGTGGCAGAGAGCATTGAGGAATTTTATCTACTGGAAAAACATATGGCGGATTATAAAGTGGAAGTGACAGAGGATGAACTTGCAGCCATGGACGAAGCCGCTGAGAAGTTTATGAAAGACAATAGCAAAAAAGCGATCAGCCAGATGGGAGCCACAAAGGAATATGTGAAGGAGATGCTTCGGCTGAATACAATCCAGTCAAAAATGCGCGCTGCAATTATTGCAGATGTAGATACCAAAGTCAGCGATAAGGAGGCGGCACAGAAGACCATCAGTTATGTGAGTGTAAACAGTAAATCCACCACGGACGAGGAGGGCGAGACCAAGGAATATACAGAAGAAGAAAAGAAAAATATAAAAAAAGAAGTGGAAGATTTCAGAAAGTCTGCTAAGGAAGATTTTGAAGGGGCGGCAGAGACGGCGGGATATTCGGTTTCCAATTACTCCTATGGTGAGAATGATGAAGATACTACCTTGGATGAAGCGGTGATAAAAGCGGCGAATAAACTGAAAGACGGCGAGGTCAGTAAAGTGATCAGCACAGACGACAGTTTTTATGTGGTACACATGGACAGTACGTTTGACAAGACGGCAACAGAAACCAAGAAGCAGTCCATTGTCCAGGAACGGCAGAACGACCGTTATACGGAAGTTTGCGACGAATATAAAAAAGATGTAAAATACGAACTGAACGAGGAGGAATGGGCAAAAGTCAAGTTTGACGAGCTGTTTACCATAAAGCAGCAGCAAACCACCGAAAATACAGAGGGTGAAGAAACCTCTGGCGAGGAAGAATCTTCTGAAAACGCAGAGGATACGGAAGGCGAAGATACTTCAGACAGTGAAGAAAGCCCTATAGATGAAGAGAACGCCGATGGAGAAGAAACTTCTGAAGATGAACAGAACACAAATGAAGAAGAATCTTCTGACAAAGATAAGGAATAATCCGCTGTTGGCAGAAGATATCAGATGGGAGACTTCCCAATCAGCAAGAAGTAAGTAATAAATTTGTGGATGGTACAAAACAGGAGAGGGTATGAGAGACGGAGCAATACCGTCTCCTTATCCTCTTTTTTTCTCATATAGGAAATTTCGAAAAAATTTCCTATATGAGAAAAGCCCTTCGGGCAGGGTGCGCACGCACACAAGTGGAAAATTATTGCTGAGCAATAGTGCGCGTCGCGGAACAAAAGATGCGTTAGCAAATAACTTGGTCGCGAGAGTGCGTGAAACGCACTTTTGTTCCAGATAAGGCATAAGCCACGCTGGCATGCCTAGGAGCGTGAGAAACTTGCATTGACTGTGGGATTCTATGTTGTTGTTTGTACCAGAATGGAGGCATCGTGAAAAAATGGCATCGTGCGGCAATGTTTGTGATTGCTGTGGCTGTATTGGCAGGGTTTGCCTTTATACAGAAACAAGGGAAGAAAGCAGAACGATTTCAAGGGCAGTTTTTTGACTGTTTTGATACAGTGACAACTGTCACTGGATATGCGAAAGACAAAGAAGCTTTTTCTGAAAAACTGAAGATGTTGGAGGAGAAGCTATTGTATTATCATAAACTATACGATATTTACCATACGTATGATGGGATAAACAATCTAAAGACGATCAATGATGCGGCAGGGAAAAGCCCTGTAAAAGTGGATTCGGAAATTATGGAGTTGTTAAAACTGGGCAGGGAAATGTATGAGAAGACAGATGGAAAACTTCAGATTGCATACGGCAGCGTACTTTCCCTATGGCATGAATATAGGGAACAGGGAAATGAGAAACCCAAGGAGGCGTGCCTTCCGCCCCAAAAGGAGCTTGAGGAGCGTGCAGCACATACAGATATGGCGCAGATGATTTTAGATGAAAAGGCGTCCACAGTGTATCTTGCAGATCCAGAAATGTCCCTGGATGTGGGAAGTATTGGAAAGGGTTATGCGGTACAGCGCTTGGCAGAATACGCAGAAGAAATCGGAATGGAGCATGTGCTGCTGAGCGTGGGCGGCAATGTAAGCGCAGTGGGTCCAAAAGCTGACGGCATACCTTGGCGGGTAGGGGTAGAAAACCCAGATACTGAGAGTGCGCGGCAATATGTCTGTACTTTGGATATTGCTGGTTTGACAGTTGTTACCAGCGGGGATTACCAGCGGTATTATGAGGTGGATGGGAAACGCTATTGCCATATTATTGACCCAGATACCAACATGCCGCCTGAGTATTTCTCATCTGTATCTGTGACAGCAAGAGATTCTGGTATGGCAGACGCACTTTCCACCGCCCTGTTCAGTACGGAATATGAGAAGGGAGCTGCTTTGGTAGAGAGTCTTGAAGGTGTGGAAGCTATGTGGATTGGAAAGGATGGTGAAATCCGTTGTTCCAGCGGGTTTAAAATCAATGAAGAAGAGTGATGTGTGGTTAATTGGAGTGCTTGCCGCGTTGGCGCTTGCCAGTTTTGGCGGGCTGTCGCTGTATTCGAAGCTGGGCACAAAGGAACCAGAGGCTGTGGTCTATTTGGAAGGGAAAGAACAGGGAAGATATGCTTTGTCAGAAGATACCAAAGTAAAGATTTCCTTGGAAAATGGCAATTACAATATTCTCAAGATTCAGCAGGGAAAAGCAGATATGGTAGAAGCCTCCTGTCCAGACAAGGTGTGTGTCAACCATCGTCCAGTAAGTATGCAGGGGGAAAGCCTGGTATGCCTGCCCAATCAAGTGGTAGTAGAGATTGAGAATGGTGAAGAAGGCGAGGTTGACGCCAGCGTCAATTGAGAGGGTTTGGAAAAAGGGTTTGGAAAAGAGGGATTTATGGCAAAGAAAACAGCTTACATGGGAATGTTTACCGCTCTGGCATTTATATTTTCTTATATTGAATCACTTCTGCCTGTGAATCTTGGTATTCCAGGCGTTAAGCTTGGGCTGGCGAATCTGGTGGTGATTGTCGCCTTGTATCTTATGGGCGTGAAAGCTGCATGTATCTTGTCACTGGTGCGGATTTTATTGACAGGGCTTACGTATGGAAATCCTGTAAGCATGGTATACAGCCTTGCGGGCGGCGTCTTAAGTTTGGCTGTAATGATTCTTGTGAGGAGGTGGAAAGTCTTTTCTGTGACAGGAGTCAGTGTGCTTGGCGGCGTATTTCACAATGTGGGGCAGATTTTCGTTGCCGTTGTAGTGCTAGAGACACAAAGCCTGCTGTATTACCTGCCTGTATTGGTGCTGTCGGGGACGGTGGCTGGGACAGTAATCGGAATTGTTGCCTCCATTATTATCCGCCATTTGGAAAAAGCAATCCATGGTTTTGGCTAGAGTAATTTAACTGTTATATAAAAAGTGGAAAATATTAAATTTATTTTCCGATTTTTTCCAATATTATACTTGAAATAATCCGATATATTTTATATAATGCGTGAAGATTTAATGGCATTTTTAGATAATAAAGGTCTTGTTGCAAACGATATAAGTGGAACGAAAAGAGATGTAATGATACCCATTGGGTTTGTTATGAGATGTACGAGTATAGGGGGAATAGGTTTTGTACATTAAATAATAGTAATAGAGATGAGCAAAACTCATTGATTTAAAAGTAGGACTTGGCAGTCGGCTTCCGTAAATCGAAAAATAACGATTTTATGGCATAGCAAAGCTGACGTAAGTCCAAAACTTACGAAATCATAAGAC
>CATOOV010000022.1 GCA_951801955.1 uncultured Lachnospiraceae bacterium
TCTCCTGACGTATATCCTCGATATACTCCATCCACTGTAATAATTCCTCCATACAACACGCCCCTTTTCTTTTATTCTATCAGAAAAGGGGCGTGTTCACAATTTATTTACTCATGCGTTTGTCCTGGGTTTTGAAGAACAAAATAGGCAAGTCCCCATCAACTCCCTAAACCCCTCGTTCATGAGGGACTTGGGAGCTTTGCTGCGCCACGCACAGTCACGTAGTAACATTTTCCCCTTGTCCGTATCCTGCCTGGAAGGCTTTTTTCATATAGGAAATTTCAACGAAATTTCCTATATGAGAAATAACGGCACAGCCCATACAACAGGGCTGTGCCGTCTGCCTGGCGCCTTCCGCCGCAAAATTTGGAAGGTTAATATTTTCTTTTAGAATTTAATCATCATATTCCCTTTGACGGAGGTTGGTAATTTACTGGAAGAAGTATAACTCTTCTTGGTATTTTTCGGGCAGCTAATCTTGGTATTTTTTGACATGGAGATTTTGCTTGCCTGGTCCCTTTTCAGCCCATATTTGAATCCAACCGTATGGACTTTCTGCCCCTTTTTTCCTTTCATATAGAGGTTTGCACCCTCCATATTGCGTGGATTTTTTTGTGTTAGCTGGATGGCGTATTTCCCAGTATTGTGTTTCTGCTTGACCGTCCCGTTCAGGAGTACCACCTTAGAAGAGGCATCTGCGTAAATCCCCACTGCATTTTTCTTGGTCACGGCAACCGTACCTCCATAGAAACGGAATTTGGCGCCATACTGGCATTTCACCGCAATACTGTCCCCAGCAATGATTTTCCCCCCGGTCATTTTCATTTCACAAAATTCCCCCTCCAAGTCAACCCCTTTTCCTTTGATAGTTCCGCCAGCCATTGCCATCCCGCATTCATCCCCCAGCGTGACGCCCTTTTCTACCGTACCGCCATAAAGAGCCAGATAACCTTCAAGACCAGTAGCAAAAGAACCAATTTTTCCTCCATACATAAGAAGGCGGCATTCAACAACTCTCCCTTCCACGGTACCGCCACGCATCGTCATCTCAGGAATCCCATCTCCATTTCCCTCTATTGCACCTACCGTGCCGCCTACCATTTCCATTTCCTCGGAAAATCCAAGAGTCCCTTCAATTTTCCCACCCTTCATAACAAAGTTATATATATCAACTGTATAATCAACTACAATATTTTTATCCTTTGGTGGCTTGTGGAGGGTGCCTTTTTTCATTGTAATTAACCCTCCAACCTCAAACAGTGATGCACAAGAACGGAGATGGTAATCTACATTTCCTGCCAATACCAAACTTATCTCTCCTTTCCCACTATAAATATCAGAAAATATAGCCTTATCTGATACCATCTTGCCAGACCCGGTTATCGTAAATGTCCATTTCGCTGCATTAAGAGGCATTGCCTCAAAGAATACGCCCTTTTTATTTCGGATTGTTTTCCCATTCATATCCAGCGTCATATCAAAGGGTTTTGTCGATTGGATTGCTACCTCGCATTTCGTGTCCAACGTCACATCCGACTGTAAAATCAGCCGGTTCCCTTTTATCTTATGGTTGCCGCCAAGCGCCTTGTTCATCTGTTGGATATTGTTTGCCTGAACGTCTGCCGTCCTCTCTGCGGCATGTACCTTTACAGGATGGGAGCTTGCCATCCATAGCGCCAATACGACAAAAACTCCCCCACAGGCTGTCAATATCCTCCCTTTATGATGGCTTATACAACTGGAAAATCCCATCTGCTTGTTCATCACCTTTTTTACAATTTGACCCCACATACTTTTTCCCTCCATAACATTCTATACCCTCTACTTCGAACA
Organism: uncultured Lachnospiraceae bacterium; assembly: GCA_951801955.1. GTDB lineage: Bacteria > Bacillota > Clostridia > Lachnospirales > Lachnospiraceae > Petralouisia. The sequence goes on from CATOOV010000022.1 coordinate 1,834, forward strand.
TGGACTCCTTACTTGTGTCACAGACAACCTCCATGGCACGAACCAGGGTGAGCGTTGCCCCATCCGACGGTTTCTTATTGAAATCATAACATAGGACCAGATTCTTTTCAACAAGATTCTTTCGTATAAACAACGTGATATAAAATTTCTTCTCTGAGGGATCATAATAAATATCATTCCCATCTTCATAACCTTTATCATAATACTTAGTGACATCTGCTTTGAAGAGGCTTTCAGATACAAATATACTGCCGCTCACATAACCTATATAATAAACTCTAACATCTTTTTTACCTGTCCCTACAATAAAATACTTCCCCTTATAATGTGTAATGCTGTAAAGAGTTTTGTCAAATTTAATCTGTGCTGTCACAACACCTTTGTCCGTGCCGGAATAGGAGACCCCCAGGATCTGGCTCCCTGTCCCTGGTTTCTTTCCGGTAGTGATATAAAAAGTCTGGTTGTAATGTGCCATGGCATTGGGTTTTTTAAAAATCCGGTAACTGGAACCATGGTGGATAAACACTTTCGGGGCGTCCTCAAAGGAAGGTTTCGAGACAAAATCTTTAAACTTAATAATCGCTGCCGCCTGCTCTATCTCCTTCCCCTCCTCCTTATTACTTGTTGTTTTCAGGCAGTATAAGTTCCCTTCCACAACCGTTATGGTAGATAAATTTGTAAACTCATAGGATATGCCATTGATTTTCTCTGTGAACATCGGCACCGTAATAAGCCTCTTATATTTCACATCCTCCACGGCAACCCTTGTTTGCCCAGGTGTGGCTTGTTCACTCATAACTCTTCCTCCTTTGTAAATCTTTATCTTATGTATCGGACAAGATCCTGTTTGGGTGAATCTATGCACTAATTGTACTTTTCCAATTTTTGTATACAGGGGAAAAAGGGGTTGTTGCATTCAGAGAACATCATACAAGATACATAAAATCCTTCTCACAAAAGATACCTTATCCTGTATTTTTCATTCTTAATGCAACAGCCCCAACCTACGGTATTGTATGATAAAACATCATCGTATCCTGGTAATTTCCGTCTTTCAGAAGGAACCCGCCTGGAATTTCTCCTACCTTTACAAACCCAAGCTTTGTATAAAGCTTTATGGCTCTCTCATTTCCTTTTACGACAGCGTTAAAGATCAACAACCGATAGCCCAATTCCTTCGCCCTCTCCAGGGAATCCATTACCAGGCGCTCACCGATCTTGCAGCCCCTCGCGCCGGCGCTCACCGCATAACTGGCGTTCGCCTGGTGGCCGCACCGCCCCACATTGTTTGGATGCAGAATATACAGCCCTTCAATTCTGCCATTTACTTTTGCCACGCCCACATAATCCTGGCTTTCAAAAAAATCCTTGGCGCTTTCCTTTGTAAGATCCTCCATCTGTGGAAATGCGGTCCCTTCGTCAACGACTTCATTCCAGATCAATATCAGATCTGCCAAATCTTCTTCTTTATAGTTCTGTACCATTACTTCCATATTTTATCAACTCCATATTCCTTCTTCTTTATAGTTCTGTACCATTACTTCCATATTTTATCAACTCCATGCCCTTTTTTCTCGAATTACAATTCCCACCACTGCAAGGATGGCAGCGGCAAGCAGCATCACAGGTGCAAATCCATATTCCCCCCTCATCATCTGGAACAATCCAAATATTCCCAGATGCTTGGAAGCGCCTATATTGGAAATAAAATAAATGATGGAAACCATATACCCTAACACAACCTGGTTGGTGACTGCACTTACAAAATACCCAATGCTCCCCAAAAACAAAATTTCCGCAAAAGCTCCCAACCACAAGTTTCTCGCTGAAAAGACACAGCCGCCCTGTTTCATCAGCAAAATAAATACCGTTATCACCAATGTTAAAAGTGTCACTGCTTCCAACAGCCGAATAAGGTACAGCCTCCACAGAGGCATTGCTTTTGATCTTTTCAAAAGGAAAATATCCATATCCTGCTCTGGCATAAAAAGAGGCGTAAACAGAAGAATCCCCGTAAAGGCAAAATACATCTCCATAACTTTTGCAGCCTGTAGGGCGTCTAAATTTCGCAGGCTTACAAAAAATCCAGACATACAGCAGAACAAAAACATCACCAATACATGGGGCGCATACTGCCTGCATAGAAAACTACTTCCTGCCTTTAAATATCTTTCCATAGAGGCTCTCTCCTTCCCTGCGCTTTTTCTCGTAAATACCGACCGTCAATCCCAAGACGGCAAACGATAGTATAAAATAAAATCCCCGGTTTTGGAAAAGTTCTTGTCTCTGCATCCAAAACGCATTGGTATCTCCCAATGCATTCCACCGGGCAACCAACTGAAACCCGAAATTTCCCTCCAGCGATACTGAAGTGAACACGCTTGCGACTGCCCAAAACACCTGGACAAAAATAGAAATCACATTTTCAGTTGACTCCGTAATCAAAAAAGAAACGGCAAGCACCACCATAATTTCAGGCAGCAGCCATATACAGCTATACTTGAGAAATGCAAATATATCAGGTGTAACTCCCAGGGTCTTGGCATGGTACTGGTAAGGCATCTGCATGATAAAAGAGGTAAACACCACTGGCAAAAACGCCATACATACATTGGCAAGATACCTGCTGCCTATGATCTGTAAGGAAGAACTTTTATGGACATACACTACTTGCACTGCCTGTGCGCGTTTATCCCTGAGACATCGGGTGATCCCCAGGAAAATCGGGAGTACGGAAAGGATAATTCCGGCATAATCGCAAAACAACCTTGCCGTCGCCCCGGTAATCCTGTCCTTGTTGCAAAGTGCCTCAAACTCTTCCACCGCTTGCTCATAAGTCATTGGCACGCCCACGCCTGCTTCTAAGGATTCCTTCTTATAAGCGCTTCCTGCGCCTACGATTTTGCAAACCTTTTCCATTGCTTCACAAAATTCCTGATACTCCAGTTCCTCTTTTGGCAGGACCGAGTAAGCCGTCTGTGCCCAGATCGCCTCCTCCATAGAGCCACTGTTATATTTCGCAAAATGATCTTCCAATTCCCCTACCACTTGATCCCAAGATTTCCCTGTACAGCTTTCTATGATAGATTCAATCTTTTCTAGTTCTGCCTCATTGAGCGTCACGGCTTTGTAAAAACCCATTGGATATGTTGCATAGGAATTATGATAAGTCTCAAGAACCAAACCTGCCAATGTCTTTTCCATCACTGCGGATTCCTCGTGGCTGTTTACTATTCCATAGCCTTCCTGGTCTGGCTTTGGCTGTTCCATACTTTCGGAAAGTTCCCCGCTTAATTGGCTGGAAAGAAACAGGATAAATACCACCACATAAATGTAATATACCATACTTTTTAAAATCTGTTTACATTCTTTTACAAATAATGTTCCAAACATGCTCCCACCCCCTACTGCCTGCTCTTGGAAACAGAAGCATGATTCATCAGATACATGTAGGCATCCTCCACATCAGGACCTGCAGGTTTTGCATTTTTCATTGGAAGTCCCTCTGAAATAATCTTAATATTTGCCGTACTGCCATTGGTAAGGATCCCCGTCACAAGAAATTTTTCCTGAATCATGGGAAGTTCCATGGAAGACACTTCCAATGTGTACACTTTTCCCCTCACTGCCTCCAATAACTGTGAGACGGTTCCACGGAACAAAATTTCCCCACAGTTCAAAACGGCAATATTCTCACAGGTAGCTTCAATATCTCCTACGATGTGGGTAGACAAAATTACAATCCGGTCTTTTGCAATCTCACAGAGCAAATTTCGAAATCTGACACGTTCCTCTGGATCCAAGCCTGCTGTGGGCTCATCCACCACGATAATTTTTGGATTATGGATAATTGCCTGGGCAATGCCGAGCCTGCGTTTCATGCCGCCGGACATTGCCTTTACCTTTGTCTTGTGCTGGTCACCCAGATTTACTTTCTCAAGCATTTCCGGCACCTTTTTGGCACGTTCCTTTTTACTCATCCCAGATAATACTGCAAGGTAGTCCAATGCCTCATATGCTCCCATATTTCCATACATCGAGAAATCCTGTGGCAGATACCCCACGATCTGGCGAATCTTTTGACACTGTTCCACCGGAATATCACACAGCGTCACATTCCCGCTGCTTTTCTTAGTCAATGTGGTCAATACTTTCATCAATGTGGTTTTTCCGGCGCCGTTTGGTCCCAACAGCCCAAACATTCCCTGTTGTATTTCCAGATTTACATGCTTTAGCGCTTGTTTTTTTCCGAAATTCTTCGATAAATCCTTTATTTGAATTTTCGTATCCATACTGTTATCCTCTCTTTCCTTACCAGGTAATTGTGACCCTCAGCAATTGCATCCCTTATGACACGCCAAAGAGCATAATGGGACGCCCTTTGGCTATGCATAATTGTATATAAAATTTGGGTCATTTCGTAGTTTCACACTTCCCTGTTTTCTATAGAACACAGTATAAACTGATTTTATCTACGAATTTCCTACAAAATTTAGTTTTTCTTTATAAAACCTACATTTCCCTTATCCCTACCGCCAGTGTAGCAGCAGTAATCGCTCCCTGCTCCACACTGTTTTGCAGTGTCAGGGTTCCTCCATGGTTTTCACACAAGATCCTGCAGATAGACAGCCCGATCCCAAAATGTTCCCTGCTGTCTTTTTCCTCACTAAAATAGGCTTCCATACCGCTGCACAATGCCCTTACTGAAAATCCGGGACCGTCGTCTTTCACATATATGGTTAGTTCCTTCTCTCCCAACGCCGCTTCTACCTGGATTCTGCCTGATGCATAGCGCAGCGCATTACTCAAAAGATTCTCAAATACCTCCATCAACAAATTCCTGTCTAAAAATAATTCTTTTTCTGGTATCTTTGCACACAGGCTGATTTCCTTGTCTGTTTTCTCCAAAATCCCTTGAATCACTGCATCTAATCGTTCCACAAGCTCAGAAACATGGTACCAATTCCCGGAAAGCTCCCACTTTTCAATGTTTTGGATTTTAGTCATGGTGGTAGAAAATAACAAAAGGCGTTCCTCCTGTTCGTGCATGGTATTCAGCTTTTCCATCAGCATTCCTTCTGTCACCCTGCCCTTTGGCACGTACTTCTGTAGAAACTCTGTATATCCTTGGATTACGGTCAGAGGTGTACGGATATCATGGGCAAACGCAGCGTTAATTTTACGCTGCTCTTCCTGGTATTTCCATTGGTCCCTTTTATTTTTCAGCATTTTCTTGCGCAATTGTTCCAATTCCTCACAGAGTATTCCCATCTCATCTTTGCCGCGCCAAGTAATTTCATGGCTGTAATCTCCCATATTGATATAATTCATCCCCTGGGAAATTGCCGCGATTGCCGGTTTTATTTTCTTTTCCAAAAATAACTTTCCCACAATATAAAAACAAATCAAAATATAGAGGTAAAGGCAGCAATTATATAGGAAATTTATCATCGACAACAGCAGTTGTCCTTTTCCGCCAATATCAAACCAGTTCCATCCCCGGACAGAATGGGTAGTGATGATATTATCATAACGTTTGGACAACACCTCAATCCATACCAGACAAATATTTCTGGTAATCCAGTAAAAGGTTCCCACGCCGCACATTCCAATGGACAAATACCACACCAGCGCCTTTACCAAAGAGCTGTCCTTTAGAAATGTTAAGAGCTGTTCTATTTTTTCTTCTAGCCAATCCACTTATATCCCACACCCCAGACTGTCTCAATATGTTTGGACTTTTTATCTATTTTTTTGCGGATTCTGCGGACATGCTCTGCAATAATGGAGGCATCGGCTTCCCCGTCAAATCCCCGGACCCTTTCATAAATCTGTTCTTTCTCAAAAACCTGCCCGCTATGGCTGATTAGAAGTTCCACAATCGAAAATTCTGTCTTGGTAAGCCCTACGTCTTCCCCTTCCAACAATACCTGATATCCAGAAAAATCCACTGTAAGTTCCCCATCCATATAAATATTGCTGTTGGAGTTTTTGCGCGCTTCCCTGCGCAAATGTGCTTCCACCCTTGCCAGCATTTCATCCATTCCAAAGGGTTTCACAATATAGTCGTCCCCTCCCGCCTTAAAACCATTGACCCTGTCCTGTTCTTCTGTCCTGGCGGTCAAAAATAAGATCGGGCAGTCTACATAATCCCTGATTTTTTCACAGACCATATAGCCGTCCATATCTGGCATATTTACATCCAAAATAATTAAATTTGGCTGATATTTTAATCCCTCCATGGCTTGCATCCCATTTTTTGCCGTATATACAAGATAACCTTCCATTTCCAGGGATTCTTTTAAAAGATCGCGGATTGCCGATTCATCATCCACAATAAGTATTTTTTTCATATGCTCCTCGATTCTGTGCATTTCCAGCACAAACAAACCCATAGGGAAAGAGTGGGCAAATTGTTTGCCCTTTGCCTAAACCTATTTTCCAAACAACGCTTTTGCCTGCTTCATATTTTCGATGATAGGCACCTCAAACGGGCACCGCGTCTCACAGGCTTTACACTGTATACATTCTCCTGCATGATGTTCCAGCAAATCATAATGTTCCCGTACGGTCTCTGGAACCGCTCCCTGCGCCTTGGCAAGATTTAAAAATTTTGTGACAGATGCCACATCAATTTTATTGGGACAGGGCGCACAATGGCTGCAGTACATACAATGCCCTCTCCAGCTTATATTTGGGAAAGAGGCAAACGCAAGGGCATAGTCTTTTTCTTTGTCCGACGCCGTTTCATAGGAAATACTTTCTTTCAGTTGTCCAATGGAATGCGCTCCTGCAAGAACTGTCGCCACTGCAGGCCTGGTCAGGGCATAGTGCAGGCACTGGACAACGGTTAAAGCTTTTCCCGCTGGAGAAAGGGATGCGTCTAATAAATCTCCACCGCCAAACGCCTTCATTACCGTAATTCCTACCCCCATCCTCTGGCATGTTTCATACAAATCCTGTCGGTCTGGATTCATATTAATCAACGGATTTTCATAATTTTTTTCATTCCATAATTCATTGACGTCTTCCCCGGCAGGCTGCAGGTCATAGCAGGGATTTACACTGAACATAAGAACCTCGATCTTGCCACTTTTTACCGCTTCCAAAGCAACCTGGGGGTTATGGCTGCTCAATCCAATATGACGGATTTTCCCTTGTCTTCTCAATTCCAATACATACTCCATCACGGAACCATTGAGAATCGTTTTCCAATCCTGAATGGAATCTACATAATGAATCATCCCCACATCAATATAATCTGTCTGAAGCTGTTTGAGTAATTCTTCAAAACCAGCCTTTACCTCCTCAATTTGCCGGCTGCGTTTATACTGCCCATCCTTCCATACAGAACAGATATGGGCTTGCACAATAAACTTTTCCCGCCTTCCTGAAAGCGCGGTTCCCACTGCAGTACGAACCTCTGGATCGGAGGCATACAGGTCAAAATAATTTACCCCGTAGTTTTCGGCAGTATCCATCAGTATCTTTGTGTTTTCGCAATGGTTTTTTGCAAACCCTTCACATCCCATGCCAATTTCACTGACCTTTAAGCCTGAATTTCCCAAATTTCGATATCTCATAAATATCAGCATCCTTCCCATAATTGTTGTTCCAATGATTTTTTAAATCTTTCCTCCCATCATTATATCGCTGCCCAGTATATGTGAATATTCCCCTTGGTCTCTTTTTAATACAAGCACGGATCAATGCTGTCATTGCAATTGCATGTTTATATGGTTCCCTTATCGCGGCAATATTCGTTCGCAATATATCAATTAACTCGTTTTCTTCATCTTTAAAATATAATCCTTGAAAGGAGTAGCTGACATAGCCATATAATCATTACTTATCACCGATTTTCCTTGTGTTTTAAACATAGAACCACTATGCCAGAACCAGAAAAAAGATCCACTACTGTGTCAAATTCAAACTGTGACGCAACAGCCCAAATTTGAGCTAACAATTTACTCTTAGAACCCATATACCTAGTTGGTGGATATTTCATCACTTGTTCGGGCAATAATTTTGGAACAATTTTTAAAATCTTCTTTTTTTAGGTATTATATCAACAATAACATCTTCGCCTTTCCTTTTATTTCCATTACAAGAAATATATCTTTTCGTCTGAATTATCTCTATATTTATACTCCTTATAAAGTTCATGAACTAATGGATGATTTGAATTCGTCAAAATTATATGGCAACCTAATTCTTGTAATCTTTTTACTTCTTTTGCCAATTCAATATGATCTTCCTTATAAAACTAACCATTAAAACATGTCTTATTCAAATAAATTGTTCTTGCAGCAGCCTCCTCTTTTGGCAATCTTGTCCAATGTAAACCTCGTACAGCATAAAAATCCTCTTTTGTATTTTTATATTTCCGTAAGTAAGTAATCACTCCATCAACACTATCTGCTACTTGTTGATACATATTAATTAATTCTGGATTACTGTCTGCAATAACAGCCTGTTTGGGATTAAGTGCAAAAAATAAAGCTCCTCCTCCTATAAATGGTTCTATATATTTACCATATATGTCAGGTACTTTTGGCATAATATCACCTAACAATTGTCTTTTTCCACCTGCCCATTTCAGAATGGGTTTAGCTTGAATATATTTTTCTGTTTTCACTGCATGTTCTGCCATACTATATCTCCTTAACTTGTCACATTTTCTATTATGTCATTTATATCACTTTTTTATCTCATCGGAGAAGAACTCTCACTTCTATAAGTGATGAGTTCAACAAATTTGTCTCAGTGGGAGTCCAATCTCCGACTGAGAGAAAGCCTCCGGCGGGTGCTGGATGTCCAGTGGACATCCGTTTATCACCGACCGTAGCGGAGCGAAGAAGCAGGGGCGCGGATTTGTTCTTTTCAGCAAAGCTGATTCGCACCCTGCAACAAGAACGCCGATGGCGTTCTTGAATACACATATCTTTTTCAAAACATATATATTAATATTTCATATTTCTGCAAATGATCATAGACGTATAACTAATTCTTGCAGTGATACATAAATCTTTTTCTTATCTTGAACAACCATTACTTTGCATATTTTTTATCAATCACCATATACTTTGCATCAAATATGTTTTAATCTTTTTTATTTCCTAACTATTCTATCATGAAAATTTAACAATATCAAAATAAAATTCAGCATTCATTATTTTTCCAAATATTTGAGATTTCTAACAATAACATAATCATTCCGAACTGATGATTAAGGCTTTCTAAGACAAATAAATACTCATAAACTTCATTTCTAATGGTAAAACATGTCTTTTTCTATGCATATCTCCCATCACAAATGTAAAAATTCCTTTTTTCATACATAAAATGATTACTTTTGCTACATTACCAAGCACTTGTAAAAATTAATCATATTTCAAACAAGATATATCCTGTTCAACATCCTTACTATAACAAATTACATTTGCATAAGTTTAATGAGTACATAATAAATTGATATTATTATTTTTTTGAAAAGATAAATCTCTTACATTTCCCTTTTTGAAAATTTTAGATGTTTTTTGATTGGAAAAATTGAGATTTGAGTTAAAATATTTAATAACTTCAGAATTGATATCAACACTGATGGCATTCCTATTCTAATAATTTTGCTCCAATTAATGTCGTTCCACTTCTTCTCTTCAATTAACATCCCTGCCATTCTAGTAATCACGAAAGAAATTTTACCTTAATTACACATAGTTCTCAAGTTTTCTGTAACTATCATCATAAAAAATTGTATTTGATTATTGCTTAAATAATAAATTTATTCTCTTATTTTCTCAGTCTAACAACAAAACTCACTTCAAATATGATTTTTTCACAACTTGAAGTGAGTTTCTCTTAATAATACATCTTTTTACACGCAATTACTATTTGTTATAGTTGACGATCTTACCAAAATCAGCTTTCAGGGAAGCCCCGCCAACTAATCCGCCGTCAATGTCCGGCTTTGCAAACAGTTCCGCCGCATTTCCAGCATTGACAGAACCGCCATATTGAATACGGATTGCCTCTGCCGTTGCCTCATCGTATACTTCTTTGATACATGCCCGGATCGCTGCACATACCTCTTCTGCCTGGTCGGAGGTAGCCGTTTCCCCTGTTCCAATTGCCCAGATAGGCTCATAAGCGATCACTGCTCTCTTTGCCTGGTCTGCAGAGACATTCTGGAATGCAATTTTAATCTGCATACGAATCCAGTCAATATAAATTCCCTGTTTTCTCTGAACCAGAGACTCACCACAACAAATGATCGGTGTGATGCCATGCTCAAATGCCTTTAACACTTTTTTATTTACAGTTTCATCTGTCTCTGCAAAATACTCTCTTCTTTCAGAATGTCCCAAGACTACATATTTAACCCCAGCATCTGCCAACATATTTGGAGCAATCTCTCCTGTATATGCACCGCTTTCCTCAAAATACATATTTTCTGCGCCAATTTGGATATTAGAACCTTTTGCCGCTTCCATTGCAGGAATAATATCAATTGCAGGCACGCAGAACACCACGTCAACATCATCATTTGCCACCAACGGCTTTAATTCATTCACCAGCGCCACTGCCTCGCTTGGAGTCTTATTCATTTTCCAATTGCCTGCAATAATCTTCTTTCTTGCCATAATTTTTACCATGCCTCAAAAAAATACTTGCATTTCCTTTGAGACGCAAACACAGAGGATGAAAGATATGTGTTTGCATTTTGCCCTTTCTTCTTTTTTCTCTCACCCTTATTTGTTTTTTAATTTATACTTATTTATTTGTTGCAGCCGCTACTCCTGGAAGCTCTTTTCCTTCCAAGAATTCCAGAGAGGCTCCGCCGCCAGTAGAAATATGGCTCATCTTATCGCCAAATCCTAACTGGTTTACTGCTGCTGCTGAATCTCCGCCGCCGATAATTGTAGTTGCATCTGTCTCTGCCAATGCTTTTGCCACTGCAATGGTTCCTTCTGCCAAAGTAGGATTCTCAAATACTCCCATAGGTCCATTCCATACCACAGTCTTTGCAGATTTTACAGCTTCTGCAAACAATTCCGCTGTTTTCGGTCCAATATCGCAACCCTGACGGTCTGCAGGCATATTGTTAGAATCACAAACCACTACCTCTACTGGTGCGTCAATAGGATTTGGGAAATCAACGATCGTTGCAGAATCCACTGGAAGCAATAATTTCTTGCCAAGTTTCTCTGCTTTTGCAAGCATTTCTTTACAATAATCCAACTTACTGTCATCTACCAGGGATTTTCCAATTTCATTTCCCTGTGCCTTTAAGAATGTATAAGCCATACCGCCGCCGATAATCAGTGTATCGCATTTTTCCAATAAATTGGAAATAACATTTAATTTGTCTGCAACTTTTGCTCCGCCTAAAATTGCAACGAAAGGTCTTACCGGATTTTCTACCGCATTTCCAAGGAAATCAATTTCTTTCTGCATCAGGTAACCGACTGCTGCTGTTTCTACTAACTCAGAAACACCTACGTTCGAGCAGTGCGCCCTGTGGGCGGTACCAAACGCGTCATTTACAAAAATATCACAGAGGGATGCCAAATCCTTGGAGAATGCCTCTCCATTTTTGGTTTCCTCTGCTCTGTAACGGGTGTTCTCCAATAATACGATATCTCCGTCCTTCATAGCTTCTACAGCAGCCTTTGCATTCGGTCCAACCACTTCTGGATCTGCTGCAAATTTTACTTCCTGTCCTAATAATTCAGATAACCTTGTTGCAACTGGCGCCAAGGATAATTCTGGCTTTGGTTCTCCCTTGGGTTTTCCAAGATGAGAACAAAGAATCACCTTTCCGCCGTCTGCTACCAGTTTTTTGATGGTAGGCAGCGCTGCAACTAAACGGTTTTCATCTGTGATTTTTCCCTCTTTTAAAGGTACATTGAAATCACATCTGCAAAGTACACGCTTTCCACCAACATTGATATCATCTACAGAAATTTTATTTAAAGACATTTTTATTACCTCCCGAATTTATTTAACAAACATCTTCCTAAATACGATAAAAAGGATCCGGTCCTTAAAAGACCGGACCCTTTTTTGAGTCTTATCTGCACTTTGACAGCCTGTCCCAAAAACAGCCTGCTTATGCTAATTCACTGAAATATTTGATTGTACGAACCATCTGGCTGGTGTAGCTGTTCTCATTGTCATACCAAGAAACAACCTGTACTTCATACAAATCATCAGAAACTTTTGAAACCATAGTCTGAGTAGAATCAAACAAGGAACCAAATTTCATTCCTACGATATCAGAAGAAACGATTTCATCCTCGTTGTAACCAAAGGACTCATTTGCTGCTGCTTTCATAGCTGCATTGATTCCGTCAACCGTTACATCTGCACCCTTAACAACTGCTGTCAAAATAGTAGTAGAACCTGTTGGGGTCGGTACACGCTGTGCAGATCCGATCAGCTTACCATTTAATTCAGGAATAACCAAACCAATTGCCTTTGCAGCGCCTGTGCTGTTCGGAACAATATTAACTGCTGCTGCACGGGATCTTCTCAAGTCACCTTTTCTCTGAGGTCCGTCAAGAGTCATCTGGTCGCCTGTATATGCATGGATGGTGCACATAATACCAGACTGGATTGCTGCGTACTTGTTCAATGCATCAGCCATTGGAGCCAAGCAGTTGGTAGTACAAGAAGCTGCTGAGATAATGGTATCTTCTGCCTTCAATGTCTCATGGTTGGTATTGTAAACGATGGTAGGAAGGTCATTGCCTGCCGGAGCAGAGATAACAACTTTGCGGGCACCAGCATTGATATGTGCCTGTGCTTTAGCCTTAGATGTATAGAATCCGGAACACTCCAGAACAACATCTACTTTTAAGTCTCCCCATGGGCAGTTGTTTGCATCTGGGAAGGCATAGATTTTAATTTCTTTTCCATCAACAGTGATGGAATCTTCGCCAGCAGTAACCTTGTCTGCAAGCTCATACTTACCCTGGGAAGAGTCATATTTTAACAAATGTGCCAACATTTTAGGGCTTGTTAAATCATTAATTGCTACTACTTCGTAACCTTCTGCTCCAAACATCTGTCTGAATGCCAAACGTCCGATACGTCCGAAACCATTAATTGCTACTCTTACTGACATGATAATTCCTCCTAATTTTGAATGAATTTTGTATTTCTTTGGATATATTACCCAATCTAGTTATATTCTAACTAATCTCACAAAAAAATTCAAGGGGCTTTTTCAACTTTGTACAATATTTCACAACCTTTTAACCTTGGAAATTTGACAATCACAGAAATCTGGAGTATCATTTCTGTGTTATTTGAAATTCTTTATCCCTATCATTGAAATAAGGAGGCTCCCCTATGCTTTGGGACACACACATGCACACACATTTTTCCGGCGACAGCAATGCAGATACCTTTGGAATGGCTGAGGCGTCCATCCATGCAGGTGTGGACGGCATCTGCTTTACGGACCATATGGATCTGGATTACCTGGAAGAAGAATCAGACAAGTATATCATAGATATCCCTGCTTATCTTAAAGAAATGCAGCAGGTGCAATCAAAATTTAGCGGCAAGCTTCCGGTAAATATTGGTGTAGAACTTGGATTACAGCCGCATCTTAAGCAGGAACTTCCCAAAATTGCGGACATGTATCCTTTTGATTTTATTATTGGCTCCTCCCACATGGTACATGGCGTTGACCCTTACTATCCAAAATATTACCAAGGCAGGACGGAAGATGAAGGCTATCGGGAATATTTTGAATCTATCCTGGAAAATCTTGCGGTATTTGACTGTTTTGATGTATATGGGCATATTGATTATGTCGTCCGTTATGGTCCCAATAAAAACCAATATTATACATATGAAAAATTTGCAGATATAATAGATGAGATTCTGCGCACCCTGATTCAAAAAGGCAAAGGCATTGAACTCAACACAGCCGGATTTAAATATGGTCTTGGACATCCCAATCCAACAGAATCAATTTTAAAACGATACCACGAACTGGGAGGTGAAATTATTACGGTCGGCGCTGATGCACACAAACCAGAACATGTGGCATATGATTTTGGGAAGGTTCCCGGCATCTTACAACTGGCTGGATTTAAATATTACACTGTATTTAAAAACCGAAAACCTGTATTCTATAAACTCTAAATAGTATGTATATTAAAAATTCTAATGATAGGGCTTGCATTTTTTTTGGAATCTGTTATAATGGGTTCATGCAGATATGGTTCATCGGTAGAACACCAGCTTCCCAAGCTGGAAAGGCGGGTTCGACTCCCGTTATCTGCTGTTGTTAAACCGCCTATAAATAGGCGGTTTTTTATTGTGCGCCCGCCGGGCGCACAATAAAAAACAGAAATAAGCATCCCTCCCCCTAAACTTTGGATGCTTATTCTTTATAAAGATAATACCAGTTGTCAGAAGGTGTTTACATAAAATCTCGCATGTATTAAACATATTCCTTACAAAACATGCCTTCTCAACCATTACTTATACCAACACCACAAATCCTAATATATTATTCTTCTGTTCATTTGCTAGATTCAATTCATTAGAGATCTCATCATAGATAGATTGTCCCTTTTGTTCTATAAATAATATATTCCCAATCTCTGTACCCTGCTTCAGGGATTCTGCATCATAGAATATATTTCCACCTTCTTTTACCTGGATACCTTGAGCAGATAATTCCTGTTTCAACATAGCCAATATTGTAGCATCTGCACTCTCAAATTCACTTCCTGTCATAAAAATACAAGCAATTCCCTGCTGTTTACAGGAAAGGGCAATATTTGCCGTTATCACGCTTACTTGCTGTTTCGCTGTTAATTTCTTTTTCCTGCGATTTTTAATTGCCAACAGTTTATCATCTATCACAGACAAAAAGCGTTTTTTCTCTGACTGGATTTCTACCTCGCCTAACAAACGGGTATTATAGATTGTGCGGATTTCGTCTGGATTCTGAAGCTTTACAGCAAAAATCATTTTACATGCTAACCAAATACAAATTAAGAAAACGCCAAATACAGCCCCTAGTATCATAAATTTAAAACTAATCCCTGGTTTCTCTAATGTTTGTGGATCTTCTTCTTCACTCTCTTCCTGCTCACTTACCAATAAAGCTAATTGTTGATCTGACATATTAGCTTTTAAATTGTTCAACTGTGTGCCAAATGATGCTATATTACTAGAAATAGAATTTCTCCTGTCGACCAAACTATTGTCTACCACTACATTTTCAGATTCCGTCATCAATTTCAGTTTATGGGCACCAATCTCCTGGAATTCTGCTTCTTTTTTGCTCAACTGAGTTTTTATCGTCTCTGCAACAACCCCCATTTTCTCTTCCTCTGGGCAGGTAACCTTAAGCATAATAGAATTCCCATTCTGCGACACCGACCAAAACTCACTGAAATCCGCCTGATTAACAGACAGCCCTGCTACATCTATCACTTTAGTGCTCATCTCTCCACTTAAAATATAACTGGTATACATTGTAAGCAGGTCATTTGAGTAATCATTTTGGTTTTCCTGTGTATAGTTAAAAGTATAATCAGAATCAACATAATACTGCAGCTCAACCACAGGCTTTTGATATAAATTCATCTGCATCAATGCAGAGTTAGCCAAATACTCCTCGTACTCTTTAATACGGGAAAGTAAATTCCTTGCATTTAGCACCTGTTGAATCTCATCTTCTGTCAATTCCTGCTCTTTTTCTTCAATGTCCACATTTTCAACTGATTGATATGCCCTTATGTCTCTCACATATTTCACTCCGCCAAGCAATATGGCAAATATAACCCCAAAACAAATAATCTGACGCCAGCTTAGTAAAATTCCCCAGAAAAGATCCAATAGATTTATTTCCCGCTCCATTTTCTCCTGTGTTCCCATCAAAATTTCCTCCATACCATTTTATTTACAATCCCTGTATAACTTTGAATGAGTTTTACCACCTTTGTACTTACATTCTCATCTATATAATTTGTTACGTCTGCACCAAAATCACCATTTTTCTGCATTTCCACTGCAAGATCTACAGCCTGCAGCACCTGTTCTGTTGTAATGCTGCCTATCACAAAATTCCCTTTATCAAGCGCTTCTGGGCGTTCGGTACTAGTACGTACGCACACTGCTGGAAAAGGCATCCCTTTACTGTTAAAATAAGAACTTTCTTCTGGCAATGTCCCACTATCCGATACCACACAAAAAGCATTCAATTGCAATTGGTTATAATCTGAAAACCCAAAAGGCTGAAGGCTCTTTACAAACGGATGGAACTGGAAATCCCTAGCTTCTATAATTTTTTTACTTCTTGGATGGGTACTGTAAATAATCGGCATCTGGTATGTCTCTGCCATGGCATTCACAGCATTCATCAATGCCATAAAATTATTCTCATTATCAATGTTTTCTTCCCGATGAGCCGACAATAAGATATATTTGCCTTTCTCTATTCCCAATGTTTTCAAAACCGTGCTATTCTTTATCTTTTCTAAATTAGCAGACAATACCTCTGCCATAGGAGAACCTGTCACATATGTCCTTTCCTTTGTAGTCCCTTCATAATTTAAATATCTTCTGGCATGTTCTGAATAACACATATTCACATCCGCAATATGGTCTACAATCCTCCGGTTTGTTTCTTCTGGCAAACACTCATCAAAGCAACGGTTTCCTGCCTCCATATGGAATATCGGAATATGGAGCCGTTTTGCTGAAATGGCAGACAAACAGGAATTTGTGTCTCCTAAAATTAATAATGCATCTGGTTTTACCTCTTCCATTAGTTTATAACTTTTTGCAATAATATTTCCAATTGTTTCTCCTAAATCCGCCCCCACTGCATCCAGATAATAATCAGGTTCCCGCAGCCCTAAATCCTCAAAAAAAATCTGATTGAGTGTATAATCCCAATTTTGCCCCGTATGGACAAGTATCTGTTTAAAATATTTGTCACATTTTTTTATTACTTCAGACAGACGGATAATCTCCGGCCTGGTTCCTATAATTGTCATTAATTTCAATTTTCCCATGTTCATTGACCCTTCTTTATCTTTCCACTATGATACTCAATAACTCTACCAATGTCGACCTATCAATTTTTTTGTATTTCTGCCTGAAAAACAATTTTCTTCAGGACTTCACAAATTATCAATTTCATCATATTACAAAAATATACCTGGCTTAGATTTTAAAATTATGCACTACTAAAATCCTTTTACAGCCAGGCTTACTATATTCTTCTATATAATTACTCTAGTGCAAATTACCTGCCCCTTACACTTCCTCAAAATAAGTATCTGGTTTGCTTAAATTAAAACATTCGCTAGACCACATAAACGTCACTAAGTCTGTATCTCCTTCATTTATAATATTATGTGTATAACCAGGTGGAATATCCACTGCCTCCATCTTGTCCCCGCTCACATGGTACTCAACTACTTCATCGCCCCCTATCCTTCGGAACTGAATCAATGCCTTGCCGCTGACAACAACAAATTTTTCATTTTTGGTATGGTGCCAATGATTTCCCTTTGCAATCCCAGGTTTCGTAATATTTACAGAAAACTGCCCTCTTTCAGCAGTACGCAGAATTTCTGTAAAGCTCCCCCTTTCATCTGCATTCATAGTTAACGGATAACTAAATTGATCCGTAGGAAGATAACTCAAATAAGTGGCATAAAGCTTTTTTGAAAGACTTCCTGGCTCCATTTCCGGCACCTCCCTCTCTTTCCTGCTTGCTTGAAAAGAATATAACAAATCCACGATTTCTCCCAAAGTAGCATCATGCTCAATGGGAACATAACAATACCCGTCTCCATCCATATGCGCCCTTCCTTCCAATGCTTCCAGCAATTCCAATACAAGGTCATCAATATAGACAAGGCTCATTTTTGTATTTCTGTCATTTACCTGTATTGGCAATCCCCGGGCAATATTATGGCAAAATGTTGCTATCGCTGAATTATAATTTGGGCGGCACCATTTGCCAAATACATTTGGATAACGGTACACATAAATTGGCGCCCCTGTTTCTTTCCCATACTCAAACAATAACTCCTCTCCGGCCTTCTTGCTCTTCCCATAAGGGTTGTCCAAAACTGCCTGAATCGAAGAAGAGAGCATAATAGGGCATGTATTCCCATGCCTTTTCAAAGTCTCCAACAAAACAGACGTAAATCCAAAATTCCCCTCCATAAATTCACTTTGATCCTTCGGGCGGTTTACCCCTGCCAGATGGAATACAAAATCACAATCCGCACAATATGCATCCAGCAATTCCAGACTTGAATCAATATCATATTCGTAAACGCATATATCTTCTAAAATCCCAAAAGATTTGTCCCTGCCTGTACGAATATTATTTAAAGTTGTAATTAAATTTTTCCCAATAAACCCTCTAGCTCCAGTAATCAATAACTTCATACTATTTTTTCTCCCATGTTTCTAATTCTTCCTGAATATAAGCAAGTGCCAACAGCCTTTCTTTTACTTGCTCCACACTCAATAACATCGTATTATTTGAATTAAACTCTGAAAGCCTGGTACGTTCTGTATTCCCATTTTTAAAATAATTATCATAATTCAAATCGCGCTTATCACATGGTACCCTATAAAATCTCCCCATATCAACTGCATTTGCACACTCCTCATTTGTGAGCAACGTCTCATACATTTTTTCACCATGGCGAATCCCAATCACTTGAATTTTATGTCCAGGGTCAAACAATTCTGCAACTGCCTTCGCTAACACTTCAATCGTACATGCTGGGGCTTTCTGTACCATAATGTCACCGCTCTCTGCATTCTGAAATGCAAACACAACCAACTCCACAGCCTCTTCTAAACTCATAATAAAACGCGTCATGGATGGCTCTGTCACTGTCATTGGATGGTTCTGCCGGATTTGGTCAATAAATAACGGAACCACTGACCCCCTGGAGCAAAGGACATTTCCATACCTAGTACATGAAATACTTGTTTTTTCTGGCAATACCGTCCTGGATTTAGCAACAATAACCTTTTCCATCATAGCTTTGGAAGTCCCCATTGCGTTCACAGGATATGCAGCCTTATCCGTAGACAGGCATATTACTTTTTTTACTCCCATCTCTATTGCTGCTGTCAGGACATGATCCGTCCCTATTACATTCGTCTTCACCGCCTCCAATGGGAAAAACTCACAAGATGGCACCTGTTTTAATGCAGCCGCATGGAAAACATAATCCACCCCATACATCGCATTTTTTACACTTTGCAAATCCCTTACATCCCCAATATGGAACTTGATCTTCTCTGATAATTCCGGGTACATGGACTGGTATTCATGCCTCATATCATCTTGTTTTTTCTCATCTCTTGAAAAAATTCGTATTTCTTTGATTCCAGTATTCAGAAAACGATATAAAACTGCATTTCCAAAAGACCCTGTCCCTCCTGTAATCAATAATGTCTTGCCCGAAAAAATGTCCTCTTTATACATGTTTCCTTTCTTCCTTTCTATAATATCCAACAGAACATACCGCATAAAATGCAAAACCTGCCAATGTTAATAAAAATGCAGGCAAATCATCCAAAAACCAGGTAACCGTAACGAAAAGCGCCACGAATGCGCACTCCATAAAAATTTGCATTCCCAGCCTTACTCCCATTACCCCTCCTAAATACAGCTCTGACAAAATACTGCGTACTGCAATGGCAAGCACCATGGCAATTGCAACAGCCAACACATTGTCCAGTACATAACCGCTAAACAAACATGCCGCCACACTAACCGCCAATGCCGCCACATTATTCCAAAGCAACTTCCTCTCTTTCCTTAAAACTTTTAGATATGTGTTGCACAATAGCTGCATCTTTCCATCAAAAGTACAAATTGGCAGGAGCAGGACCATATACCGTAAACTTTCCTTATACGCCGGCAACCATCCAACCAAAAAAATTTTCATTGGTATATATGCAACAAACGCACACGGAAGCAAAACACTGACAAGAAACCTCAATTTCACATACGCTGCCTTTACTTTGCTTTCATTTACTTTCCTTAACGCTGGAAAAAGAACCATGCTAACCTGGCTGATAAACAACAGGAAAAAACTTGTTAATGACAATGAAAAGGAAAATTTTCCAAATGATTCAATTCCCCAACGGTGGTCAACAACCACCCTGCCAATCCCTAAAATAAAATTACCTGCAATATTTGCAACAGTAATATTAATCCCAGTCAAAATATCCCTTTTTACCCAGGAAAAAGAACCCTTAAAACTTACCCCTCTGGAAAAGATCAACTCCCTTCCCTTAACTGCACAATACAGTAAAGAGGAAAACTTACTTACTGTATAAAAAATAACATAAATATAAAACTCTTTCACATGGAGAGAAACTAATATTACAAAGCTTACAATGACCAAAACCCTATCAAAAATTACAGACATAGAATACACCTTTGTCATATTCACTGCCTGGAAAATATATCCTAGAAAAAGGCTCACATTTGATACTACCAAGTAAACAGACGTAAAAAACAGAATATATTTCCGTTCAAGGGCAATATCCATGAAATTCACTGCCACACTTATTGTACCTGCTATTAAAATTTCCACATAAAATAAAATGCGCATCTCACCAGCAAGGACAGGATAATCCAATTTTTCATAGTCTATGCCGCCCAAACGCAAATATACCCCATCATTTAACCCAAAATGGAAAAACCCTACATAGCTTACATAAAATATAAAGAGCTGCCAATAACTGTATTGCTCAACTCCCAGCACTTTAGGCACAATCAGGGACATAAACACACTCAGGCACAATGATATCCCTTGCGCAAAAAAAGCATAAAAAATATTCTTTGCAAAAGTTGGGTCAATTCGCTTCATCTAGTTCTCCATCCTGTATTTAGAAATTCATTGCCTTACCTGCTTAAACCTTCGGAATACGATTGGATAGCAAAACGCATAGTATACTGCCACCAAACAAATAATCGATAAAATCTCATCAATCGAAAAGAAGGTGCTTAAAAACTCTTCATCAAAAAACTGTAACACTAGCTTATAATTCAAATATGCATATAATATGATAAATACAGACTTCTTTTTATTGAAACTAACCATATACAACAAAGAAAATACAAAGCCAAACATCATTTGTACTATGCACATTCCAACAACCCCAAAATCATTCAAATACCTTCTCAAAGACGTATATACATTTGTCGTATAACCATTTCCAAATTCAATAAAATCCAGCATCCTTGACTGGGTTTGAACATCAAACCCGAAACGATTTAGCAAATTTCTGATGCCAAGAAGAGTTTCGCCCCCCCACTCCTGGCTGCCTTGTACATTGCCTTTCATAAATTCATTCAATGCTGCAATGGGGGAAGCAACATATGCAGCAACTGCATCAAAGGCATTGCTTGTATTTTTACCGACAAATAAACCAAGCACAAAAAACAAACTTAGCCCTAAAACGCCCAATACTGCTGCATATTTCATTCCTTTAGAATTTACAATCTTTCTTGTGCTTCCTGTAGCACGTAACCGATTTATATAAATTATGGCAACAGCAACCAGATAAATAATAAATACATAACGGGAAGCTGAAAAAAACAGAAATACAACCCCCTCCAAAATCATTGCTACCAATAATAAGTCCTTTTTTTCCCATTTTCTAATTACTAATAAATTATTGATTAAAATAAAAGCAGCCACTAAGGAAAACGAAAACCCTAAATAATAGCACATAATCCCAAGCAACCCCAAGGAAGCATCTGTATGAATTAATAGGAACCTCAGATAAGTCATCATTTCTGATAATCCGCTGGTCACAAATTGTGATTTAACTAAAACAACAGATTTATAAATATATAACAATAATATTGCTGTTTCAAAAGCCAAGGCTAAGCCATATTTTATTAACCCAATTGGAATATAAGACTTTTCACTGCCAAAATATCGTACACTTTTGTATCCACCCCGATTCCACAATGTTTGCGCCAAAACTTCTCCCACACCAAAAAAAGCTACTGCACAAAGAATCACCCACACTGTATTGCTTTGTATCTTAATTCCCCAATTTGGCGCAACCAATATTAAAAAAAATGTAGATGCGAAAAAAGAAAGGCAGGTAATGAACCATGGTGAAATAATATCTTTGTTTGAAAGCTCAAATGCCACAAAAGTCATAAAACATAAACACAGCAATAGCAGTAATCCCATAATCTCTCCTTTGCCCACTCTTCATCTTCGCACTTCTGAAATACAAATCAATTGGCAAAATATCCTCCAGGGTAATATCGTATGCAGGATATCTATTACCCTCAATTTTAATTTTAGCTTTCCAGGTTTCCTCTGCTCATTCTTCCATGGCGACAGTTCCCTGTATGTTTCATAATACTGTTTCAAAGGGTGCTTGCAATTAGAGTTCCATGGCCTTAAATAAAATCCACACAAATAATGCACAATACATGGCTTTTCACGTGCCTCTTCCAATTGTTTTTCAGAATAAAATTTCCGTTTTGTCATTGCACAAATTTCCTTGCCTGAGTAATAAACCAAACCACTCAGTAAGTTATAACGTGGATGCAACCTTAAAATATGGTTCCTGCAGACTTTATTCAAAGTCCCCTCACTAAGCACAAATGGTTCACCCTCCATTCGTCTTATATGCCGAAAACATTTTTCCTCTACCTGATTTTCCCTCCAATTGTCAAGATTCATCAGTAACATGCCATCATTCAGGCATGCATCTTCCGGTCCAATCCCCATTTTCTGATTCCTTTTTATCGAACTTATAGTCTCTACGCCCGCAATCCAATATTCGGATAAATCTATTTTCCACAAAGGCTTTAACGAATCGGCGATAATAATATCACTGTCTAAATACAATATTTTGCTAATGCCCTCAATTCTCCCAAAAAAAATTTTCGCATATACGCTTTCTATATGCCGTCCCAGATGTTTCACATGCAAATCTTTCCTCCAGGATCCAAAGTCAATGACCTCTAATCGGCGCCCATAATTCTTAGCAATCTGACCCACAATCTGAATGGAATCTTCCGTGATACCAAAGTCAACAAGATACACTGTAATATCATCCACATCTTTATTATTTTCAAATAACGATATCATTGATATCCCCGTCTGCTTTATATAATTTTCATCACATGCATAAGCAACATTTATCTTCATTTTTCACTTTGATGTTGTACAGAAACATCCGTTCTCCTTCACTTATTTTTGTATTTCAATAAAAAATCCAAGACCTTCTGAGCCTGTACTTGACCATTCTTACGTTCCAAAACAAATTCCTTTGCTTTTTGCCCTAATTCCTTCCGCTCCTGCTCGCTTTCCTGAAAAACCCTTTTTAATAAGGCACAAACCCCTTTGGCTGACTCATCTTCCAGTACATATGCATACGAAAAATACTCTTTCGGAATCCCTTTTAACCGTGTTAAAACCGTTGGAGTTCCAGAAGACATATATTCAATTGTCTTTGATGGGAATGAATATTTTGTAAATTCATTTTTCGAATATCGGGGAGCTGCCAAAAGTTCTGCCTCTTGTTCCAACTTTTGTACCTGTTCATTTGAAATAATTCCAAAAAACCTTATATTTTTATAATTGTTCACATAAGCCTGCACAGTCTTTTCTAAAGCCCCTTCTCCACAAATCCATAATTGCAGTCTAGGAATTTCTGCCTGCACAAAACCATCTAAAAGAATTTTTATCCCATTATCTTCTGATAAGCCACCTGCATATAAAACAGCATGTTCTTTTTTTAACCCCTCAAGCGATCGTGGTTCTTTTGCTACTCCCTCCATAACAATATAGGGTTTCTTCCTATTATTAATTACCTCGTTCATATATTCTGAAAGCAAAATATATCCATCAAAACCATTATCCAGGAAAGAAGTAACTTTGCGGTTAATATAACCAAACAGGTTCATATTTTCTTTTCTCCGAAATGTACTGACTTCCGAGCAAAGCGATACCACTTTAAATTTATAAATTTTCCGAAGCAAAAACAATGGAACCACATGTATAATATTTGTAGAATACGATAAGACAACCTTTTCTTTTTTCCCTTTACACCAATGCCGTATATAAGACAAATTTTTTCGGAAAGCATGAATCAAAGACGAAATTTTATGCTTGTCACACCACAAATAGTGAATTTTTATCCCATGGTATACCTCTCCACCTCTGGCACTTCTC
This sequence comes from uncultured Lachnospiraceae bacterium, assembly GCA_951801955.1. Classification (GTDB taxonomy): domain Bacteria; phylum Bacillota; class Clostridia; order Lachnospirales; family Lachnospiraceae; genus Petralouisia. The sequence goes on from CATOOV010000022.1 coordinate 26,070, forward strand.
TTCACACTTTCAAATAATGGCAAATAAGAAACGATCTCAAGCCTGTTATCCCCTAAAACTTCAATAAACCCGTCAAGCAATTTCATTTCCAATTGCTGTCTTGCATGGGAACCTTTGCTTCCAGCCCTTACAAGTTGGTTAAACAGCTTTTCATTACAAAAATATCCCATATATAAAATATCCATACTGATAAGCACTTCTCCTTACTTCGTAAAACGGACCCATCTACGAAAACAACTAATCAAAGTTTCTGCAAATAAGCCCATAACTCATTTTTTAATACTACCATTTTCCATGAAACAAATCAAGTCATTTTTATTTCTTCTAAGTGGAACAGTTTATTTTATGAGTTGTTATAACATATAATTGATTTGTTCTTTTATCTGTGATAATATTTATTTGTATCAACATAAAAAAGGCGGAGTATGGATTTCTTAGAAAAATAAATTTTCTTATAGATAGGCTGGTTTTAAAAACAGTACTATCTCAAAAAAGCGGTATACCATATACATCCTCGATACATGAAATGTATAATGAAACCGCTTTGGCACCTTTTTAAACTACAAAAGAAATGAATTTTATGTTTGGAAAAGAAATTTGCTGTATCTGCAATCAAAATGAAGGAAAAAAATTGAGGATGGTATAGTTTCCAAAAATTGTGTGTCTAAATGTGGACCTTTCCTTACACTTTAAGCCGGAAAAAATTTCTTCTGAACGTGTCAACCAGGCAATAGCTGCCAACGCTAAAAATGATGATTACCTGAACCTTTTTCATCCAACGCTAAAAATAGAAAAATTTATCAGCATTGATGAAAATAATAAGCTTTGGAGTGTTCCCTGCTTTTCGAAAAACCTTATTTTTTCTTACAATGATATTATCAGTTATGAGCTTCTGAAAGATGGCGAAAGCGTTACGAAAGGCGGTTTAGGAAGCGCTGTGGCAGGAGGGGTGCTATTTGGCGGTGTTGGCGCAATCGTAGGAGGAGTCGTGGGCAGTAAAAAGACCAATCAAGAAATCTCTGAATTCCGCATCAAAATCGTGACTAGAAATGTATGTTATACTGAAGTATATATCAACTTCCTTGTGTCTGGCAAAGTAAAATCAAACAGCATCCTATTTAAAAGTTACTCTGGCAGTGCAGAACGTATATTATCTTTACTTGCAGTTTACAGACTCCGCGAAAAATACAGCAAATACAACAAATACAGCAAAAACAGCTCCTGCCAGTGTTCCTGACGAACTTATGAAATATAAACAATTATTAGATAATGGCATTATCACACAAGAAGAATTTGACGCAAAAAAGAAACAGTTGTCGCAATTATAATTTAGAAAATTACCAAGGCACAAATGCGAGGACGCCATCGGTATTCTTGCCGCAGGGTGCGGACCAGCCCTGCTGTTCAAGAACGCCAATGGCGTTCTTAAATTACTTCGCTTCCAATTCCGCCGTCTTGCTTCCGTCTGCCAGGCTGTACTCTTCAATCAGCCCATTTTCTGCCAACAGGAAAAACCTATCCTTAATATAAGTCCCTCGAAGGCTCCATCCATAACGTTCCTCATCACTGCAGTCAATCTTCATAATCTGCCGGAATTCCCCATTTTCATAGGTAAACAGCAAGTATGCCTTCTGGTATTCTTTGGAGTAAGCCTCTGCTGAAAATCCAAAGAGATTTTTCTTCGTGTCAATCAATACAGCTTTGTAATTGTACAGTGCATCAGAATAATCATATTCCATATTTAACTTTGACTGTTCCTTCACATTCACAGGATTGGAAATATCAAACATGGACAATTTCATACCATCGGTACGACCTGTATTCTCGTCTGCTTCCATTCCAATTCCCAAAAGCAGGTTTTCCGCATAAAAATGCAGGTATTCTGAAAATCCGCTGATCTTCAATTCTCCCAAGATCTTTGGCTCTGCAGGGTTGGATAAATCTACCGAAAACAGGGGGTCTGTCTCACGGAATGTAACAAAATATCCGATGTCTCCCATAAATCTTGCTGAATATACCCGTTCATCCTTTGCCAAATTTTCAATCTTCCCTGTCACCTTTAGATTTTCATCCAAAATATACAAACTATTTGTGGTTTCTATCGAAGAAGTATCAAAACCAATGATTTCATCGCTGATATCATCTGTGATCTGTTCCACATTCTGGGATTCCACTGTGGTAACCATACGCAGATGCCCCTGATATTCATTCATCGCCATATCATCCTGCAAAGTTCCCTTAACACTACCCTCTGCCTCTTTATACATTCTTCCATCTCTATAAGAATACCGATATAAATTGGTGCTGTCTGTATTCTTTCCTTCTTGCCCATCATACTGGTTATATTGCATATCTGCCACATAAATATTGCTCTGGCTCACATAAAATTTATCTGCGGAAGTTACCAGCGCCTGGGTATCTATAAACTGATCTGGATGTTCCATATCTACAGACGCCATTACCAGATAAGAGGCTTCATCTGCCTCCTGGGGCAAGAAAATCTTATCCTCTGGCATAGGCTGGTCGTCAAACGTAGGCACATAAGCTTTGTAATCAATCTGTTTCTCTGGACGGAAGGCGTCCACAGTAGAAAAGAAATACAGATAGCCGTCCGAGATTCTGGAATCCATATAGCTCCCTTTTATGGTAAATGTATGGTATTCTTTGGGATTGCTGCGGTCGGAGATATCATAAATATGGATTTTACAATAAGCATATCCTGTCCTTGCAAATATTTCATCCTCGACAACTGTTTCTCTTGGGTCTAGAATATCCGCCGCCATATCCCTTATCACTCCGATCAGTCCACCACTGTCTTCTTCCGAATACTCTGTCTTTTCTGGTTCCTCTGTTTCTGCTTCCTCTGTCTCTGGAACTGTCGTCTCTTCTTTTGCCGTCTGCTCTGCCCATCCAGGCTCCAAGATTACTAATTTATCTTTCCAAATATAAATATCCTGGATAGTCTGAAAGCTTCCAACCAGCGCAGCCTCTTTTAATCCTCCTTTGGTATCTACAATCCGCACCACATTTTTATCATCTTTCTGTTGGTACACAACCTGATAGAGATACCTGCCGTCATTTTTGATAATATCTGCTTCCTCAACCTCTTCCTCCTGCTGGTTGGTCTTGCCGTAATCCGCCGTATCGGTACCCTGACCTGTATCGGCAGACTGATCTGCAGCGCCCCCCTCTGCTGGTTCTGCCGCCCCAGAGACAGCCGTATCGGTATTAATATCTTCTACCGCTTCTGCTGCTTCCTTTGTGGGTGCCGCACCATCTGTAGAAAATTTTGCAGTTTCCCTTTTCTGATCCAGGGCATTCACCTCTTTATAAAGCTTCTCCTGTTCTTTCCATACCTTGTCAAAAGAATTATACAACTTTTCGTATGTGGTTCCTATCTTTGTGCCTCCTTTTTCCTCTGCTTCTTCCCCTGCAGACTCTACGGTATCTGTTGAACTATCTGCATTTTCTTCTTTACCTGCCGTCTCTTGCCGTGCAGTTTCAGAATTATTTTTGTGGGCGCCAAGCTCCCAGTCCATATTTCTGCCTGCTGCAAACAAAATCAGCGCAAGACATGCACAGGCAGCAAACGTACCACACCACCAGCCAAAATACTTTCCATGCTTCCTCTGGCTCTTAGGCTCCTGTTTTGAGTCGTTCCCTCTTTTTTCCATAGGCTCCTCTCCTTTCTCTTCACTCTTTGAACTCTGTTCCAAAAGCCAGCGTTCCATCTGTGATGGAAGGAGGCTTTCTGGTATCTTCTCTTCTTTTGCACTTTGATTCAGGCTCTGCCTGATCTTTGTTTCCTCCCATCTATGTTCCATTCCGCTCTTATGCATTCTTACACCTCCAGTTTCTTTCTCATTTTTTGAAGCGCCCTGCGGTACCTGGAACGCACCGTACTGTGATTCTGGTTTAAAATTTCAGCGATCTCCTCACTGGTATAGCCTCCCAACACAGACAACGCCACCACGAAGCGATCTTCCTCCTTCAATTCCCAAAAAACCTGCTTCACCGCAGATGTCATAGCAAAATCTATCTCTCCTGACAAGCCCCTCTCCTCAGACAGCGAAATATCATCAATATCCTCCTCTTTGCGAAACCATTCCTTCATTCTGCGCCTGCAGCGATTTATAAGAATTTTCATAATCCAGGGAGCAAATTTCTCTTTATCCTTCAGTTGATAAAACTTCTCGTATGCCGTCAGCACTGCATCCTGCACCGCATCCTCCGCTTCCTGACGGTTTCTCATATAATAAAAAGCGGTCCGATACATCTGCGGATAGACTTTCTCGTAATACCGCATAAATTCTTCCATATGATCCTCAACCTCCCTTGAAATGCATTTCAATTAATAAGAGCGTATGATACCATAAAATGTTGCATTTAATTTTTACTCTATCAAAAGGTGCTCTTACACTTTAGAACAGCACAGTATTTTCTATAGAATAAAAAAACCGACAAGAATCATTTCCATCAAAGAACGTTTCCTTTCTTTTGACATGAAGTCTTCTTGTCGGTTTTTGAACCTACAATAATTCTTTTACTTCTTTTTTCAGATGATCCACATTAAATTTCTGAATATTCCCCACCAAATTATCTGATACCGTCTTAATCTGTTCTGTAGATTCTTTACATTCTGTCACAATCTGCCCAAACGCCTCCATTGCCTGAAGGGTTTCCTCCGCACTGGCAGAATTTGATCTCGCCGCCTCAGTCAAAGTCTCAATGCCGTCGTCAATGACATCTTTGGAACCCTTCAATCCGGTTACTTCCCCTGCGATTTGAACAATTGCCCCGCCGACATGTTCAATTTCCTCATTCAGTGAAACAAAAATTCCCTCCGTCTGATTAATTTTCTCTGTCTGCTTTTCAAAAGCCTCTGATACCTTCCTTGTAATATCCACACTGACGTTGGAATTTTGAATCAATTCATTGACAATTGCTGTAATCTGCTCAGAAGATTCCCTGGACTGATCTGCCAGTGTCCGAATCTCCTCTGCCACAACGGCAAAACCTTTGCCCATATCTCCAGCACGTGCCGCCTCAATACTGGCATTCAAGGCAAGAAGGTTCGTCTGGTTGGAAATTCCAGTAATAATCTCTGTTACGGTGCGAATCTGCATTGCCGACTGATTGGTCACATCTGTCTGTGCCCTTACCTCTTCAATCCTCTTACCGCTGGTCTGGCTGATTGAAACCAGTTCTTCCATAATTTCTTCCGCTCTGCTACTGTCTTCCTTCATCTTGTCTGCACTTCTTGTAAGTGTCTCCACATTCTCTGCAATCACATCAATGGCATGGCTCATATCCTTGATTTGGGCTCCAATCTCTAAGGTTCTCTCTGACTGGGATATGGTATTATTTCCTATGGAATCTACTTCCTGCCCCACCTGTTCCAATGATACTGTCATATTTTGAAAGGAATCCGTAAAACTTTCTGATACTTCTTTCAATGATGCAGTTGCATTTTTCACACTCGTAATAATCTGTGCAAAGGAAACTACCATATGATTCATGGAACGCACCATTTCTCCCAGCTCGTCCCTGCGTTCTGCCAGCTTGCTTCCCTCCATGGTAAGTGTTCCGTCTGCAATCTGGTCTAAATTCCCCACCAGGCTGTGAAGCCGGTCTGCCATCCGTTTTGCAAGAAAAACAATCACGGCAAGGACAATGGCAAGCCCCCCTATGAGGATAATCGTCCCATTAAATACAGACATCTTATTTTCTGCCACCAGTCCCAGGATAAAAAATGAAACAATTCCAATCACCACCAAAGGCACTGCCATCACTCCCAAAAGGGAAAGCAGCAATTTTGCACTTTTTTTCTTTTCATTCATACCCAATTCCTCCTCTGCAGTTTCATATAAAAACATTATACGTTATTTGCACTTAATTTTCCACTGCAAATTAAACTGCTTCGGTTTCCAATCCGGGCGCCTTTCCCGTATATAACTGATAATATCTGCCCTGGGCTGCCATCAGGTCTTCATGAGTCCCCCTCTCAATAATCCGCCCCTGTTCCAATACCATGATACAATCACTGTTGCGCACCGTTGACAGCCGATGGGCAATCACAAATGTAGTCCGCCCTTTCATCAGTTTATCCATGCCGTCTTGTACCAGCCGCTCTGTCCTGGTATCAATAGAACTGGTGGCTTCATCCAGAATTAAGACCGGCGGATCTGCGATTGCGGCTCTTGCAATGGAAAGGAGCTGCCGTTGTCCCTGGCTTAAATTCGCCCCGTCCCCAGTGAGCATCGTCTGGTATCCCTTGGGCAGACGGCGGATAAAACCATCTGCATTGGCAAGCTTTGCCGCTGCATACACTTCTTCATCCGTCGCGTCCAACTTGCCATAACGGATATTTTCCATCACCGTATTGGTAAATAAATGTGTATCCTGCAGGACAATCCCCAGAGAGCGGCGCAGATCGGCTTTTTTAATCTTATTGATATTGATGCCGTCGTATCGTATTTTACCATCCTGAATATCATAAAACCGATTAATCAAATTGGTAATCGTGGTTTTTCCTGCCCCAGTGGAACCGACAAAGGCAATTTTTTGTCCCGCATTGGCAAACATTTTTACATTGTGCAGCACAATCTTCTCTGGCTGGTAGCCAAAATCCACATCGTCAAATACCACGTCTCCATGGAGTTCCACATAATCCGTAGTGCCCTCTGCCTGGTGAAAATGTTTCCATGCCCACAATCCAGTACGTCTCTCGGATTCTTTCAGGGAATCCCCCGCTTTCACAGCATGGACCAACGTCACATATCCTTCATCTGTCTCCGGCTGCTGGTCCATCAGTTCAAATACGCGCCTCGCCCCTGCCATCGCCATAACCACGCTGTTCAACTGTTGGCTCACCTGGCTGATCGGCATATTAAAACTTCGGTTAAAAGTGAGAAAACTGGCGAGCCCTCCCAGTGTAAACCCTCCCACGCCGTTCAGTGCAAGAATCCCTCCCACCATAACACAGATCACATAACTTAAATTGCCGAGCTGTAAATTTACTGGTCCTAACATATTTGCAAACTTATTTGCCTGGTTTGCGCTGGCATAGAGCTGCTCATTCAGTTTGGAAAACTGCTGGATACTCTCCTGTTCATGGCAGAAAACTTTCACCACTTTCTGCCCCTCCATCATTTCTTCAATATATCCATTTACTTTGCCGATTTCCTGCTGCTGCGCTACGAAATATCTGCCGCTTCTTCCTGCAAAGGCTTTTGTGGCAAACAGCATCACTCCTACCATGAAAAGTGTCACAATCGTCAAAGGCACATTTAACAACAGCATACTCAAAAAAACACTTACAACCGTAATTCCGCTGGAAAAAATCTGAGGAATACTTTGGCTGATCATTTGGCGCAGGGTATCAATGTCATTCGTATAGATTGACATAATATCCCCATGGGCATGGGTATCAAAATATTCAATGGGAAGGGATTCCATATGTGAAAATAAATCATCCCTTAAGTTTTGCAGGGTTCCCTGGGTCACAGTTACCATAATGCGATTATAGATCCAAGTAGAACATGCGCCGATCCCATAGATGATGCCCACCTTGAAAAGTGCTGCTGCCAATGGTCCAAAATCTGGATGTTCTGTGCCAAGCATTGGCAGAATATAGGTGTCAATTAAAGTCTGCAGAAATAATGTCCCCCGCACATTGGCAAGAACGCCTGCCAAAATGCCAGCCACTACAAAAAATACATGGATTTTATAGCTGGCAAGGACATATTTCATAAGCCTGAAAAACATGCTCCAGTCCATAGTCCTGCCTGGTGTCTTTCCTGTTCTTTTTCCCATCGCCATCATTTTTCACCTCCATTTCCCGTTTGAAGAACCTGTTCCTCCATACGAATCTTGGATTCTTTCCCCTCTTCTGTATATCCTGCTTCATCAAAATCCCCGCCGCCATTGGTCTGGGATTCATATACATCCTGATAAATCTCACATCGTTTCTGCAATTCCTCATGAGTGCCAAAATCAGCCACCCTTCCATTGTCCATGACAATTATCCGGTCCGCATTCTGTACACTGGCAATCCGCTGGGCAATCATCAGTTTGGTCGTATCTGGAATTTCCTCTGCAAATGCCTTACAGATTCTGCTGTCTGTCGCCGTATCCACGGCGCTTGTAGAATCATCCAAAATCAAAATTTTGGGTTTCTTCAGCAATGCCCTTGCAATACACAGGCGCTGTTTCTGCCCACCAGACAAATTGTTTCCTCCCTGTTCCAAAAACGTCTGGTAGCCATCGGGAAACTGCGTGATAAATTCATGGGCACATGCCATCTTGCAAGCCCTTTCACAGTCTTTTTCCGTGGCATTTTTGTCCCCCCACCGGAGATTTTCCAATATGGTTCCAGAAAACAGTACATTCTTTTGCAGCACCACAGATACCTGGTTTCGCAATGCCTCCATATCATAATCCTTGACATTCACGCCGCCTACATACACAGCCCCTTCTGTCACATCATAAAGACGGCTGATTAAATTTACCAAGCTGGACTTTGCACTTCCAGTCCCTCCAATAATCCCAATGGTCTCTCCTGCCTTTATTTCCAGATTAATATCCTTTAATACAGGCTCCTCGCTGTTCTTTGCGTATGCAAAATTCACATGCTCAAAGACAATCTTTCCGTCTGCTACCTTTCGGATTGGCTCCTTGGGATTTGCCAGGCTGCTCTTCTCATTGATCACTTCCGCAATCCGTTCTGCACTAGCCGTACTCATGCTCACCATGACAAAGATCATAGACAGCATCATCAAACTCATCAAAATATTCATACAGTATGCAAAAAGGTTCATCAATTGCCCTGTGGTCAGGGTATTTGAAATAATCATTTTCGCCCCCAGCCAGCTTATGGCAAGAATACATCCATAGACTGTAAACTGCATCAGCGGCGCATTCCATGTCAAAATATTTTCCGCTTTGGTAAACATCATGCAAATTCTCTCGCTGGCTTTCGTAAAACGTTTGTTTTCGTAATCTTCCCGGACATACGCTTTCACCACACGGATTGCAGATACATTTTCCTGGACGCTGGCATTTAAATCGTCGTATTGGGGGAAAATTTGTTTGAAATACCGGGTGGCATTGCCCATAATAACAAACAGGCAGATTCCCAGTACCAGAACTGCGATAAGATAGATACTTGCCAATTTTCCATTGATCAGGAAAGCAAGAACCATTGCCGTGATCATGGAAAAGGGCGCGCGGACACACATCCTAAGAATCATTTGGTAGGCATTCTGGATATTGGTCACATCTGTGGTCAGCCTAGTTACCAGCCCTGCTGTGGAAAATTTATCAATATTGGAAAAGGAAAAACTTTGGATGTTTTCAAACATTTTGCTGCGCAAGTTTCTTGCCAAGCCTGTGGCGGCATTTGCCGCAAACTTTGCTCCCAGCATCCCTGCCGCAAGCCCTAAAACGGCAACTCCTATCATCACAATTCCTGTTCGATATATGTATCCCATATCCCCTTTGTTGACTCCCTCATCAATAATTGCCGCCATTAGGAGCGGTATCACCATCTCCATAACCACTTCCAAAATCATAAAAATCGGTGTCAGCAAAGAATCCCGTTTAAATTCTTTTACCTGCCCTAAAATTGTCCTTATCATTCTATATCCTCCTTCCGCCACTGATACGGATTCATTGCCCATCGCCTATAAAGGCTGGATCCATCCTTCATCTGATATAACAAAAGTATATTTTATTATAGAACCGTTCTATACAAAACTATTTTATGCATAACCTTTTTAATGTCAAGTAAAAAATTAAGAAAGAAATAATCGCTGTCCCCTACTCATAGAAATTTGTTGCACGCCGCCTGCGGAGACGAAAGCTTTCTCCTATTTATAAAGACTTATTATACTTTCAACTTGATTATTAGAAAAAAAAGACTTATCATAAAAAAGGAATTTATCAACCATTATTTTGTGTCAAGGAGATGATATTATGATTACATATGAAATGAAACCAGAATATTATACTGGTATCGAAGCCATTGACAAAGAACATGCAAGGCTGTTTGAGTTGGCGCAGGAGACACATGGTCTGCTTTACAACGATCTTTTACAGGACAAAACAGACGGCCTGGTACATTTGATTTCTGAACTGATCAACTATACCAGAACACATTTTTCCCACGAAGAAGAATACCTGCGAAGTATCAACTACCCCCATATACAAGCGCATATCGCACAGCACCGCCATTTTGAAGATCAGCTTATGGCATTTGACATAGATTCCATCGAGAATGATTTCGAAGGACAGGACGAAACCGTGGAAAACCTTCTTGATTTTCTGGTCAACTGGCTGGTAAGCCATATTTTAAAAGTAGATATGATGTATGTGGAGAAATAGGTATATTTACTTTCCAGGACAAAGCGTGCGTATTTTAGTTTTCCCATATAGGAAATTCAAGGAACTTTATATATGGGAAAAAGATCGGCGAATCACCCTTTGATTCGCCGATTTGTACTACTGTTTACCTATATTTGTCGATTGTCCTCACAGTCTCCATCAGTCCTTCCATCTGCTCTTGCACCTGCTGTGCCTGGCGGCTGGTATCTTCTCCCAGTTCTACTGCCTGTTGGGTATTTGCCGCTACCTCCTGGCTTACTGCTGAAATTTGATTGATACTGTCTACAATCACATTGTTTGATTCCAAAATTTCTTCTATTTTCTGATAGATTTCTTTCACATTCTGATTCAACTCGCCCATTCGGATGTCAATCCCTGAAAACTGCTGGTCTGCGCTGCGTATCAGTTCATACTCCATTCTAGAAGTATCCATAACATGATCCACGGAACCCTTTGCCTTATCCGCATTCTGCCGCAATTTCTGTACGATCTGCTGAATATCTTCTGTCAACTTCCTAGTCTCATCTGCCAACATTCGAATCTCATCTGCCACAACGGCAAATCCCTTTCCAGCTTCTCCTGCCCTGGCGCTCTCGATGGAAGCATTTAGTGCAAGGAGGTTTGTTTGACTGGAAATAGAAAATATCTGTTCTGTGATTTCATCCACTGCCCTGGCATTTTCAATCAGGCTGATTACAGAAGAGACTACTTGTTCATTGGATTTCTGCATCTTATCTGACTGAATCTGCAGATGGTCCATGGATTTCTGTCCATCATCCACAGCTTCTTTTGATTGCTGTGACAACTGGAGCATCACATCTGACATTTCTTTTGCCTGTTGAATCATTCCCTGGATATTTTCCGTCATAATCGTCTGCTTTTCAATACTTTCCGCATTGCTTGAATTTCCTTCCGAAATACCAGAAAGCGCCTGTGCCGTAGAGCTGACATCCTGACTTAAAATATGTATATGTTCCTTTGCCTCTGCAGAATTTTCTTTTACTACCTGCACCACTTTCAATACATCTTCCAAAAGCTGGGCGCTTCGTTCTTTTTCCTCATTTAAACTGGAAATGCGCATATCATTGTTGCGGTTGGAAATTCTTGTGGTTCCGCAAAGGGCAATCAGATATACTGCAACGGACGCTCCCTGCAGAAGAAGGGACGTGCTGTTGAGAGGGGCGCCAGAGTGCAGATGTTTCAAGATCAGGCAGACATAGATAAGATCTGCTACATTTACCACCCCATATACAATAGCCATCCTCATGACCAACTTGTAATCAAAATACAAAATATAGATCACCGTCAATGGAAATGCCATCACAAATACCAAGTCATTCTGTGAGCCTAATAAGGCGATGGTATACAAAACCATATATCCCATCAAAGAAACGTGTTTGAAAATTCTGCTGTCTTTTTGACGGAAAAAAATCACATAATCTGCAATCATCGAAACCAGGACAATCAACTCTACCCCAGCCAGAAATCCCAGCCCTATATTTCCTTTACTGTAATCACTGAAATAACCAAAAAACAAAAATAAGTCTATGATAGTAATAATCGTCAGTATAAATTGATTTACAGATTTCTCTCTGTTGTACGTGTGTTCTGTCTTACTCATTCCGCATCTCCTTTGCTTTCATAATCCCTATTACACTGGTATTTTGCAAATATCTCCCATAGAATACTTTCAGAATAAAAATCAAGAATTATACTATCATATTTTTTTTGGATTTTCAATAATATCCATTCATTCAAAATTAAAACAGAACAAAAGCGCGATTCATGCAGCGACATCTTCTATTCGCACAAGTTTTATCTAAACGACCACTTTATCAAATTCCCCAAAAAACTGTTCTGCAATGTGATTCAATTGTTTCGAAAGGTCTTTAAAATCCTTATTCAAGTCCAACGTCTTTATATGGATTTGGTTTCCGCCCATAGAATACCCACAATCGTGCACAATACTTTCTTCCGTTTTTGCATACAAAAGTAACCCCCATACTTTCTTTGTCCTGTTCCTTACAAATCCTCCCTAATGCCACAACTTGTTTTATTGGCGTGGATTCATAACAAATAACCATATCCCCTTTTTTAGCCTCAAGAAAATTTCAAAAAATCTTTCTTTGGTTTCCCTTATCATTGTATAACGTAAAATCTACAGTTTCCCCTACCTTAATGTTTGAAAAACTCCATTCGGAAGGTTTCGCATTTATCCACCAGTAATTCATTTTCTTCTCCTTAGTTCTACAGCATTTCCTTTAATATCTGGTTGATTATCCCAGGATTTGCCTTTCCCTTCATCGCCTTCATGGTCTGCCCTACCAAAAATCCAATCGCCTTTTCTTTGCCGCCTCGGTAGTCTTCTACTGACTGAGGATTTTCCTTGATCACCCTGGCAATGGCTTTCCGAAGCGCACCTTCATCGTTGACCGTTTTCAGCCCCTTCTCTTTTACATATGCGTCTGGGTCAATATCCCTAGCAAAAACTTCCTCAAAGACTTCTTTTGCCACAGTGCCGTTGATGGTTCCGTCCTCGGTAAGCTGTATCACTTTCGCCAAGTTTTTGGGAGAAAACGAAAGCTGTTCTGGATCCATCTCATGCTCTTTTAACAACCGCATCGTCTCCCCAATCAGCCAATTTGACACTTTTTTTGGTTTTTGGCACAGTTCTGTGGTGGCTTCAAAGAGATCCGCCAGTTTTTTTGCTGAAGTCAAAATCTGGGCGTCGTATTCGGGAAGTCCAAAAGTTTCTTGGTATCGTTTCAGTTTTTCATCCCGCATTTCTGGCTGGTTGTCCCGGATCTGTTGTAACCACTCGTCACTGACCACAATAGGAACCAGGTCAGGCTCTGGAAAATAGCGGTAATCCTGTGCATCTTCTTTGGACCGCATCGCATAGGAATATCCCTGTTCATCATTCCAGCGTCTGGTTTCCTGCACCACTTGCCCTCCTGATTCAAGCAGGTCAATCTGGCGCACCGCCTCTGCCTCAATGGCTCTTGCAATCGCCTTGAAAGAGCCAATATTTTTCATCTCTGTACGCGTGCCAAATTTCTCAGCGCCAGCCTCACGCACGGATAAATTCACATCTGCGCGCATGGAACCTTCCTGCATTTTACAGTCGGAAGCTCCTAAATATTGAATCATCATCCGCAGTTTTTCCAGGTACGCGATCACTTCCTCCGCAGAGCGCATATCTGGTTCTGATACAATCTCAATCAAGGGAACGCCGGAACGATTGTAATCTACCAAGGATACCTCCTCCCAATCGTCATGCACCAGCTTGCCAGCATCTTCTTCCATATGGATCTCATGAATTCCAATGATTTTTCTGCCAGCTTTCGTCTCAATCTCAATCCCTCCATCGTGGCAGATTGGCAGGTATAACTGGGAAATCTGGTAATTCTGGGGGTTATCTGGATAAAAATAATTTTTCCGGTCAAATTTACTGTACTGGTTAATTTGACAGCCAGTTGCCACGCCTACTGCCATGGCATATTCTACTACCTTCTTATTTAACACCGGCAGGGAACCAGGCATCCCAGTACACACGGGGCATGTATGGGTATTGGGCTGGCTGCCAAAGGCAGTGGAACAAGAGCAGAAAATTTTGGTTTTGGTGGCAAGCTCCACATGGACTTCCAATCCAATGACTGTTTCATATTCTTTCCTCATAATCTTCTCTCCTCTCTACTTCCCCGCCAAGGGGCAGCGCTGATAAGCCCTTGACTGTTCATAGGCAAATGCCGCACGGATCATCTTTTTTTCCTGAAAACAATCCCCAATGATCTGAAGCCCAATCGGAAGCCCGTTCTTATCCAGCCCGCAGGGAAGGCTGATTGCTGGAAGCCCGGCAAGGTTTACAGACACCGTATAAACATCGCCCAGATACATTTTCAATGGGTCATTTAAAAGTTCTCCAAGTTTTGGCGCCGTGGTGGGCGCCGTGGGTCCTAAAATCACATCGTATCTCTCAAATGCCTTGTCAAACGCCCGTTTAATCAGAGCTTTTGTCCGCAGTGCCTTTAGATAATATGCATCATAGTAACCAGAACTTAACACAAAGGAACCTAACATAATGCGGCGTTTGACTTCCATGCCAAACCCTTCGGAACGGGATTTCTTATACATATTGTGAAGCCCCTCGTATTCCTTGGCACGATAACCATATTTTACCCCGTCAAACCGCTCCAGATTAGAACTTGCTTCTGCGGCTGCGATCACATAATATGCCGGTATTGCATATTCTACTAGGCTCAAATCAAATTCTTCTACGACAGCTCCCTGTTCTTCCAGTTTTTTTGCGGCTGCAAGAACGGCGTCTTTTACCTGGGGTTCCAGCCCTGCCCCCAAATAATCCCTGGGGATTCCGATTTTCATTCCTGATACATCTTCAACCAATGCAGAAGTAAAATCTTTCTCCTTGCGCTCAATAGAGGTGGAATCTTTCTTATCATAAGAAGTAATGGTTTCCAAAATTGCTGCGCAGTCTGACACGTCTTTTGCAATGGGTCCCACCTGGTCCAAGGAGGAACCGTAGGCAATCAATCCATAACGGGAAACTGTTCCATAAGTAGGCTTGATTCCAGTGACACCGCAAAACGAACTCGGCTGGCGAATCGAACCGCCGGTATCAGAACCCAACGCATAACTTACTTCTTCTGCCGCCACTGCAGCGCAGCTTCCGCCAGAGGACCCCCCTGGAACATGCCCAGTATTCCAGGGATTTTTTGTTACCCCATAAGCAGAAGTTTCCGTGGTGCTCCCCATAGCAAACTCATCCATATTGGTTTTGCCGACAATTACGGCGCCTGCTTTTTCTAGATTCCGCACAGCCTCTGCTGTATAAGTGGGTATAAAATTATATAACATTTTGGAACTGCAGGTCGTCAGCAATCCCTGGATGCACAGGTTGTCTTTGACTGCCACCGGAACTCCCGCAAGAGGGCTGTAGTATTCGCCCTGCAAAATTCCTTTCTGAACTTCTCTGGCACGCTTGACAATGCCTTCCTCATCGATCGTTACAAAGCTGTGCACCTGGGATTCTCTTGCTTTTATGGCTTCTAATGCCTCCTTTGCCGCCTCCTCTGCCGACACTTCCCCTGCCTTAATTTTTTTTCCAAGCCCTACGGCTGTCAATGCTAAAAGTTTCATTTCACACCTCCTCACTTATTCTACCGTTTTCGGTACCACAAAGGCACGGTCCCTGCGTTCTGGGGCGTTGGCAAGTGTTTCCTCCCCGCCGTCGCCATCTTCCACCACATCTTCCCGAAATACATTTTTTACAGAAAAAATATGGGACATTGGTTCTATATTTGAGGTATCCAGCTCGTTTAATTTCTCAATATAATCCAACATGCTCTCCATATCTTTTTTTGCTGTTTTCTTCTCTTCTTTTGACAGTTCCAACTTGGCAAGAATGCCTACATATTCCATAGTTTCATCTGAAATTGTATAGTTTCCTGTACCTGCCTGCATCGTCTTTGCCTGATTCATCGCCAAAGGCTCCACTCTCTCATCCAAAATGCTATGTTTCTCTTCTGATTCTGTCTTTACTTGACTTAATTCTAATAGTTCCACTCTTATTTCCTCCTACTCATACAAAAGGGACTTTACCGTACTTTGATGTGCACTTCCCGAAGCTGCTGTTCTGTCACGTCTCCCGGCGCCTGGCACATAAGATCCTGGGCATTTCCATTCATCGGAAATGCAATGACCTCCCGAATATTTTCTTCTCCCTGCAAAAGCATCAGCATCCGATCTACTCCTGGCGCCATGCCTGCATGAGGTGGCGCTCCAAACTGAAATGCTTGGTATAAGGCGCCAAATTTATTTCTTAATGTCTCTTTGCTGTAGCCTGCAATCTCAAATACTTTCTCCATCACCTGCATATCATGGTTTCGGACTGCACCAGAGGATAACTCTATGCCATTGCATACGATATCATACTGGTATGCCAAAATATCTAATGGTTCCTTGGCAATCAATGCCTCTAAGCCGCCTTGGGGCATGGAAAAGGGATTATGTGTAAATCCAATTTGTTTCGTCTCTGGATCCCGTTCAAACATAGGAAAATCGTTAATATAGCAGAAACGATAAGCATTTTTTTCAATAAGATCCAGCTTCTCCCCTAACTCTGTGCGAATCATGCCTGCATAATATGCGGCACGTACCTCTTTGTCTGCCATAAAGAAAATTGTATCTCCCACTTCAAGCCCGGCAAGGGTTCTAAATTCCTCTTTCAACTCTGCCGGAATAAATTTATCAATGGGTCCTTTATAGCTTCCATCCTCTTGTACTTCCAGATAGCCCAGCCCGCCCATGCCGATGCCAGTGGCAAAACTCAATAATTTTTCATGAAAACCCTTGGACATTTGTGTATGCACCCGAATCGCCCTGACAGTCTTACCAATAAATGGCTTAAAGCTGCATTTCTGGAAGAAATCCGTGACATCCAATATACGCAGGGGATTTCTCAAATCCGGCTTATCTGTGCCAAATTCCAACATTGCCTGCTGATAGCTGAAAATGGGATAGGGCGCTTTTGTCACAATGCTTCCTTCAGGCGCAAATTTTTCAAAAACAGCCGACAACACTTCCTCCCCCACTCGGAACACATCCTCCTGGACTGCAAAACTCATTTCAAAATCAAGCTGGTAGAATTCTCCGGGAGAGCGGTCTGCCCTAGCATCCTCATCCCGAAAACATGGGGCAATCTGGAAATATTTATCAAAACCAGATACCATCAATAATTGTTTGTACTGCTGCGGCGCCTGAGGCAAGGCATAAAATTTGCCTTTATACTTCCTGGAAGGCACAATATAATCCCTGGCTCCTTCTGGGGAAGAAGCACATAAAATAGGCGTCTGGATCTCTATAAATCCCATATCTTCCATTTTCTTCCTCAAAAATGCAATTACCTTGGATCGCAACAAGATATTATCTTTTACCTTTTGGTTTCTAAGATCCAGATAACGGTATTTCAGACGCACATCCTCCCTTACTTCTCTGCTGGTCATCACCTCAAAGGGAAGGGTCGTATAGACTTCCCCCAAAATACAAATCTCCTTTGCCTCCAATTCAATGGTTCCCGTTGGAATCCTGGGGTTATATGTCTCTTCATCTCTCTTTTCAATCAAACCTTGGATAGAAACCGCCTGCTCCTTACGAATTCCCTCCAACAGATTTCCGTCCCGGATCACAACCTGCATGACCGCGTACATATCTCTCAAATCTAAAAAGGACACCCCTCCATGATCCCGGATATTTTCTACCCATCCTGCCACGCGAATCGTTTTTCCAATGTCTTCTTCACTTACTTGCCCTAATGTAATGTCTCTGTAACTATTACTCATTTTAAACACTCCTAGTATAATAATGGTGTAGTCAATAAAGACTACTTGGTTAATATGTTTCTTTCTATAAATCAGATAACAGAAGAAGGGGTTCTTCCTTCATCAGATGTTATCCATAATAATCATGTCTGA
>CATOOV010000023.1 GCA_951801955.1 uncultured Lachnospiraceae bacterium
TCTACTATAATCATATCCGCCCGCATTCATCCAATGGATATATGACACCATTTGAAAAGAGAATGCAGGCATGATCTTGTCAAAACTTTTCCTTGTAAGTGTTACAAAAAAGCTTGACCATCTCAGTAACTGGCTAAGGGGAACAGATGTCACCGTTTCCCCTGCCGCCGCTTCGCCTGTGCCGAACAGATCATCAAAGGATGTCAGCTTTACTTTCCCTGCACTCTTACTCTTCATCCGCAAGCACCTCCTGTGTCAGTGAGTGGTAGCCGCCTGCCACAATTCCCTTCGGGTCATGGAGATAGATGCTTTTCCCCTCTGCCGTGGTTTCCGCAGCTTTTACGGACAATGGGATGCAATTTTCAAAAATATGTACCCGATTCCCGTATACCTCCTGGATCTGTGCGGAAATGTCCTTTGCAAAGTTTGTTCTGCGGTCTACCTTTGTCAGCAGGATTCCCATAATGCCAAGTGTCGGGTTTAGCTTTCTGTGTACCCGCCCAATCGTCTTTATAAGCTGCTGAAGCCCTTTGACCGGGAGATACGCCGCCTCCACCGGGATCAGTACGCTGTCCGCCGCTACAAGGGCGTTTATCGTGATCATTCCAAGCGAGGGCATACAATCAATAATTGCAAAGTCATATTCCTCTTTTACGCTGTTCAGATACTGGCGAAGTATCGTTTCCCTGCTCATCACATTTACCAGAGCCGTTTCCAAGCCTGCCAGTTCAATATTTGCCGGAATAAAATCAATCCCCTCTGTATGATGGATGATCCCCTCGCCAGGCTCAACATCTTCATCATTGATGACTTTCTCCATGATATTCACCAATGTCACATCCAGCTCGTCCGGCTCCGCAATCCCCAGGCTCACCGCCATGCTGCCCTGCGCATCTGCCTCCACCAGCAATACTTTCTTGCCTGCCCTTGCAAGCCCGATTCCTAAATTTACACACGTCGTTGTCTTGCCGACTCCGCCTTTCTGGTTTGCCACTGCAATCACTCTGCACATATATACTTTCCTCCTGATTCTCCAATCTATTTTTCTGTTCTTTCCAATTCCGCATACACACGGAAATATTTATTTGTCCCTTTGTTTGCAAACGGTTCCGATACCGACTTCACATCCACATCCCCCTGCCGTTCCAGAAGCCGCCGGAACCAGTGCAGGTCTTTCTTTGTCCCCTGCATCCTGATTTTCAGCATTTCAACCCTCCCAACTTAAAAACAGTATTCCGGATAGCGGAGCCTGACTGCCTCCCAAAAGTATCTTGCATAGCCGCAGCAGAATAAATCTTCCACTGTATAACAACGGCACTCCTTCAACTGTTCCTCTGCATCTTCTGTGTCATCAACGCTTGGCGTCCCATTGCAGTAAAGGTTAAATGCCATCCTTACAATCCTTGTGCTTCCGCTGGTCTGCCACCCTTCATGCAGGCACTCAGGTTTTACACATCCTGTCCTAAAATCGTAAATCCTGTCTACATTTACCCTTGTATCCCGGTCAATCCCAAGGCAATACACCAATGCCTTATGGTACACATCCTGGTATCTGCATTTCTGCAGATTCACTTTATAAAAATCTCTATGTTCCTTGTTTTTGAAAGTAATTGTGCGAGTGTCTTTCTTTTCTGCGCCTACCGCTGTATTCGCTGACATAGCCTGTCCTCCATTTTTGAAATACTTGGGAGCTACACTCCCAAACCCTTGTGGATTCGTGCTGCCAGTTACCCAAAAAACGGCTAACTGACAACCCGAATTTGTTGTCTTTCCCAGAGAAAATCCCATTTCCTATTTCTCTAAGACTATGCTTCCCATAGTAACCTGTGAAATTTAATTATGAAGTAAGATGATTTCAAGAACTCTGATGACTTGAGTAAACTTCGCTAAAGATTGCGGCTACTCATTTTACTCAACTTGTGACTTGAGTAATACTCAATTTGAAGTGATTTTAGACGGTTTCAGACGGCGCTTGGCGATACTTGAGCAATAAACCATTTCTATACGAAAAAAGCCCCAAAAACCTTATAACCACTAGAAAACACTGTGTTTATAAGGCTTTTGGAGCCTATAAAACTAATTATAAAATTTGGACTGAAAAATTCGCTTATTTGCCCATCTGTGCTGCAACTTCAGCTGCAAAGTCCTCCTGTTTCTTCTCCAAGCCTTCACCTGTCTCGAAACGGACAAATCTTTTTACAGAAACTGTTGCTCCAACTTCTTTGGAAACTTCTTCTAAATATTTAGCAACTGTCTGCTTGCCGTCCGCTGCCTTGACATATACCTGGTCTACCAGACAGATTTCCTTCAGTTCTTTGTTGACACGTCCTTCAATCATACCATTGATGACTTTTTCCGGTTTCTGGGACTCTTTGGGATCATTCATAATCTGTGCCTGCAGAATTTCCTTCTCATGTGCGATATATTCCTCACTGACTTCATCTCTGGAAACATATTTTGGAGAAAGTGCTGCAATCTGCATCGCAATGTTTGTTAATGCCTCTTTTACGGTATCATTTACAACTGTGGTATCAGCCTCCACAATCACGCCAATTCTGCCGCCGCCATGGATATAGGACACAACGCATCCATTCTCTGCAGTTACTTTTTCAAATCTTCTAATATTCAAATTTTCTCCGATTACTGCTACCTTTTCTACCAACGCATCTTTTACTGTCTTGCTGGAATCTTCATTCCATGCCTCCGCCATAAATGCATCCAAATCTGCAGAATCAGAATTGACAGCCTGAGTTGCAACTGCCTCCACAAATGCCTTAAAAGTATCGTTCTTAGCAACGAAATCTGTCTCAGAATTAACCTCAACTACGGCTGCTGTCTTATCATCTTTAACTACAACAGTACAAAGACCTTCCGCTGCAATTCTTCCAGCTTTCTTCTCAGCCTTAGCCTGTCCATTTTTTCTCAAAAATTCAACGGCTGCATCCATATCTCCATTTGTCTCATTTAATGCTTTCTTGCAGTCCATCATACCTGCGCCTGTCATTTCTCTTAATTCTTTTACCATTGCTGCTGTAATAGCCATTTTAATTCCCTCCATCTATGTGATATAACATTACTTTTCATTATCTATACCCAAGGGCACCCCATGATGCCATCCGGCGTGTCATAAGGTATACCCAAGGGCACCCCATGATGCCATCCGGCGTGTCATAAGGTATAATTGAGGACAGGCAATCCTACAATTCCCATCCACATATTCCGCTTTCGTAATACGAAATTGTGGATGGCAACATATTGTCTGTCCTCTTATCTGCATACTATCATCTAATACAGAATCTATCCATTTATTCCTGTTCTGCTTCTTCTGGCGCTTCAGAAACTTCTTCCTCAATCGTTCCCTGATTTGCTTCCACTACAGCATCTGCCATTTTTGAAACAATCAGCTTCACTGCACGAATCGCATCATCATTCCCCGGAATTACATAGTCTAATTCTTCAGGGTCACAGTTTGTATCACAAATACCAATCAATGGAATTCCCAATGTATGAGCTTCCTGTACACAAATTCTCTCTTTTTTAGGATCAACAATAAAAATTGCATCTGGAATTCTTTTCATTTCCTTGATTCCGCCAAGGTTTTTCTCTAATTTTTCCCATTCTTTCTTCAAGGCGATAACTTCCTTTTTTGGAAGAACATCAAACGTTCCATCTTCCGCCATAGCCTCAATCGCTTTCAATCTGTGAATACGGCTCTGAATCGTCTTGAAATTAGTCAGCATACCACCCAGCCATCTCTCATTGACATAAAACATTCCGCAACGCTCTGCCTCTGCTTTTATAGCATCCTGCGCCTGCTTCTTAGTTCCAACAAAAAGAATAGTTCCGCCTTCTGCTGTGATATCCGCAACTGCTTTGTATGCTTCATCTACCTTTCCCACAGATTTCTGCAGGTCAATAATATAAATACCATTTCTCTCCGTATAGATATAAGGAGCCATTTTCGGGTTCCATCTTCTTGTTTGATGTCCAAAATGAACACCTGCTTCTAATAACTGTTTCATTGAAATAACGCCCATATTTCTTACCTCCATTGGTTTTAATCTTCCATGTACCTCTTCTCAAAAAACTACCGACAGGCACCAGTTTTTTGATCCGCACATGTGTTTGCTATATATTTGAACAAAACGGGCTGTACCAGATATATAACTCCCTTCCATCATAACACATTTCCGCAAGAAGGGCTTTCTGTGTACAAAAAATGCCAAAATTGTCCACTGCTCTGTGCATTATATCACAGGACTTTTTTCGTTGCAAGTCCTATTCACTTATTTCTGCAAAATTTCAATAATTTCATCTCTGGAAGCGCCAACTGGGATACGATGAACTCCAATCCGCAAGGATTCATCCAAACCATTCTGTGTCAGATACCTGTCAAAAGCCGTGGCATCTGAAATCAAACCGGCATGAAACAGTTTCTGGCTTATCAATCCTGAATGGTCGCCTTTTACAATCTCAATTACGATTACATCATTATCGCTATCCTGTTTGGAAGTCTGGATCGATTCCTCTTCTTTTTGCTGATCTTCTCCATCCTTGTCTGGCTGACCATTCTCGTCATTTTCTGTTTGGTCTTGTCCATCTTCTTTTGGCTGGTCATCCTCGTCATTTTCTTGCCGACCTTGTCCATCTTCCTTTGGCTGGTCATCCTCGTTATTTTCTGTTTGGTCTTGTCCATCTTCTTTTGGCTGGTCATTTTTGTCATTTTCTGACTGCCCTTCCTCGTTTTCTTTTGATGGTTCCTTGCCTTCTTTTATTTTTTTATCAGCCTCATTTGCTTCTATTTTATTGTCTTCTGACTCAAGATTTTCTGGGTTTTTCTGTTCGTTTTCTTTTTGTTTATCAACAGACTCTTGTTCTGTGGATTCCTCCTTTTTTTCTTCCATTACCATCCCAAGAAGTCTGGCACGCTCAATAATCTCCGCATCCGTCAGAGTCTCTTTCTTATTGCCTGAAAGAGCAATTCCCATAATAATTGCGGTACAAATAATTCCAACTCCTAATCCGCGCAAATAGTATTTTAACTTCATAGATTATAACTCTTCCTCTCTGAACAATCCAATCACAAGTTTTACCTCTCCCACACCGAGACCCAGCTCTTTTGCAATTTCTATGGCTGTTTTTCCTTCCCGGTATTTCTCCAGGATCATCTGATTATGATTTACGGATTCTTCTTCTGTCTCATCTAGAAACTCCTCTGATGTCTCTTCAGGAAGTGCTTCCTCGGAAACTGTCTCAGAAGGAGCTACTGGTACAGGCTGTTGAGATTCCTGAACCTTTTGTAGAATTTCATCAGATTCTGATACTGTATTTTGAATATTTTCCTGCAATTCTTCTAAATGAATGGCAAGCTGTGCAAGGCTTCCAGCATACTTTGTCAATTCTGAATGTTTATCATTCAACATACTGTACAAAAACATCACTTCATTATGTGTCTTTTGGATCGATTCCAGCACAGTGTCAGAGTATTCAGTAAGAACCCGCATTTTTTCATTCGTCTCTTTATCTAATGACCGCTCTACAATGTCCATAGATTTTTCAATAGACTGGTCAATCACTTGATCTACCATTTGATCTACTTTTACCTGAGCTTCCGTTAAATTTTTTTCTAAAATTTTCTTCATCTCTGCGGTACTCAGCTCTGCAATCTTGTCTAATTCTTGATTTGTCAGCCTCTCTGTAATAAAAAAACTGGCAATCATCAGAACAATTCCCACAACTAATAAGACAATTTCAAACACACTCATTTCCTTACCTATATTTTCATGTCAAAACCGCCTGAAACAGTTCTAACATTTACCTTTCCGCTGTTTTCTTCCTTCTTCTTTTTTTTCTTTGTCCGATGGTTTTCATATTCATTGCTTCCTTTTTCCCGGGCATCAAACTTTTTCTCCGGATTATCAGAATCATTGGCATGGTTCACCTGATGCATATGATGAACAGTTTCTTTGGCAAACTGTGTCTGCACATTCTGCTGCTGCAGCATAGGTTTATTATCCTCATTTTGTTTTAAGCTACTTATGTCTTGGCTTCTCTGTACTACTCCACTAAATTCTACTGGTCTGATAGACATTTTTCTCCTCACTCCTTCTTCCAAACCAACTTATAACGGACGTGCTGTAATCTCCCCGCGCTCCTTTACAAATCGTGTTGCACAACGTTCACTTTTTACATTCATACTTATATCTGAAATCGTTATATTTACTCCTGGATAAATACTGCCTTTTACTTTCACTTTGGCATTTGTAGCCATTTTGATCTTTTCACTGAGATCTTTCATTTCTTTCTTTTGGCTGGCAAGAAGTTGCTGCTTTTCACGAAAGTTTTTGGCAATTGTCTGAATCTGCTGGGCACGCTCAGGCGTAACCGGTTCTTTTTTGCGAAGCTTTTCATTAAAATTTACAAGGATGGGACGCATCTTCTCTATCTCTTTACTAGTCTGGCTTATCCCTTCTTGTACCTCCGCATGGCGTTCTTTTACAGAAGGCGCCACACCTACTTCAATCTTTGTAATTGTTCCCATTTCAGATCCAATAGTCTGTGCTTCCAATACATTTCCCGCACGAATAAGCCCACCGCTCACAAATCCTTTTTTTCCACTGACACGGATATCTGCACCAGCAGACACCTGGCTGTGCAAGATACATCCCGTTTCAATAAAACCTCCAGAAATAACCGTGGCATTTTCTATAAATTTTGCGATCACGCTCTCTTTTGCTTCTACTCTCCCTTTGCCCATACCATTGATTCCCCGTTTTACAATGATCTGGCCTCCAGCATTTAAAAATGCAGCTTCCACTACACCTTCAATTACAATGTCTCCTTTTGCTTTCACAGAAAATCCCGTTTTTACATTTCCTTTGATGAATACATTCCCATCATATACGATATTTCCTGTGGCATTATCCACATCTGCCGGCACTTCAAACACATCAGCAACAAAGACTTTGCTGTTTACCAGGCTGGCATGCCCGGTAACATCAGAATAAATTTCTGTTTTATCCTCAGAAATCGAAATATTATTTCCAAATTCCAGCTTTAAACTTTTTTCTTGGCGCCCCTGGATAGAACCGCCATAAACATCTTTTCCTGGCTTACCTGGAACTGGCAAATGCAATTTTGCAAGGAGCTGCCCCTTTTCCACATGGCTTATCGTATTCAGTTCCCGGTAATCCACGGTTCCATCTTCATTCTTTTTTGGTCTTAGATTATGATTTGTATTAAAAAAATACTCAATTTTGGCATCTTTTCCATTCACAGGCGGAATACCTTTTGCCAAAATTAAATCTGTACAATATCGCCTGTATTTTACAAACTTCCCGATCTCTTCCTGATTGATACCCACTTTGATATTGTGGGAATTTAAAACATCCACGATATCTTCCTCTGTCATCAGCGTACCTTTCGTGGATGGCGGATAAAAACGGCAAAACGCCAGCATTTTATCTCCTGAAACAGTTACTTCCATTTGTTCATTTTCCTGAAAGCCTTTTCCTTCTCCCACATAGACTTCCTTTTGCTCTTCTGATGTTTGTGTTACAGCATCACTCAGTTCCCTTAAATTAAAACCAGAATATCCTTTTTGTTCCAAATATGCCATAACTTCTTTCACATCCAACTGTTTTCCGCCGTTTTCCGGGGGGATGACCTGAAGAAATACTCCCATTTCCCTAATATCCAATTTAAAATATCCATTTTTAATTTCCATGAAACCTCAATCCCTCCACATTAATCCATTAATATGTTCATGTAAGACCCCATCGTTTTTTTCATCTTCAGCAATGCCTTTGTATGAAGCTGGGAAATTCTGGATTCTGAAACCTCAAGTATGTTACTGATTTCCTTTAAGGTTAAATCCTCATAATAATACAACGTAATGACCTTTCGTTCCTTCTCAGTAAGAATTTCCAAAGATTGTTCTAAAACCTTTTTCAATTCTTCCTCTGCGATAGCATCTTCTGGCTGAATAAAATGAGAATTCCCTTTCGCATCCATGACAGGCTCCATTCCCTGTTCCACATATTCATTTAAGGAAACCATATTGGTAACTTTAAGCTGGGACTGCCAATTCAGTAATTCTTCACTGCTTACTTTCAATTCCTCTGCAATTTCCTCATCGGATGCTGTCCTGCCAGTTTTCTCCTCGATTCTTTTAATTGCTAATTCAATTTTTTTCTGTTTTTGCCGCACGGTTCTAGGAATCCAATCCATTTTTCGGATTTGATCTAGGATGGATCCTCGAATCCTAAGACTGGCGTAGGTCTCAAATTTTACATCCTTTTTAATATCAAATTTGTCTATGGCATCAATCAGTCCAAAAATGCCATAACCCACCAGATCATCATATTCTACATTATATCCCAAATACATACTGAGACGCCCTGCCACAATTTTAACAAGAGGTGCATACTCTACTATGATCTGTTCTCTCAATTCCGGTGTGGGTCTTTTTAAAAATTCAGCCCACAATTGTTCTCTCTCTGCTGCGTTCATCCAAAGCCCCCAAGACTACGAAAATCCTGATATACCAGTCTTCCCATGTTATTATCTACAGACCGCTTTTGTCTCGCGGCTGCGTCTATTCTTCTTCTATGGAGTCTTCTGCTTCCTCCGATTCCTCGGCATCTGCTTCCTCCAATGCCTCCTCCGTGGCTTCTTCTGTCTCTTCCTTGAAATTTTTATCCAGCACCAGTTTTGCAATGCATCCCAGGATATAAAAGGATATTAAAACGACCACCAATGTCTTCATAAATCGATTTGTTTCCATCTGCATCATAATCCCAATTATACAGGTGGTCAACCCTGCAACAAGTGTGATTAATACTGGTATCTGTTTCGTTTTCATATCCCATCACCTTTTAAATAATTTTTTTCGTCTTTCCCACTGCCTTAATATAAAAATCTCCAGTTTCCGGATATAATTCTACTGTGCGTCCATAATTCAATCCGGTATCCTCCGCAATCAGCGGAATCCCCAATTGCTTTAACTTTGCCCTGGATGCAACGGCGTTGCGCTCGCCTACGTTTCCTATGCCAGATACGCCTTTCACCTCAAACATTTTGGCGCCCCCTGCAATTTTTGAAACCATACGGCCCTTATTTGCGCCTGCACGTACCATCCTTCTAACTAATTCTTCAATTCCTGTGTCTGCAAATTTGGCAATATTTGAATTATTACGCATCTGTTTACTGTCTGGAAGCATAATATGTGCCAGTCCGCCGATCTTGGTAACGGGATCGTATATTGCAATTCCAATACAAGAACCCAACCCCAGCGTGGTAATCATGTCCGGTGCTTTGCATATATTCAAATCTGCCATTCCAACTTTAATTGTAGCCATAACCCATGCTCCTCTTATAGTGCAACTCCCAGCGACGTTAAAATTTTATCATAGGACTCTACATCTGGCATTAAAATGAAAAATCCTTGTATCTTCACATCATCTCCGAATTCAGTCTGTATCAAAAGTGCATTATCTCCATATTGTCCAAACTGAATTGCTGGTACACTTAAAATTGCACCTGCCATGTCAATGGCAAGATACGGAACAGACGATGTGATTACCATATTGGTCATCGTTGACAATGCTGATAAATAAGAACCAGAAATAATATTTCCAATTTCTTTAAGTGCAGATAAATCCATCTCATTAAATTCTTCTGCATAATCATCTGGTCTTCCCATCAAGTGATTCACAAGATATTGTGCCGAACCCATTTTCAGCAAAAACATCATACTTCCACCAATATCACTTTCCACTTCCAGATAAATCCCTACAACGGTTTCTTCTTCAGCAGAAATTGCGGTAGGAAGTTCCTGAATTGTCATAAATTCCACCTTTGGCACATCCATATTAACCCTAAGATTCAACATATTGGAAATTGCAGTTGTCGCATTTCCTGCGCCAATATTTCCAATTTCCTTCAGCACATCAAAATACATGTCATTTACCTGATCTAAACTAAATTTAGCCATGGCTGTTCTTCTCTCCATTTCTGCCTTCTCTTTAGGCTTATCTGTAATGATTGCGAATAGGCTGTTGCAATTATACTGCAACAGCCTTCTTTAATTCTGCTTATACAGTTTCTGTCTCATCAATGATGCTGTTTGTATCAAACAGGGAAATCAATTCCTCCCCATGCTTTCCAACTCCATTAATAAAGCTGCTCTTACTGTTCTTTGCATCGTAGGCAACCTTATCAATTTCATTTGGAGCCAAGGTTACTACTTCCTTTACCTCATCTACCAAAATCCCTAACACTCCATGTTCTTCCAGTTTCAGGATGATGATTCTGGTAACATCTGTAAATTCATCTGGTTCCAAGTCCATTTTTGTGCGGATACTCATGACAGGAACAATTTCACCGCGCAGATTGATAATTCCCTTAAAATAAGGCTGTACCTTCGGCACCCTGGTGATCTTCTGCATACGCACAATATTATCTACATAACTAATATCTATGCCATATTGTTCGCTGCCAATCTTTACTACGATAAACTGTTTCTTTCCATCTTCTACTACAGACATGCTGTTTGCCATATCAACACCCCCTTAAAATAATGTATTCACATCTAAGATCAGTGCAACCTCACCGTCACCTAAGACAGTTGCGCCGCTGATGATCTTACTACTGTTATTTATGTATTTGCCAAGGGATTTGATTACAATTTCCTGCTGTCCGTTCAACTCATCTACGATCAATCCGGCAAACTTATCACCCTTGCGTACAATGATTACGGTAAGGCTCTCCCGTTCAGACTCTGCTGGTTCACAGTCTAAAAGCTGATCTAAGCGAATCAGCGGGATTACCATACCACGAATATGAATGACCTCTTTTGCCTGTACATATTTCACTTCATCTGCGTTAATCTCTTCAATTGTCTCAATGGAACCAAGAGAAATCGCATACTTCTCTCCTCGTACTTCCACCATCAGCGCCTGGATAATCGCTAACGTCAGAGGCAGACGTACAATAAACTTAGAGCCTTCCCCTAAAACACTCTTTACTTCTACATCTCCGCCCAAAGCTTCAATATTGGACTTTACAACATCAAGACCTACGCCCCTGCCGGAAATGTCGGAAATTTTCTTTGCCATAGAAAAGCTTGGCATAAACAGAAAATCTATAATCTCTTTCTGGCTCAGCGCTTCCCCCTGTTCTGGGGTAATCAATCCACGCTCAATTGCCTTATTTTTTACATTTTCTGTATCAATACCATTTCCATCGTCACTGACTTCAATAATAACATTATTACCTTCCTGAAATGCATTCAGATGAATAGAACCTGCCTCTGGTTTTCCTCTTTTTTTACGGATCTCCGCATTCTCCAATCCATGGTCTGCAGAATTACGAAGAAGATGCTGCAGGGGATCCCCAATTTGGTCTACTACGGTACGGTCAAGCTCCGTATCCTCACCTGTCATATACAATTCCATCTTTTTATTCAGCTTCTTAGACAGGTCCCGAATCATTCGCGGGAATTTCTGTACCACACTTTCAATGGGCACCATACGAACTTTCATAACGGATTCATGCAGCCCAGTCGTAATACGCTCTAAGTATTCAATCTGTTCATGAAATGCCTGGGAATTGGCGCCTACCACACCACCATCTGAACTAGATCCGATGGAAACCAAAGAATTCTTGGCAATAATGAGCTCACTAACCTGGTTCATCAGTGCATCCAACTTCTCAATATCCACACGGACTGTGCGGTTTGTCACGGGCTTCCCTCCAGATGATTTCTTTGCCGCTGGGGTGTTCTTTGATGCTGCCGGAGCAGATTCTGCCTGTACTGCTACAACAGCCGTTTTTCCATTCTTATCTTCTATTTTGATATTTTCTGCTGTCTCTTTTGCCTCTGCCGCTTCCTTTTTCTCCGCCGCCGCAGTTAATTCACTGTATTGTACTTTCTCACCGATTACTTCTGCAATTTCAGACACAGCCTTAGAAACTTCGAGAATTTTTTCCAGAGATGTCTCACTGACCAAATAGAAACTAAAATCAACACCAAACTTCTCATCTTCGATATCCTGGGAACTTGGATTATATGCCACAATGTTTCCATAGTCTTCCACTGCCTTAAATACCAAAAACGCACGTGCCGCTTTCAACAGACATTCTTCTTGAATATATACAGTAAGCCCATAAATATTCATGCCTTTGCTTTCTGCATCTTTCAATTCTTCTTTTTCTTTCTCAGAAAATTCCATATCCAGATATTTCTTTGAGTGCTTCTCCTCTGTTTTTTCTGGCTTCTCTTCTGTTTTTTCTGATTTTTTCTCTTCTGGCACATTTCCAGTCCCTGCAGCTAAAATATCGTTGAGTTCCTGTATAATTGCCTCATTGTCATCGGTTCCCTCTTCCGAGCTTTCTTTGATATTTTCCAGATACGCATCAATCGCATCCAGACACTGGAACAAAACATCCACCAATCCGCTGGTAACATGCATATTTCCGCTGCGGACTTCCTGGAATACATTTTCCATATCGTGCGTCAGGCGCTGCATCCGCTTGAATCCCATGGTACCAGCCATTCCCTTTAAGGAATGTGCCGCGCGGAAAATCTCATTTATGGTATCCATATTTTCTGGATCTTTTTCCAGACTCATGATACAATCTGATAAATTCTGCAGATGTCCATTCGTCTCATCAATAAATATCTCAAGGTATTGGCTTACATCCATATCACTGTACCCCCACATTCTTTATTATCGTGTGTGCAACTTCAGTTAATGGAACTACTTCATTTACAACGCCTGCTTCCACAATGGCTTTTGGCATACCATATACCACACAGCTTTTAGCATCCTGTGAAATCACATGAATCTTTTTTTTCTGCTTTAAGGAGAGAATGCCGCCTGTACCATCTGAACCCATACCGGTAAGCACTACGCAAACAATTTCATCATAACTGCTTGTGCGCAAAGATTCGTAAGTTACATTTGCACAGGGACGCAATCCGCCAATGGCTGGCTGGTCATTCAAACGAACCACATGCTTCCCGTCTGCTTTTCTTTGAATCTCCATATGCTTCCCGCCAGGTGCAATATACACGCAGCCTTTTTTCAAAACATCACCTTCCTTAGCCTCTCTGACCTCAATCTTACTGACCTCATTCAGACGCTCTGCCATGGATTTGGTAAATCCCACTGGCATATGCTGTACCAAGATCATAGGTGCATTCATATCTACTGGAAGATATGGAATTACACTCTGCAATGCTTTGGGACCTCCTGTAGAACAAGCCAATGCCACCAGCTTATTTTTACCAGTACTCCCAGTACGTTCCAAAATTTTGGGCATTTTTACCTGAACTTGTTCTTGGGTTTCTACGATTTTTGGCGTCATATTCAGAAGGGTCTTGGAATTATCAGATCTCACAACCGCTTTCAGCATCCGAAGAATCCTTCCTTTGAATTCTTCCCCTTTTGCCTCTATAATATTGCAGGGTTTTGTGACAAAATCAATGGCCCCCAATTCCATGGCCCGAATGGTTACATCCGCATCCTTGGTAGTTAATGTGCTTACCATAATGATCGTTGCCCTGATTTTATCTTTCTGCAATCGTTCCAACAATTCCAGTCCGTCCATACGAGGCATATTCACATCTAAAATTACAGCATCATAAGTTTTGACCTTTAATTTTTCATATGCCTCTAAACCATCTCTACAAACATCCGTTGCCTGAAATGTACTATCTGAGTTGATTATATCACAAATAAGTCTTCTCATGAGTGCAGAGTCGTCAACGACTAAAATATTTTTCTTCATAATAATCATCCCTTTTGTCTGCTCTTGCGTTCCTGCTCAAAAATATATTTAATTATTTGTTCCCGCTCTTTCGGGGTCATAAAAAACTGAACCCGATGCTCGTATTTTTCCTGGACATTCTTTCTGCTTCCAGATTGGTTTTCCACCTTTTGACAGGATAAAATCTTTCCCACTACTTCTAGGTGATAATTCATACTTTCAGTTTCAAGCTTTACAGATACAATCATATAATCATCCTTCTGTCCTGGCTCTTCACTGATAAACCGCAGCCCTCCCCCGCTAATATCCACTGCAATTGCTTTCTTTGGAAGATCCTCTGGATAAGTCAGCCTATGGTGCTCTTTCAGTTCTTCCAAAGGAGTGATATCTACTTCATGCTGCATAATTGGATAATATTGTATCTCCATAACACATTCAAAACGATAGTATTCCCGCCTCTGAAATTTTTCCAAAGGCGTTTTCTGCTCAATGCAAAGCAAATATATCCTATTTTTTATATATCGGTCCTTGATCTGTGCCACGCAGCGGTACATGCCGCGCTTGGTATAAAAAACAAATTCCAGACGGACACCGGAAGGAAGCGGGACATTTTCGCCCCCTTCCGTGGGCACTGCCACTTCTATGTCACCATTTTCCAAAATATCCTGTACAATCGTGCGATAAGAAATCGGACGTTCCCCTGTTTTCCACCCCTGTTCTACCTGTTGCAGTATTCGAATATCAACCTTATTACCAACCTTCACAATCTCAGAACCCATTCTTCACCTCTGTTTTTAATTTTTTCTATAAATAAAACGAGATAGCAATTGTACAATTCCCTTTTTTTGCTGCAAGGGCGCTGCCTCTCCATACAGCAAATATTCTGTCAACAGTTCATATGCTTTTGCTGCCTTCGATTCTGGACATAGCAGGCTTATTGGTTTTTGCTGCCGCGCCGCCTTTCCCATTGTCATATCTTGAGGAATTGTACCCAAATATTCTAAATTTCCATTTAAAAACTGCGCAACTACCGCATTCAGTTTTTCATAGATTCCAGTCCCTTCTTCCTCTGTTTCCACCCGGTTGGCGATTACCTTAATTTCCGTATGTGTCTGCTTAAACTCCACACTGCGGTATAGTGCTTTCAGCAAAGAATAGGCATCTGTCAAAGAACTTGGGTCAGGAGTGGCAACCAATAATATCTCTGGGCTTGCGATAACAAATTCCAGTACCGCATCAGAAATGCCTGCACCGGTATCAATAATAATCACATCTGCGAGATCATCCAGTTTTGCCAGATTCCCTACCAGGAATTTTACCTGTTCCCTTGAAAGGTTATTGACTCCTGTAATACCAGAGCCTCCTGAAATAAATCCAATCCCCAAAGGTCCAGGAGTAATAATCTCCTGTATTGTCTTTCCACGGTAAATTAAATCGCTTAAATTATATTTTGGCATAGCGCCAAACATAATTTCCACATTCGCAAGACCAAAATCGGCATCAAAGATAATTACTTTTTTTCCTCTTTTCTGCATCTGCACCGCAAGATTCACCGCAAGGTTGGATTTTCCTACACCGCCTTTTCCACTGGTAACAGTAAGAACCCGTGCCTTTGGCATAGTCTGTTGACTCTTCTTTACGATGTTTCTCAATTTTTCTGCCTGGTCCATAAATTATTTTCCTCCAAGCAGAAGCTTTACAACTTTCTGGGTATTGAAAACTTCAATATCCTCCGGCACATTCTGCCCATAAGTAGTATATGACAGATCTGCCCCTGTGTACAGCTTCATATTTAAAATATTTCCAAGACAACTTGTTTCATCCAATTTTGTAAATATAATCTTAAATTTAAAATTATCTTTATAAATATCTGCAATTTCCAAAAGATCCTTATATTTGGTAGTTGCGCTCAATACCAGAAACACTTCTTTATCATATTCTGCCGGGACTTTGTCAATCAATTCCTTTGTCTCATTGCGCTGATCTTCATTTTTATGTGAAAAACCTGCAGTATCAATCAGCACAAGGTCAAATTCTTCTGATTTCGCCAATTGCTCATTCAATTCTTCTGGAGAATATATAATATCCAAGGGTGTATTTAAAATATTGGCATAGGTGCGAAGCTGTTCCGCTGCGGCAATCCGATAAGTATCTGCCGTATACATCGCCACTTTTTTTCCTTTCTCCACTTTAAAACGCGATGCAACTTTTGCAATCGTCGTGGTCTTTCCAACCCCCGTAGGACCGATAAAAAATACTACCTTTGGCTTACGGCCTTTCAATTCCAACGGCTGAGGCTGCCCAAACTTTAAAATCATCTTTTGATAGATACTGGACAGGACATGGTCCACGCTGATTCCGCTTTTCATAACCTTTTCCACTTCATCCATAATCTGGTTTACGTATTTTTCATCTACCTCATTTTCCAGCAGGATCCCATAAATCATCTTGATAAATTTCAAATTCTCATCCATTGGCGCTTCCTTTGGCAGCTCCTCCTTTTGAGAATCTCCGGGTTGTGCCAGTTTTTTCTCCAACAAAGACTGAAGGTTTTCTAGTTTTTCCTCAAGATTATTTTCTACGGAAGGATCTTTTCGATACTCCTCCTGCTCTTTTGCCACAGAAGATGACCAGGTATTTTCTACAGATGCAAAAACCTCTTTTACTGTTTCCGGTCTTGAAATGGAAATCGGCTCATCGGCGGCTACATTGATATTTGCCGGTTTAAAAATAGAGGAAGGTGCAGACGCTGGTTCTGTGGTTTTTATTTTTTGCGCTGGTTCTGTCTCTTCCACTGCCGCAGTCACCTCAACAGATGACTCTTTAAAAAAACGTAATAACCCTTTCGGTTTAATCTCCTTGACATTCATGATCACTGCACCGATGCCAAGTTCCTCCACTGCCTTCGCAGTGGCTTCTTCTTCGGTTTTTCCCTGAAATTTCTTAATTGTCATGAAAAGCTCACCATCCCTACTGATTGTAATTCAATATTGGATTCTACTTCATTGTATGATACTACAATCAGATCTCTGAAGTAATCCTCTGTCAATTTCTTAAAATACATCCGCACAATGGGAGATGTAATAATAATGGGGCTTTTACCCAGATCTTCCAACTTCTTGATTTCTGTCTCCAAAGCTGACATAATTCCCTTTGTTTTCTCGGGATCAAGTGTCAAATATGCCCCCTGTTCCGTCTGTTTCACAGAACCCATAATCTCCTGTTCCACTTTGGGATCTAATGTGATCACATTTGTCACTTCATTTGCTGGGAAATACTTGCTGGAAATGGCACGCTTCAGGCTCTGTCTTGCATACTCTGTCAATACATCCGTATCCCGAGAGGTTGCCGCATGGTCGGCAAGGGTTTCAAATATTGTGAGCAAGTCCCGGATAGAAATACCTTCCCGAAGAAGATTCTGCAGTACTTTCTGAATTTCACCCACACCAAGCAGCTTGGGCACAAGTTCGTCCACCAGTGTCGGATGATTTTCCTTGATATTTTCAATCAGGCCCTGGACATCCTGTCTGGACAACAGCTCATCAATATGGCTTCGGATTACTTCTGTCAGATGAGTGGCAATAATGGAAGGCGGATCTACAACGGTATAGCCCAAGCTTTCTGCACGCTCACGCTGATTCTCGGTAATCCACAGCGCCGGCAGATGGAAAGACGGCTCAAAGGTAGGAATACCGGAAATTTCCTCCTCCACAAATCCTGGATTCATCGCCATATAATGGTCAAACAGAATTTCACCTTCTGTAACCTGTATTCCCTTGATTTTAATAATATATTGATTGGGATTTAACTGAATATTATCCCTCAGTCGAATAATCGGAACAACCGTACCCAATTCCAGGGCAATCTGCCTACGGATCATAACCACACGATCTAAAAGGTCACCGCCCTGATTCACGTCTGCAAGTGGAATAATACCATAACCGAATTCCAATTCAATGGGATCCACTTGCAAAAGGGAAACTACATTTTCTGGCCGGCGGATCTCCTCCGCCTGTTCCTCCGCGGCATCCACTTCCTCCTCAATTGCCTCTACACCCAGATTGTTATCTACACTTCTGCCTGCGATAAGAAAACTGATTCCCAGAGGGACAAATAATCTCCACTCCAAAGGAGTCGTCAATCCCAAAAATATCATTACTACGCCTACAATATACAATACTTTGGGAATTCCAAACAACTGGCGTACCAGAGTATCGCCAAAATCTGCCTCTTTGGAAGCTTTTGTCACAAGAATACCTGTAGCAAGGGAAATCAGTAACGATGGAATCTGGCTGACCAATCCGTCACCGATTGTCAGAATTCCATACTGGTCCAATGCATCCATAATTTCCATATTTTGGCGAAGCATCCCCATTGAAATACCGCCTACTAAGTTAATCAAAGTAACGATAATACCAACAGTGGCATCCCCTTTTACATATTTGGTAGCACCATCCATCGCTCCAAAAAAACCAGATTCCTGCTGGATTTTATCACGCCGTTCCCTTGCCTGTTTTTCACTAATTACTCCGGTATTCAAATCTGCGTCAATTGCCATCTGTTTGCCTGGCATCGCGTCCAATGTAAATCTTGCCGTTACCTCTGACACACGCTCTGAACCTTTATTGATTACAATAAGCTGAATTAAAATCATAACAACGAAAATAATCGCTCCTATAATTAAATCGTTTCCGCCTACGAACTGTCCAAAGGTCCGAACCACATTACCAGGATCTCCGGTATTTAAAATCAGACGTGTAGAAGAAACATTCAAAGATATACGGAAAATCGTGGTAAACAAAAGCAATGTTGGAAAAAAGGACATATCCAGCACTTCTTTCACAAACAATGCATTCATTAGTATTACCAAAGCTAAGGATATATTCAAGGCAAGCATAATATCCAATAAAAAAGAAGGAATTGGAATAATAAAGAATATGATTGCTGCCAGTAAATATAATGCTATCCCTGCATCTGCCCTCTTCATGCTGTCTTCTCCTTTCGTCTCTCTCTCATTTCAAATTTATCTATTTTCTCTCAAGCTGTATACAAAAGCCAACACTTCTGCCACTGCCTGATACAATTCTGGCGGAACTTCCTGGCCAACGTCCACATTGGCATACAACATCCGCGCCAGAGGCTTATTTTCTACAATTTCAATATGATGTTCCTTTGCGGCTTCCCGTATTCTCTGAGCAAGAAAATCTTCTCCCTTTGCCACTACCACGGGGGCTGCATTCTGCTGGGCATCATATTTGATTGCCACCGCATAATGGGTGGGGTTCGTAATTACTACATCTGCGCTGGGAAGATTCTGCATCATTCGACGCTGGGATGCTTCCCTCATTTTGGAACGCTGGCGTCCCTTAATTTCAGGATTTCCTTCGGTATTCTTATACTCATCCTTTACTTCCTGTTTTGTCATTTTCATATCTTCTTTAAACTTGTGCCTTTGATATATAAAATCGCCAAGTCCAACGATAAAATAGACCAGACTGATTTTCAATCCGGTATCTATCACAATGGTTCCCACCAGCAGAATTACCTGCATTAAGGGAATATCATAAAGTAAAAAGAGATCATTCTGATGATCTTTGATAGAACTGTATGCTACATAAATGATCACCACAATTTTAACAATAGATTTCAATAATTCAAACAGGGAATCCTTGGAAAAAATCCGCTTAAACCCGCTGATCGGATTGATCTTGCTTAATTTAGGCATCATGGGTTTTGCTGTTACTTTCCACTTGACCTGCAAAATATTACTCAGCAAAGATACCATAAATCCAATCACAAAAACCGGAGCTAAAATCAGCAGAATTGTGCCCATGACATTATTAATTAAAGTACTTGCTGTATATACGGAAATTCCACCAATGCTCTCGTTAATGATATCTGGGATCTTCTTATAGATCAATTGAAAAATCCCCAAAAGTTCTTCTCCAATAAAGGATATAAACAACTTCAGCATAACAAACAAAGTAAGCAGTCCAAAAGCATGATTCAACTCCTGGCTCTTTGCCACCTGACCTTCTTTTCTGGCATCCTGCAGCTTTTTCGCTGTGGCTGGCTCCGTCTTTTCGCCGCCTTCACCATCCTTTGCAAACCATTGCAGTTCATATTCCAATAAAAAATGGGATTTTTCTCTCACATCAATACATTCCTTCAATTACAGAGACAATCATTCGCTTCATCTCAGTAAATATAAAATTAGAAATGCTGGGAAGCAGTATAATGGTAAGAAACATAATGCCCAGTCCCAGCAGAACCTTGATCTGCATTCCTACCGCAAACATATTCATCTGCGGCGCAACCTTTGCCATAATTCCTAGGATACAGCTTAAAATCATACTGCATGCAAATACAGGCAGGACAATCCGAAATCCAATTACCATCAAATCTGCCATATACATTGTCATGGAACCCATAAGATGGTCCCAGTCAAACACAGTCTGATTCACTGGAATAATCTGGTAAGTATCGACCAAAGCACGTAAGATATAATGATGCATATCTGTCACAATCAAAAGCATCATTATAAAATAATTATACATGGTACCGGTAAGACCTGACTGAGTCCTTGTGGTAGGGTCATACATATTTGCCATAGCAAGCCCAATTTCCATATCAATTACTTTTCCTGAAAAGACAATAATGGAATTACAAATATTTGCCGCAAATCCAATGAGCAACCCTGTAATTCCTTCTTTCAGAACGATGATGGCAAACTCAATTACTCCGGAATACGCTATAGCCTCCTTCGGCTGTATCACCTGAAACAAAATAATGGATACACACGCGGAAAATCCGATCTTAACCCGATTGGGGGTATTACTCATCCCAAA
Organism: uncultured Lachnospiraceae bacterium; assembly: GCA_951801955.1. Lineage (GTDB taxonomy): Bacteria > Bacillota > Clostridia > Lachnospirales > Lachnospiraceae > Petralouisia. The sequence continues at coordinate 20,622 of CATOOV010000023.1, forward strand.
AAATGGAGCAATATATACAAATGTTGCAACCCTTACCAGTATCATCAAAAAATATTCAAATGTATTTATTGAAAACGTATAGTTTATCATACTGCCTCAACCTAACGCAGATACAGACCAAAATTGCTCCACAGCTCCACCATAAAACCTGACAACTGCTCCAGCATCCAGCCTCCAACCAGCATCATGCCTAAAAATACAGCAACAATTTTCGGCACAAAAGTCAATGTCTGCTCCTGAATGGAGGTAACAGTCTGAAAAATACTGATGACAAGACCTATGATCAGAGAAATCAGCAATAAAGGAGCTGACACTTTAATAATCAAAAATAATGCCTCCCTTGCAATATCCATTACCTGACCTTGTGTTATCATATGTATTCACCTCATTCCGTCGTCAATAAAATGTTTTAACTAAATTTCCAATCACCAAATCCCATCCATCCGCAAGTACAAACAATAAGATCTTAAACGGCATGGAAATTGTCGTGGGCGGCAGCATCATCATACCCATAGACATAAGCACGGAAGCCACAACCATATCAATTACAATAAATGGAATATAAATCAAAAATCCAATAATAAAAGCAGTTCTCAATTCACTGACAATAAAACTGGGAATTACCACATTCATAGGGATGGGATCCAAGGTTTCTGGTTCACTCAGATCCATACCTGTCATATCAATATCTGCAATATCACAAAAAAGTTTTAAATCCTTCCGCTGCATTTCCTTATACATAAACCTGCGGATAGGCTGTTCTGCACGCTCCAACGCCTCTTCCTGGCTGATTTCATTTGCATCCAAAGGTTGTACCACTGTTTCATTCAGCTCGGCAAACACCGGATTCATAATAAACAGTGTCAAAAACAAAGCAAGCCCCACCAGCACCTGATTCGGTGGTACTGTCTGTGTTCCAACAGCAGTACGCACAAAATGCAGTACTACAATAATTCTAGTAAAGGATGTAAGCATAATCAGGATGGAAGGCGCCAGCGAAATTACGGTAAGCACCAACAGAGTCTTGATATTCCCTGACAGATCTCCTTCCTCATTATTCCACATAAAGGAAATGCCATTTGTACGGTCTCCCCTTGCATCTGCTCTTTCTGTATTAGGTGGATTTAATTCCCTGGTATCCTGCACTGTGTCATTTGTCAGCTGATCATTGGCACCTGTTGCATAGGCACTTTGCCCAAAACACAAAAATATCGCAAGTAATAATGTAACTGTGCCAAAGGCTAAGGAAATACTGCAATATACTTTCTTTAGCTTTTTCATAATGTCCTGCCTACTTCCTAGAAACTTTATCTTTCAGTCTGTTTAAAATTTCCTGAAAGTTTTCATTCACATTGCCTGCCTGAATTTCTTCTGATGAAGGCTTCCAAGTCAACTCATCCTCATTCAGTTCAGTCAGAATATTCATGGTATCTTTACAGACGGAAATCACCAGGTACTTTTTTCCAACCTGAACAATCTGAATAAACTTATTGTTGTTCACTCGAAAAGTTTCCACCACCTGAATATTTCTGTCTTTCATCATGCTGTGCTGATATCTGGCAATCCACTTAGTCGTCACATAAGTCACAACCAATACAAACAGAAAAATCAACAAGATACCTATCAATTGGAAAAAGCTTTCCCATCCTGAGAAAACGTCCAGTAAAATCATGTTACCCAACTACTTTTTTCACTGCTTCCAACACTCGTTCTGCCTGGAATGGCTTTACAATAAAGTCTTTGGCTCCTGACTGGATTGCCTCAATGACCATTGCCTGCTGACCCATTGCAGAACACATAATGACACATGCGGAAGGATCTGCGGACTTAATCTGCTTTAATGCCTGAATTCCATCCATTTCCGGCATGGTAATATCCATCAATACCAAATCCGGCTTCGTTTCATTGTATTTTTCCACTGCCTTTAAGCCATTCTCAGCCTCTCCTGCAATATTATAACCATTCTTGGTAAGAATGTCTTTGATCATCATTCTCATAAACGCTGCATCATCACAAATTAAAATATTCTTTGCCATAACTTCTTCTCCTTGAATTACTTGTTATTTTAGTTATTTATAATTTCAGTAATACGTACGCCAAAGCTTTCTTCAATTACAACTACTTCGCCTCTTGCTACGTATTTACCATTTACTAACACATCAATTGGCTCTCCTGTGATTTTATTTAACTCTATAATCGTGCCTGGAGAAAATTCCAGAATTTCCTGAATCGATTTGCTGGTTCTTCCCAATTCCACTGTCACATCCAGCGGAACATCCATAATCAAACCAATATTCTCTTGTTGTGTAATCGGATTGAAATCTCCGGCAAACGCTTGGAACTGTGCCGGCTGCACATTAACCGGCTGCTGCGGTGCATACATTTGTGACATATCATTCATAGGCATTCCCATCATCGGCTGCCCCATCGCGGACTGCATCTGGGGCATCTGCTGTACAGGCTGTTGCGGTGCTGCAGGCTGCGGTGCCGGTTGGGGCGCAGCCTGCGGTGTTGCATCTGCTGTAGAAGAAACATCCGCTTCCATTGTCTGGGCTACTCCTGTACACATTTCTTTTGCAAAGGAAATAGGATACAATTGCATAATCGTACTGTCAATTAAATCCCCAATTTCCATCCGGAAGGAAATCTTTATAAATTTACCTCCCAAAAACTCATCAATTTCTGCTCCATCCAACGTATCTTTCAGATCAATCAAATCTGCTGATGGAGGACTAATATCAATCATTTTATTTAACATAGAGGACATGGAGGTAGCAGAACTTCCCATCATCTGGTTCATAGCTTCACAAATTGCACTCAAATGCAATTCTCCCAGCACCCCGTCTGTATTGGTACCATCTCCACCCATCATTAAATCAGTTATAATTTTTACATCCTGCTCCCGCAGTACTAAAAGGTTACTTCCATCCAATCCTACGGTATAGGCAATTCGAATAAATACACAGGGTCTTTCATATGCCTCAACGATATCATCCCAAGTAGCATAAGCTACTACCGGTGTGGAAATTTCCACTTTTCTGTTTACCAGTGAGAATAACGTTGTAGCTGCTGTTCCCATACTGATATTTGAAATCTCGCCAATGGCGTCGATCTCATCCGGTGTCAGCGCATCATGCTCCTCTTCGTTGACGGTCCCTGTTCCGGTATCATCACTCAACAGAGCGCTAATTTCTTCCTGTGACAGAACTCCATCCATAACTTCACTGCTCCTCTCTGATTACTGATGTAACTCTTACTGCATACTGATCCCCAGATGCTCCAGGCAAAGCAGTAAATTTCTTAATACTTCCTACATATACATCTAGCTCTTCTTCTATTTTTGTACCCAAACGGATAATGTCTCCAACTTGTAAATTTATAAAATCATTGACAGAAATAGTACTCTTTCCCAAAACCGCCTTCACTGGCATCGGCGCTTTCGAAATCAAAGTCTCAATAATATCTGTATATTCCTCTTCTCCACCTTTCTGCATACTGGAGAACCAATACTTTGTATTCAACCTGTCCATAACATCTTCCAATGTCATATAAGGCAGGCATATATTCATAAGACCTTCTACATCTCCGATTTTCATATTGATTGTAATAATTGCAATCATTTCAGTTGGAGAAATAAACTGTGCAAACTGAGAATTTGTCTCAATCCGCTCCAGCCTCGGATGTATCTCGGTCACATTTTTCCATGGATCCCGCAAAAGATTGATACATGCATTCATAATACGTTCTATAATCAAAAGCTCTATTTCAGAAAACTCACGATTTCGATCCAACGGCACTCCCATACCGCCCAACATACGATCCACCATAGCATATCCAAGATTTGTCGCCAATTCTATAATAATACTGCCGGGCATCGGATCAAAGTCGACGATTCCAAGAAGTACCGGATTTGACAAGGCATTGGAAAATTCCGAATACGTTACTGCCTCTGAATTCATCACCTCAACCTGGATATTTTTTCTCAAATATGCAGGAAGGTTTGTTGACAATAATCGTCCATAATGCTCAAATATAATCTCCATGGTTCTGAGATGTTCTTTGGAAAATTTCGCAGGTCTTGCAAAATCGTAATCTTTTACTTGTTTTTCTCCCGAGTCTTTAATCTCATCTACATCCAATTCACCACTGCTCAACGCATTCAGTAAACTGTCTATCTCACTTTGCGATAAGATCGCTTCACCCATTCTTTCTCACCACCTGACATTTTTACTGTAATCTAATCCCACGGGTAACAAGCCAATTGGACATATCTTGTATGTACATTTGGCAACAGCCGCAAAGATAAACGATCCTTTCGTCTGCTATGGGCATTATCACTTGCCCTCTTCATAGTTATACGTTGGGAATGCTACGCTTACAATAAAGTCAGACTCAAACAACTTCTGAAGACGTCCTAATATCTCGTCCTGTACTTCCGCCTGGTCATTTCTCATATCTTCTATTGTATGGTTTGAGACAATTTTAATAATCTCATCTTTGATAATATCTTCGCTCTTGGTAATTCCCTCCACACCTTTCTTGTAACCCTTATTTTTGGTATCCAATGCAAGCGCTACGGAAATTACTGCATAATGTTTTTCACTAGGTTTACTCTTCAGATTGATGGTCATATTCTCGCCGTCGGCAATCTTCACAGTTTCAACCTGGCTCATAGGAATATTAATGGAGGAACTTGCCTTTCCGCCTTCCAATTCCAAATCAATAGCTGAACATACTTTGTTAATCAGTTCATTGGCTTTCTTCGTCTGCGGCACAACAGAAATCATCAGGATTGCTGTCAAAATCAAGTTTGCAACTACCAGTGCCAGAATTAAGACACTCATTAAATTCTTTTTCATGCTGTTTTTCCTTTCTAATTAGAATTATACGAATTGTATATCTTGATCTCCACCCTTCGGTTTCTCGCCCGTCCCTCTGGTGTGGAATTGTCTGCTACCGGATTATATTCGCCACAGCCTGTGGCATGAATCTTTCCTGGATCCAATACCGATTTGCCTAAGATATAATCTTTCACTGCAAAAGCACGATATGCTGATAATAAATCATTACTCTCATACTTTTCATTATGTATTGGAACATTGTCAGTATGTCCCTCGATCTCGATCAGATTACTGTTGTATTTTTCCAAAACCAACGACAGTTTATCCACCAGCGGAAGAGCATCCTCCCGAATCTGTGACTGCGCTGAATCAAACAGCAATGCGCCGCTTAAAGTAATTCTTACGAACTGGGCATTCACATCAATTTCTACCTGGTCGCCAATCTTTTGCTGCGCCACCATCTGCTCCATCTGTTCTGCCATATCCTCTGATTCTTTCAAACCAGCTTCCTCAAATTCCTCTTTGAGTTCCTGTTTTCCATTTGCTTCCATCTCATCCAATGGATCCTGCTTTTCTGTATCTGAATCAGTAGAGTTTGATTCCTCCCTGTAATACTCATCCAGCATCTCCAATTGGCTGACACCGCTGGCAATCATCATTCCCTCTCCAACGGTACTGCCGCCAGAGGTCAGGATACTGAAATTGCTCTGCATGGAAGTGATAAGCTGTTCCCATTTATCCGCATCAACGGTAGACATTGCAAACAGCAGTACGAAAAAGCATAGCAAAAGATTCATTAGGTCTGCAAAGGTATTCAGCCACGACGCTTCTCCTCCGCCTGACTCTTCTACTTTTCGTTTCGCCACTATTCCTCACCTCCGCCTTTCTCCAGCATACTCTCACGCATTTTCGGTGACAGGAAGGATTTTAATTTTTCCTCGATGACACGCGGATTCTCACCTGCCTGAATAGACAACAGACCTTCCACTGTAACTTCCTTAATCATAATCTCTGTATCGTTATTGACTTTAAGCTTTGCGGCTGTAGGTGTACAAAGCCAGTTGGCAACCACAGAACCATACAATGTTGTAATCAGCGCCAGCGCCATACTAGGTCCAACCGTAGAAGGGTCATCCATCAACTTTAACATATTGATCAATCCAATCAGGGTACCAATCATACCCCATGCAGGACCTAATGCCGCCCATTTCTCCCAGAATCCAATCGTTGTCTTATGCCTGGATTCCACACACATCAAGTCTGCCTCCATAATGCCTCTTACCAGCTCCGGGTCTGTTCCGTCTACTACCAGCATAACGCCTTTCTTTAAAAACTCATCTTCAATCCCGTTCGCTGCTTCCTCTAAAGCAAGAAGTCCTTCCTTCCTCGCTATGTTAGATAGATCAATAATATGCTTGATCACTTCGCCCACATCTGCCTTGGGGGTCTTAAACACCAGTGTAAAGCTCTTTAATCCGGTGATAAAATCTGATATTGTATGAGATGCAAGAACACCTGCCAGGGAACCTCCCACCGTAATAAAAATGGAGTTTACATCAACAAAGTTGTTTAATGCCGCCACTCCCTGATCTCCGTTGATGATACCAAAGATCATCAATGCAATACCAAGTATAATTCCAAGTAAAGACGCTAAATCCAATTTTTCCACCTGCCCTTTTCATCCATGAAGTATGTTCTTTCCATAATTATTCCTTTTCCAACCAGGGAAGACCAGTTGTCATGAATTCTCTCTTATACAATATTACTAAATTTTTGACCTCTTGTCTACTTTCTTTTACAATTATTTTCTTCCCTGTTACAAAAGAAATGACAGTATCTGGTGTTTCCTCCACAGTTTCAATTAATTCTGCATTCACTAATAATTTTGTGTCGTTTAATTTTGTGACCTCTATCATGGAGCTTCACCTCGCAATCTAATAGTATGCACCTCAATTAGAGAATCTTCATCCACAGCTATCTGCCTTACCAAATCCATCAGAAAAGCATTTGCTTTTCCGCCAGTGTGACGCAAATTGCTTTTCTGATAAATTTGGCACTGCTTATTATATCATATCTTGGGGAAGTATGAAATACAGTTCCCCAAGATATATTATTTTTATTGTAAATATATTCCTGCTAGTGTAGTGTCCCACTGATATTTGGTAAAACTATGTAGGAAATTTATCAATGATAGACCAAAAACCAGCTGCAGATTACCGTTTCAGGTTCACCAGCTCCTCCAGCAGCGTGTCAGAAGTCGTAATAATTCTGGAATTCGCCTGGAACCCTCTCTGTGTGGTAATCATCTCTGTAAACTCTACCGAAAGGTCTACATTTGACATTTCCAAAACGCCGCTGGACATCTTGCCGCCGTCTGCGGTAACATCCTGCCCAATACCGTCGAATTCACCAGAGTTCAAGGTTACCTGGTAACAATTCTCTCCAAGCTTCTCCAAGCCTGCCGGGTTGGAGAATACTGCCACTGCAATCTGCCCTAACAATTTTACATCGTTGTTGTCATAACTTCCGTAAATTTCTCCGTTTTCTGCAACCTGCAAACCAATCAGATCTCCCAGCTTCCTACCAGTTCCTCTAATACCGTCAGTAGCTCCCTTATCTGTGGAAAGGGTACAAATGCCCGCGTTATCGGCACATTTTGATGTAGAAAAGTCCACATCAATATCTCTGAAATTGCCGCCCAGTTTTGTCATGTTCAGTGTAACACTATCGCCACCGTTTATATTTTCAAAAATTCCTGCGTTTGGCTCATCTGGTTTATACTTCAAGGTAGCCTCTGGAAATACAGTGGTCGCAGCGGTATTTCCCAGAATGGATTTATTATCTGCATCCAGAATATCCGTCAGATTCACCTTGTATGTCAAAGTATCCTGGTCATCTGTTGTAACTCTGAACTTTGCAGTATAACCATATCCCAGCGCATCGTAAAAAGTCAGGCTCATGATATAGCCGTCCTCTGTATTTAACTGGGTATTGTATTTATCCAGGACACCGGAACAAGTTGCCAGTGTAGTTGCCTCTGGCGCTGAAGTCAGGTTTGCCGGCTGCATAACCCGAAGAGAAGAAACCGTATCCTTACGGATCGTACCTGTTGTGGGATCCACCTGCCATCCCATAACATTGTAACCGGTTGCCTTCGTAACAAGGTTTCCAGATCCGTCAATGGTAAAGGCGCCTGCCTTGGTAAACAGATTCTGTGCACCGTTGTTTACGATAAAAAAGCTGTCCCCGGTAATTCTCAAATCCCAGCCATCCCCAGTGGTCTGTGTGGAACCTGGAGAAGTAATATTAACAGATGTGGATCCACTAGTTACTCCAAGACCAATCTGCTTGGCATTGACACCACCCTTTGTCAACGTAGCGCCAGATGAATTTGATACCGTTTGGTACATAAGGTCACTAAAAGTAGTACTGGATGATTTAAAAGCAACCGTGTTTACGTTTGCGATATTGTTACCAATTACATCCATCTTTGTCTGGTGTGTTCTCAACCCTGACACGCCAGAATACAATGCTCTCATCATAATGAAATTCCTCCTGATTTTTCTGCCGTATGGCCTTCTCTGTCAATCAAAGGCCTTTTGCTTCCTTTTCAGGACCAGCTAAATAATTACGGCACCATCTATGTTGGTATATACATTTTCCTCAGACTCCGTGTGATCCATGGCTGTTACCACAACCTTATTGGATACATTTACAATAAAGGAATAGGAGTCAACGATTACAAGGGATTCCTTCATTCCCTTCGCTTCTGCTTTTTCCGCACCAGTCTCTAAACGCTTTTTCTGTTCACTGGAAAGTTCTATGTTCCTGCTCTGCAGCCGCATAGATGCATGTTTTGAAAACTTTAATGCAAAATTTTCATCCACAGACTGCCTGCGCTTTAAAATATCCTCAAATGACAATTCTGCCGCTGCTGCATTAGCATTGCTTTTTTTCAGATACTGGTCTGTAATTTGTTCAATTGAAGAGAATTGGTTTGAAATTTTATTCATTTGATCTCTCCATTCTCAGCTTCCTTGCTGTCCTCTTACTTAAACTGTAGAGGTTCCTTCCGTGTTTCCTGTTCCGCCTGTGCCTTCTGTCCCACCTGCGCTTTCAGTATTTCCTGTCCCGCCTGTGCCTTCTGTCCCACCTGCGCTTTCAGTACTTCCTGTTCCGCCGGTTGTATCATCCTTATCGCCTTCTGCAGCTTTGTCCAGTTCCTTCATCCGGGCAAGCAGTTCCTTTAACTTGGCAAAGGCTGTTGGGCTATATTTCTCAATAAAGTTCTGCTGGTAAGAACTAAGGCTTTCATATGCTTTCTTTACTTTTTCAAGATTATCTTTATCATTAAGTGTTAAATTCTTTACACTTGGAAGTTTATCCATTTCCTTCTCAAATTCATCCGCAATGGCAAGGGCATCCAGATAATCATCATCCACAACCTTATCCAGGTCATCTATGCAATAAAGCCCTTCATCAATGGATAAATAGGTCTTCCCCCGTTCCTTTACAATGTAATCCACCCTGCCCTGCACATATGTAGTTTCTCCAGACTTGCCAGTTACCTTCATAATAACCGTCTTGCCTACCAGGTTTGTTGCCTGCTGTGTCTGCATGGTAGAATTCAGATTCTGCATCTGTTCCAGTGATGAAAACGTTGCAAGCTGTGAAATATATTCTGTATTGGAAGTAGGTTCCAAGGGATCCTGATATTTCATCTGGGCCACCAAAAGCTGCAAAAATGCTTCTTTATCCAGGGAACCGCCAGAACTTTCATTTACTTCTGAATTAGAATTGGTGGACGCTGATGTATCTACCACTTTGCCATCTTCTACTGGTATTACAAGTGCCATATTTTTTCTCCTTTCTGCTTTTATACTATGCTGTTACATCCATACTGTTGCCTCGCTCCGACATGATCTTTGCGGCAAGGCTTTCCTCCTCTGACATGAGTCCTTCCATTTCCCCCAGGCTGCTTCGGGTCAGATTTCTCCTGCCAGATTTCTGTGCCTGTGCTTCCTGCTGCTCCCTTTGGGAATTCTGCTGGTTCTCCTCCAGATTCCGCTCAAACTCATGGCTGGCAATGGTTACTTCAATCGCTTCCACTTTTAAGCCTTGCTGGTTCATGTTCTCCTTCAGTACCACAAGCTGGCTTTCCAATGCTTCCTTTACCGCCTCATTCTGTGCCGCAAGCTGTGCCGTAATCACGCCTTCCCTGGAAACAACCTGCAGATATACTTTTCCAAGATTCGCAGGATTCAGCTGCATCTCAATGGTAGATTCGGCATTGCCGACCACCACTCTGGTCATCTGGCTGACCTGGCGTAAAATGTCTTCCACATTCACTTTTGCCTGGACGATTGTCTGGGTCACCTCTACGGTCTGCCCCTGGTTCACAGTCTGGGTAGTCGTCTGGTATGTAACATGATTCTGATGTCCCTCTGCCTTTGAATTCTCCTTGCTGCCTTCTGTCAGTTCTGAAAAGGATTCTTCTTCCGAAGCGTTTTCTCCTGCTTCCTCCTGCCCTTCAGTCTCCTGGACAGTATTTACAACCTGCTGTTTTTCTTCAGAATCTGCCGCTTCCTGCACGGAATCCTGTGGCAATTCTGTCTCTTTGTCAGGATCCTGTACCACAGTCTGGGCAATTTCAGCATTTGTCTCTGTTGCTGGATTTGCTGCTAGATCCGCTGCTGGCATTTCCTCCATTTGGTCTGTCGGCATCTCTTCCAGATCCTGTGGAAGCTGATTTTGTACATCATCTGTTGCTGGCAGATTCTCTATCTGCAGTAACAATTGATTCATTTCTTTTGGTGTAAGATTTAACTGTGCAGCAAGATCCTGTACAAATGTTCCCACCTGTCCAAGTATCTGCTGAAAATCCTGACTTAACAGCAATCCGCCAATATCCTCACTGCCTGTCAGTTCCATCACCAAGCCGGCAAGCTTGGAAGGATCCATCAAATCCATAACGGTAAGCCCCAGAACTTCCATTTGCTGTGTAATCTCTTCTTCGGAAACCCCAAGGCTTTCTGCCACTGCCTCCTTGACTTGCTTTTCGAATGCTTCCAGCTTATCTTGGACATCTTCCGGCAGTTTTTTCTGGTTATCCAAAGCTTCACTGTTCGAGATCGAACTTTCCCGGTATCCAGATTTTGCTGACTCTTTCTCATAAGCAGCCTGTTTTACCGTATCTGCCTGGGAAGGGGACTGTCCTGCTGTTTCACAGGAAAAGAATTCCTGATTCCTGCCACCTGCCGTCTGGCTCAGAAAGGCACCAAATACAAAATTTGTGCTCTGGGACTGTTTTTGCGTATTCAACAGTTCTGGGCTGCTTAACAGGGATGCCATCTGGGCTATTTTGCTGGTAGTCATATACATTCCTCCTTTCTCTTTTTATGATATTTATTATAAAATCCCAAAAAAGGATCTTATAACCTGTGTATTCTACCGAAACCATCTGTCTGGATAGAATTTGCTTTGCTAAGGTTCCATGATCTTAGTAATCCTTGCGGCAACCTCAGAACTCATAGCATCCAATATTTTTGCCCTTGCGTCTGTATCCATATTCTGCAATATCTTTGACACTAATTTCAAATCATCTGTCATCTGTTCCATCAATGCCGCTGCCTGTTTAGGCTTCATGGACGCATAAGTATTGGCATATTCTTCTATCTGGCTGTCTGCCTCTTGCTGCTGTACTACTTGTTTATACAAAATTTCTGCATTTGCAGGATCAATACTTTCATAATATGCCTGGTACTCTGATATATCAGGCGCATTGTCATTAAACACAACATCCTGATAAAACTCTGTTTTTTGTTTTTCAAACTCAGACTGCTCATTCTCAAATTCTTTCAACCGCGCCACCTCTGCTTCAAGCTGTGCCACACGGTCGGAATCTCCTTCGGACTGGGTCTGCTTGCTGGACAATTCCTTTTCCAGCTCCTTAATGCGGTCAATCGCATCACTTAAGGTAGTATACGGATACTGTGCGTCCACAGATGGTTCCTCTTTCGCAGTCTCTGGTAAAATCTTATTCACATAAGGAACATCTTTCAAGATCGGCTGCAGTACGGTAGAACCAAACCCGCCAATATCCATCTTTATGACTAATGCCAAAATCGCAAGCCAAATAATGATAAAAACAATGGTGGCAAGGATCACAGCCACTTTTCCGCCGCTCTCTTCCTCTTCCGGCATTTCTTCCTGTGCTTGCTTCCTATTCTTCTTTTCCTCTTTTTTTCTTGCTTTTTCTGCTTTTTTCTGTGCCTTTTTATCTAGGACTTCTTTCTCTCCCTGCTCTAACACCTGTTCTGCCATATCTGTCACCGCCTATCCTTCTTTTACATGGTTGTGGGTAAAGCTTACCAGTTCATCCACCGCCTTGCTTTCTTCTTTTTCCAGTTCTTTCTTAAATTCATCAAAGGCTTTTTCCTTTAAGATCTCATGGGTTTTTCGCTCTGTCATAACCTCCTGTAAGCGCTTTCTTGCACTTTCCAAGTTACGTTCTGCAACATGGACAGCGAGAGTCTGGCTTCGTATCGTGCCCTTCATAGTCTCAATTGCTGTCCGGTTTACCTTAATCTCATGAAAATCAAGCCGATCTGCAATCAATTCCTGTGCCCGAAATTCATAAGCCCTCTTTCTCTGCTGCAGCTCTTCTAACTTTTCTTCTTCTTTTCTAAGATTAGCGGCTGCGATGGAAAAAGAAGTCTTTGCCTGAGATTCCAATTTATACTTTATATCCAGGATGTTCTGCATCTTATATGTAAACTTAGCCATGATTTCCTCTATTCTAAAGACAAAACTTCATTTCTAAACCTGCCCTTTAAAAATTTTGAACGGGCTCCAGTCCAGCTTTTGCTGAGATCACTGAGATCAGCCTCTGCCCGGCGTAAGTCCCATATTTTATTCTTCTTTATTATATGGAACTTACTTTATTCCTGCGAAACCTCTATACATATATCATAGCATATTCCGCACAAAATGTGCTTTCCATATTTTAACTTTTACAATTTAAAAAATATGTTCCATCATGTCAAGTATTTCTTCAAATGAAAACTTATCATGGGTCTCCTGAAGTAAAAACTCATTCACTTGGTCAATTTTTTCAATGGCATAATCAATATTCTTGTTTGAACCACTCTTATATGCTCCAATATTAATTAAATCCTCTGCCTCCTGATAAGTGGCCAGAACATTTTTCAGTTTACCAGACGCTTCCTTATGACCTTTGTCTACAATCGAACTCATGACACGGGAAATACTCTGTAATACATCAATTGCAGGATAGTGATTTTTATGTGCTAATTTTCGATCCAACATAATGTGACCGTCCAGGATACTTCTCGCTGTATCTGTAATGGGTTCATTAAAATCATCACCATCTACCAAAACAGTATACAACCCGGTAATGGAGCCTTTATCTGAATTACCTGCACGCTCTAAAAGCTTCGGCATTTCTGAGTATACACTGGGTGGATATCCCCTGGTCACCGGTGGTTCCCCGGAAGCAAGCCCAATTTCCCGCTGCGCCATAGAAAAACGTGTCAATGAATCCATCATCAGCAACACATCCTTGCCTTGATCCCGGAAATACTCTGCAATAGCCGTTGCTGTCTTAGCTGCATTCCTCCGAAGCAATGCCGGTCGGTCAGAGGTAGCAACAATTACCACCGAACGGCGCATACCCTCTTCGCCCATATCCCTCTCAATAAATTCCCGAACTTCTCTGCCTCGCTCGCCAATCAGCGCAATCACATTGATATCAGCACGTGTATTTCTCGCAAACATACCAAGAAGCGTACTTTTTCCAACACCAGAACCAGCAAATATCCCAATTCTCTGTCCTTTTCCTACAGTAATCAATCCATCTACTGCCTTCACTCCCAGAGGAAGTACCTCATCAATAATTACCCTTGCCATCGGATCTGGAGGCGCTGCATCCACAGGATATTCTTCTTTTAACGCCAATTCTTCGATATCTGTGGGTCTTCCCATACCATCAAGGGTATGTCCCAGCATTTCATCTCCCACATAAACAGACAAAGGATGTCCCGTATTCTCTACGATACATCCTACGCCCAGACCTTCCACGCTCTCATACGGCATAAGAAGCAGTCTTTTATCCCTGAATCCCACTACTTCTGCCATAATGGAAACATCTCTGTTCTTATCAATGATGATTCGGCAAAGGTCATTCAGTTTGGCGTTAGGTCCCACAGATTCAATCGTAAGCCCTACAATTTTTACTACTTTTCCAAGGTGTCTGTAATAATTCTTATCTGCTAACTGATCATATTTATCTAAATTATATGTCACATTATCTTCCTCACAAACTTAATGACTGCAATGCTTTAATCAAATTATCGAGCTGAACATCTATACCACAGTCAAATACACCAGAATCGGTCTCAATCATACACTGCCGTTCCTGTAACGCTACATCGGCAATGACCTCCACATGTACAGCCGCTCCAACTCGTTCCATAATCTCCCTTTTGTGCCCTTCCACAAACTCATAATCCTTTAAACTCACCCTAACCAAAAATTCTTTTGTCCCTTCAGCGCTTAAAATTACCTTCTGTATCAGATAGACCAGAATTTCCTTTTTATCGTCAAACTGTACATGAAATACTTTCTCAAACACTTGGGATATAACTCCTACCAGGTAAGGCTCCAGCTCCTGGATCTTTTGCTGATAATCCTCTTCCATCTGCTGCTGCCCCTGTTCCATCTGCTTTCGCATCTTAGCAAGTTCCATCGCGGCTTTTGCATTGCCATCCTGCTGTCCGGCTTTAAATCCTTCTTGTTTTGCCTGCTGGCGAATAGATTCTGCCTCGTTTTGTGCTGCTGCCAAAATAGATTCCGCCTGGTTTTTTGCCTCTGCTAACAGAGTATCAGCCTCATTTTGCGCTTGTTCCCTGATTTCTTCTGGTGAAAGCTCTGGTTCCTCTGGAAGTACCTCTACGACTCCCGCCTGTATACCAGCTACAAAGCCATCTACAGACCCCTGCGGGTTAGGAATCTGCATCTGTGCCCGCATGCTGTCTTCCAACTCCTGCATTTTCTGTGCCACTTTCGAATTGGAATTGATCACCCTGGCGCTCCCACTGCCCGAAACCACATATCTCTGTTTGTACAAATTAGACAACGATCTCGTCACCTCCACCTCTGGAGATTACAATTTCTGCGGAATCCTCCAGTTTACGTATAATACCAACAATTTTCTGCTGCGCCTCTTCTACATCTTTCATACGGACAGGACCCATATACTCCATATCTTCCTTAATCATAGTTGCAAGACGTTTCGACATATTCTTGAAGATAATATTCTGTACATCCTCATTTGCTGCTTTCAGCGCAATACCCAGGTCATTATTATCTACATCCCTGAGTACACGCTGGATTGCACGATCATCCAAAAGAAGGATATCTTCAAATACGAACATCTTCTTACGGATTTCATCTGCCAATTCAGGCTCTTCAATCTCAAGAGATTCCATAATATGTTTCTCTGTTGCACGGTCTACCGTATTCAAAATATTTACAACTGCATCTACACCGCCTACAATGGTGTAATCCTGATTTACCAATGAGGAAAGCTTTCGTTCCAATACCCGCTCCACTTCCTTTATCACATCCGGCGATGTCCGATCCATCAAAGCAATACGCTTTGCCACATCCGCCTGTTTTTCTGGTACCAAAGAACTAATAATTACAGACGCCTGCCCTGCAGACAAATAAGACAAAATCATTGCAATTGTCTGAGGATGCTCGTCCTGAATAAAGTTCAGCAACTGGGATGGATCGGTCTTTCGGACAAATTCGAAAGGCCTTACCTGTAAAGATGCCGTCAGTTTTGAAATAACACCCTGTGCCTTCTCTTCTCCCAATGCCTTTTCCAGCAGTTCCTTCGCATAAGCAATACCGCCTTCTGCGATGTATTGCTGGGCAAGACATACCTGATAAAATTCATTCAGTACATCTTCCTTTGTCTGAGGAGAAATACTTCTGGTATTGGCAATTTCCAGAGTCAGTTCTTCAATTTCTTCTTCTTTTAAATGCTTAAAAATAGAGGCTGATTTTTCCGGTCCTAATGCGATTAACAAGATCGCTGCTTTTTGGACTCCTGTATATTCTTCTGAATTTGCCATAACTTACTCCCACTCCTCATTCAACCAGTTTCTAAGCAGTGACGCCACCGCTTCGGGATTTTCATCTACAAATTTTTCTATCAAAACACGGGTCTCTGATTTTTCAGAGAATCCAATATCTTCCAAAGTGTCTTGTGCTTCCTTGGTCGTTGCCAGCAGGGACTCCACAGAAAGCTCTGGTTCTGCCTGCACCACCTGATCTTTCCTGGTGCTGCGGAAAACTACATATCCCAGCATCAACATAATCACAGCCGCAATGATAATCGGCAGATAATCAAAGAAATCACGTCCGCCACCATCATCATACTCAAAAAACGGGACTTCATATGCCACAATCACAATGTTATCTTCCGAAAAACCGGTAGCTTTGGATACCATCTGTATAAAATCTTCATCCACATCCAATTTTACCTTTTCCCGGTTTTCTGCAACAAACTCATCAAAGGTCATATTATCCAGTTCACCGCTTGCCCGAAGGGCACTTTCACTGTAGTTCCGGTACTGGTTTGCCACTACGGTAATGGAAGAATTACCATAGTTAATCTCCCCTATACCACCTTTCGTTTCGGTAATCCGTTCACTGGTATTATAATTCCTGTCAATATCAGAAATTGTACTGTTGCTTGTCGCTCCGTCCGGCAACACATACGTGATATCTTCCCCATTGGCGTCGGTTCCTGGCACTCCGCCTTCCCCGCCTGTTGTCTCCTGTTCAAGAATGCTCTCGCTGGAGACAGGACCACGATCTGTTCCTTCTGGGGTATAATAATTGTGATCTGTTTCTTTTCTCTCGTCAAAACTCACGTCCAAATTCAAACCTACAGACGCGCTGTCATATACTCCTGTACCAAGAATAACATCCTTAACCTGGTTTTTCACCATATTCTCAGCTTTTGTCTTATAGGAAAGCTGGCTGCTTGCCGCTCCCATAGCTGTTGCAGTATCTCCGCCTGTAAACAAAACATTGCCAGCACTATCTATAATAGAAATATCATCCGTATTGCTATTTCCAACTGCTGTGGCAATCCATTTTGCCAGACCGCCTGCCTGCTCCTCATCCATGTCGTCGGAAAGCGACAGTGTAACAGCTGCATATGTATCTTCCTCCAATGCAAGCACTGTCCCATCATCAACCGGCATACTTAACTTTACATTGGCCCTCTCTACAATATCCAAATTTTCTAACTGGTCTGCTAATTCTTCTTGCAGATAACGTTGATATTTCTTCGTCTTATCTGCCTCTGTGGTGCTGAATCCCCCTTCAAACACATTACTCAACTCATATCTGGATGCGGGAATTCCATTTTGCCCTAATAAAATTGCCGCATTAGCCTCATCTTCCGCCCTTACAGAAAAGCTCAGCCCATCGTTGGAAACCTCATATTTTATACCCTCCCCTACCAACAGCTCCTTAATCTGTGCCGCTTCTTTCGTATCCTCACAAGTTCTGATTGGCACCATTGTGGGTGTTGTCAAAACTCTGACAACAATCACCAGAGCAACTATGACTACCAGAGCGATACTCGCAATCAACGTTTTCTGTTTTACTGAAAATTTATTCCACCATTCCATTACCTGCTTGGGAATATCTTTTATTCTCTCCTGCATGTGACTCTCCTACCCATTCTCCTAATTGCAGCAAATTAAATCTGCATATTCATAATTTCTTTGTAAGCTTCCAGCATCCTGTCCCTGACTGCTATGGTATAGTTCAAAGCAATGTCAGCTTTTTCCTGGATTGCATTCAGATCATGGGTGTTTGTCGCATAGCCCAGTGCAAACTGCATATCCGCTTCTTCTGCCTTATTCTGCAAATCGCTTGCCTCATTTACCATCTCCATTGCCGACTGCAGGACACTTTCAAATCCCTTATCCTGCGTGGTAAACTGTTGGCTTGCCTCAGCTGCATTTTTAATATAATCTGACGTCACATTACTTAACGCTGAAATGTCCATTTAAAAAGCCTCCCTAATTTTATTTGCCTAGTTCCAGTCCCTTTAAGGCAATCGCCTTACTGGTATCAAACGCCGTAAGGTTTGCTTCATAGGAACGGCTGGCATCAATCATATTTGTCATCTCAGTAATAATATTCACGTTTGGATAAGATACATAACCATTTTCATCCGCATCTGGATGGGAAGGCTCATATTTCATAATATAATCACTGGTTGTATCTTCAGCCACCCTGCTGACCTTGACGCCGTTTCCAAGCATAGCCTCCCTGGTATTACTCAGCACCTTGCTAAACGGCGTCACCTGTTTCTCCTGAAAGGTTACAATTTTCCGTGTGTACGGGGTTCCATCCTCTGTTCTTGTGGTCATTACATTTGCAACATTTTCAGAAATTACATCCATCCGGAACCGCTGTGCCGTCAGGCCGGACGTATTAATATTAAATGATTGAAATAATGACATACTTCTTCCTCCAACTTCTCTGCCCTTGGGCATTTTCTTTTATGCAGCTCCATCAAACTGAATACTGCTATTTGATTACACTTTTAATTCTGGCAAACTCCTTGGACATAGCGTCAACCATAGCGTTATACTTAATCCGGTTGGATGCCAGTTCTGCATATTCCTGTTCAGGATCTACATTATTCTTGTCCAAACGATAAGAATAATTCTCTGAATCTATATAAATTGACGCATTCAGATGATCCATATGCAGGTTGCTCACCTTATCATCCAAGGAAACATACTTAGATCTCCCCAATTCCCGCTGGAGCACACCTTCAAAATCTACATCCTGCCTCTTATATCCTGGTGTATCTCCATTTGAAATATTGTTACTGATAGCAGTATTCCGCAGCCATGCTGCATCTGCTGCTTTATCTAAAACATTTATATAATCATAAATACCACTACTTAACATAATATTGCTCCTTCCATTTCTCGTATTGTTTTCATATACGAACTTATCCTTTTATAGATTATCGCAATCAGTGTCATATTGCAAGTACTTTTTTGCATTTTTTTGTCTGCCTCAACATTATCTTGTGCCATTTTGTCATAAGATACACTAATAGCTGGGATATGCGCTATTCTGGAAAAATATTCATAATGCTTATAAAATACTTTCTCCAACCTCTTTTCCCTTCCTATTATATTGTGTGAAATTATCAGATATGAATAAGTTTTCTATTTATGTTGGAGGAAACCTGGGTTTGCCCCAACATAAATTTGCTGTTACTTATTGATTCAACAACGCCGCCAGCGTTCTTGCTGTGAAACGCACGCCATGCACAGCATGGCAGGTTTCTTTTGTGCGCTTTCTGCATTCCGCAGGAAATATATCAGACGGAAGCCCTCCCGCCACTGATAGATTTTGGCTTGCCCGACGGGATAAATAGCAAAAAGGAACCTGTAGTCTCCTGCAAATTCCTTTTTCCTTCTCACCGCTAATTCCTTTTAGCTGTGTTTTGTATTCTGTTTTTTTACATTCTCCAATTCTTCAAAAACCACATCATTCAATACCTTAATATAAGTTCCTTTCATGCCGGAAGAACGGGATTCAATCACTCCTGCGCTTTCAAATTTCCTGAGTGCATTGACAATCACACTTCTTGTAATTCCCACTCGGTCTGCAATCTTACTTGCTACCAAGATCCCTTCTTTTCCATCCATTTCGTCAAAGATATGGGTAATCGCTTCCAATTCAGAAAATGACAATGTGCTGATAGCAGATTTTACAATCTGTACCTTACGACTCTCCTCAGCGCTCTCCTCATTCACAGAACGCATCATTTCCAGCCCTACAACCGTGGTTCCATATTCACTTAATATAATATCGTCAATATTGTATGGTTCCTCAAGCCTATATACAAATAAAGTTCCAAGGCGTTCCCCGGCAATGTCTATGGGTGTGATGATTGCCTGATACTTCTTTACCTCTTCAGAAATAAATCCAAGAGTCTCCAGATTCACGTTCTCCTTGGTGGAAAGAATCCCCAAAAGCCGCTCGTTCAACATAACATCGATAAACCCGCCAACTTCATCTGAAATCAGCTCCTGTATCTCCTCAGCTTTGCCGCACCTGCTGGTACCAAGTATCTTTCCCTTCTTGCTTATAACCAGGATATTGGAGCCCAATATCTCAGCCAAGACTTCGCAAATGTCATTAAAGACTACTTTTGAGGAATTATTATTATGAAGTAACTTATTGATTTTTCTTGTCTTGTCTAATAATTGAACACTCATCATACACCTCCTGATTAATTTTAACATTTTATTCTAAAACTCTCTTAAATTCTACCATATTTCACATGAAATTTCAATAACTTTCTACATTTTTCACAAATTTATATGCCTGTTTTTGTATTTTCATGCTATTTTTGCCATTCTTTCACAAACCCACATTGCTTATCTGCACACACCAGCTTACTTCCTTTTTCTACCATATACCCGCCGCAATCTGGACATTTTTCTTTTGACGGTTTCTGCCAGGACATAAAGTCACAATCTGGATTATCCTCACATCCATAGTACTTCCTGCCTTTTTTTGTCTTTTTCAAAACAATATCTTTTCCGCATTTTGGACATTCCACCCCGATTTTTTCCAAATAGGGCTTTGTATTCCGGCAGTCTGGAAAACCAGGGCATGCTAAAAACCTGCCATGGGGACCATATTTTATCACCATATTCCGTCCGCACAGGTCACAAATCACATCCGTAACCTCATCTTCGATCTTTACCTTCTCCAATTCCTTTTCAGCAATTTGTACTGCCTCTTCCAAGTCTGGATAAAAGTTACTTACCACAGCTTTCCAATCAATCGTCCCTTCTGCTACTTTATCTAGAAGGGATTCCATATTTGCCGTAAAACGTTCGTCTACAATGGTAGGGAAAGCCTCCGTCATAATAGAGTTTACTACCTCTCCCAGCTCTGTCACATATAAATTTTTATTTTCTTTTGTAACATACCGTCTGCCAAGCAGGGTGGTAATCGTGGGAGAATACGTACTCGGACGTCCAATTCCAAGTTCTTCCAACGCCTTTACCAAAGATGCTTCTGTAAAATGTGCCGGAGGCTGTGTAAAATGCTGTTTTTCTTCCAATTCTTTTAACGTCAGCTTTGTATCTGTATCAATGGATTTCAGCAGCACATTGTTCTCGCTTTTTTCATCATCGTCACTGGTATACACACACATAAACCCTTCAAAGGTAATCTTAGAGGCAGATACATGAAACCGGTAAGTTCCTGCTCCAATTTTAACAGAAGTGGTCTCATACTCTGCGCTGCTCATACGGCTTGCGCTAAACCGATTCCAGATAAGCTGGTACAGACGGAACTGGTCCCGGCTTAAGGATTCCTTAATGATTGCCGGCGTTCTGGTAATATCAGATGGACGGATCGCCTCATGCGCATCCTGGATCTTTGAGCTATTTTTTTTGTTCTGTCCTTCTTTCGCAACATATTCCTCACCGTAAGCAGACTGGATATACTCCCTCGCCGCTGCATCTGCCTCCTCTGAAATACGGACAGAATCTGTTCTCAGATAAGTGATGACACCTACGGTTCCCTGCCCTTTAATATCGACTCCCTCATAGAGCTGCTGTGCCAAACGCATTGTCTTTTGAGTAGAAAAATTCAGCCTCTTTGCCGCTTCCTGCTGTAATGTACTGGTGGTAAAGGGAAGCGGCGCCTTTTTCACCCGCTTTCCCTTTTTCACATCCAATACCTGGTATGTCTCTTGTTCCAGCTCCTTCCTTATCTGGTCCATCTCTGTTTTGGAGCTTATGGTGACTTTTCCATTTTGATCCCCATAAAATTTTGCAGCGAGATTTTTTTTCTCGCCTGGAATGGAAAACAGTGCATCCAGGGTCCAATATTCCTCTGGAATAAATGCGTTAATTTCCTCCTCCCTGTCGCAGATAATCCGCAGCGCTGCAGACTGGACGCGCCCTGCACTTAATCCCCTTTTTACTTTCGCCCACAACACAGGACTGATACGATACCCCACCATACGGTCAAGCATTCGGCGTGCCTGCTGGGCATCCACCAAATTCATATCTATCTCCCGCGCCTGTTTTAAAGAAGTCTTTACCGCATTTTTTGTAATCTCATTAAAGCTGATCCGATACATATTTTTATCGGCAAGTTTTAATGCTTTTGATAAATGCCAGGAGATGGCCTCCCCCTCCCGGTCAGGGTCTGTCGCCAAATATATTTTTTCCGCCTTTTTCACTTGCTTGCGGAGATTGGCAAGAATATCACCTTTCCCACGGATTGTAATGTATTTTGGCTCAAATTCATGTTCCACATCTATACCAAGCTGGCTTTTGGGCAAATCCCGGACATGGCCGTTAGACGCCGCCACTTCATAATTTTTTCCCAGAAATTTTTTGATTGTCTTCACCTTTGCCGGTGATTCCACGATTACAAGATTCTTTGCCATGTGTCTGCTCCTTCTAAAATTCCCCGTCATATCGTACAATAAGCTTTCTTCAGACAAACTCATCCGAACGGATATAATAATTTTTATAAACCTGGGAAACGCATCCCATTTCTTGCAGTTTCTCCAGTATTTCCGTCAAATCTCCCAGGGTGAGACCTGTTCCTGACAGGATCTCCTCTAAATTCCTGGGAGTTAAATCGAGACAACTATACAC
>CATOOV010000024.1 GCA_951801955.1 uncultured Lachnospiraceae bacterium
GGTATCACCAGCTTCTTTTAATGTTGCATATGCAGCCCTCGTATGATATTTCTCACGATAACATTTCTGGCAGAGAGTCCCAAAGGTAATTTTCTCCCCGCAATTCGAACAATGCAGATTCTCAATCTTTTGTTCCTGCTCCTTGTACTCGATCCTCCCCTCTGCAATCCATTTTTTGACCTGAAGCCTAGGAATATTAAAATGTTCTGCTACCTGAAATTCTGTCACATCTTTTGAACGTATGTATTCTTTGACCTCACTAAATAATTCATTTTCCTTACAATTCGGACACAGTTCCCCATTATAACGATCTGGTAAGGTTCTGTGGCACACGGCACAGCATTTTACATGATCAAATAAAGATACATCTTCCAATTTCTCACCACTTTCCCTTCTATATTTCAATAGTAATTATAGCACTTTACCCCTATAACTTCCACGATTTTTCAAAATTTCTCTATTTTGTTTCTTATTTCCTCTTTCTATTTTTTTCTTTCTGGCAGAATTGGATTTTTTGATACTATAGCCAAATGTCCCTAACATATCTTTTAAACCATAATAAGTGCCATGGGAATATACAATTGGTTCTGCCCGTTCCAAATGAAATTTTTCCTTTTCATCCAGATAAGCTTCCGAGACATGGACGGACACCACCTCTGCCAAAAACATATGATGTGAACCAAGTTCTTGGCATTGGAGCACTTTGCACTCAATATTGACAGGGCTTTCCCCAATTAAAGGTGCGGAAACCTTTGATGCTTTCTGCTTTGTCAGCTTTAATATATCAAATTTATCCACCTCCCTGCCAGATTTCACACCGCAATAATCTGTGGCATAGGCAAGCTCCCTGGTGGTAAGGTTGATGACAAATTCTTTGGTCTGTTGAATCATATGGTAAGAATACCGTTCTGGACGCACAGAAATATATACCATTGGCGGATTTGTACAGATGGTACCAGTCCATGCCACCGTAATAATATTGTCCTTTCCCTCTCCATCTGATGCAGTCACCATAACGGCTGGAACGGGATAGACCATATTCCCCGGCTTCCATTGCTGTTTCGGGTAATAAGAAATTTTTTCAGTAGCTTTCTGTCTGCCATTTTTTCGTTTTTCTTTCATACCTTATCCTATTTCTCCTGTAAAGCAAGCATAAGTGCCGGGATTAACTGTTTTTTCCTGGAAACAACACCTTTCAGCAAAAGGCTGTCCCCCTGGTCAATTGCGTGACCGCGAAACGCATGTTCTGCAATCTCTTTCGCTTCTTCTCCCACAAAAATAAGCTGCGTGTTTTCCTCCAAAATATTGGTAAGCATCACATAAATCACGTTTAACTTGCGCTCGTTCTGTACTTGCGCCAAATAGGGCATAAGTTTTTCACGAACCACTTGCAGCTCTTCCTCACTCATAGCGCTTAGCTGCCCAACGCCAAATTCCCGATCTTCCGCATAGAAGGTTTTAAAATCCTGATAGAAAATTTCTTCTGGAGATTTTTCCTTAAAATTACTTCCTGCCTGAAACATCTTTTTTGCATGGTCTTCGATTGTAATTCCGGCAATTTCTGCAAGTATTTCCGCCGCCTGGCGGTCGACCTGGGTACAGGTGGGGGAACGAAACATCAATGTATCTGAAATAATGGCGGAACACAAAAGCCCTGCAATTTCTTTTGGAATATTGACTCCCTGCTCCCGATACATATGGTAAATAATGGTAGAAGTACAGCCCAATGGCTGATTACGGAAAAAAACAGGTGAAATTGTCTCCAAACTGCCCAGCCTGTGATGATCAATAATTTCCAATATCTCGGCGCCATCTATCCCGTCCACTGCCTGGGTCCTTTCATTGTGGTCCACCAGAATAACCTGTTTGCGTTTCATATTCAGCAAGTTCCTCCGGGAAATCATTCCAACATATTTTCCTTCTTCATCCAGAATGGGAAAATCCCGGTGCCGCACCCGCGACATCGTCTCTTGGATATCATCCACATATTCCTCCAACTCAAAAGTAACAAGATTTTCCTGACGCATAAAATATTTTACTGGCATACTCTGGTTAATCAGCCTGGAGACTGTATAAGTATCATAGGGAGTCGTTATAATCACACACCCCCGATCTTCTGCCAGCTTTTGAATGGTCCGGGAGACCTTGGCGTCCGAACATACGATAATACAACTGGCATTCATCTCTATCGCACAGAGCTGCACTTCATAGCGGTTGCCCAGAATTACCATATCATCATCCTCAATATATTCTTCCATCAATTCTGGGCTTTCTGTTGCTGCTACCACTTTTCCCTTTACAAAATAACCATGGATATTTCCGACAAGCACTTCTCCCTCCAAAGTCTCTGCAATATTTTTGTACTGCGTCCGTGCCTTGGCAAGAATCCGGTTATCATATACGTCCATATAAGAAGTCGCAATATCCCCCGTAATGATAAGCCCCTCCAAAATCCCATTCCGGTTGGTAATTGGAAGAGTCACTACATTTTGTGCTTTCATGGTTTCCCATGCAGTCTTCAAAGAGATATGGCTCCCCACTCCAGGAGTTTTCCGTATCTCGATATCTTTGACTTGTGCCCCCACATCTGTCACATACCCTGGCGAATCCACACCAAAATATTCCAGGACATATTTGCTTTCTTCGTTGATCTGGCCCGCGCGCTTTGCTTCGTAAAGCATATTCCCAGTCTTATTTTTTAAATCTGCATAGGCAATCGCCCCACAAATAGAATCCGTATCAGGATTTTTATGGCCGATCACCCAAACTTTCTTTTCTTGTTCCATATTTTTCCCTCTAAAACAAACCATACAGATGTGCAACCACTGCCGCCACTCCTGCAATATTTACTACAGAAAGCAAAATGAGCGCTCCAAAATATTTCTTCATCACTTTCATATTGCGAATGCCAGCTTCTGCATTGTCAATTTTCTGTTCCAACTCTTCCACCAAAGTCTGTATATTTCGATAACACTTTACATTCTCATTGTGAACTTTCTCTCCCAATTCTGCTTTTGCCTCGTCGATCTTTTCTGAGATCTGTTCCTTGGGATCGTCAGTGACCTCTATAAGTTCTTTGCATACATCTTCCATTTTTGCCGATATTTGTGCCAGTGCGGCTTTTATGGCTGCTGTCTGATCTTCTGTTTTCCTTGCAAATTCTCTGGAAAAATGTTCAATGGTTTTATCAATCTCAGCCATCTCCTGTTTTGAGTTGCTGTTCAGTTCTTTTACCTGTTCACTGATCCGCTCATCCAATGCGCTGATTTCATTGCTTATTGTGTCATCAAATACTTGCAGTTGCTTATCCACCTGTACAACCAAAGAATCAATCTGGGCTTGTACTCCCAAAATCAGCTTATCCGCCTCCTGCTTGCGCTCATCTAGTACGCCCTGAAGCTGTTTTGCCTTCTCCTCCTTCTGTGCCAATACACCTTGAAGTTCCTCCACCTTACTTTCTTTTGACTGCAGCAATCCTTGGAGCTGTTTTGCCTTTTCCTTGAATTCGTCAATCTGGCTCAGCAAAAAATCTTCTTTCTGCACCTTGTTTTGTATCCTTTCCTTTTCTCTATCTGTATCAAAATCCCTTGTTTTGATTATCTGCCGCTGCTTTTTATCGAATATATTCCCCATATAACATCTCCTGTAATATAATTATATAGCAAAAGATATACACCCCCTGCTATGGGTTTCATTGTATCATTTCATCTATTTTTTTTCAAAGGAACCTCCTATATTGGAAAAAAGAACCGGGAAACGGTTCTCCAACATTTCCCGGTCCTGTCTTACCTCTTAGATAAAACTGCTGTAATTACCTCCATAACCCCCACTATACATCCTCAATCTGCCAGTCAATGGGTTCTAATCCGTTTTCTTTCAGAAAATCGTTTGCCTGGCTGAAATGTTTGCATCCAAAAAATCCACGGAACGCAGACAGGGGACTTGGATGAGGCGCTTTCAAAATCAGGTGTTTGGAATTATTCAACATGGAACTTTTACTCTGTGCAGGCTTCCCCCACAGCATATAGACAATTGGACGGTCCTGTGCATTGACTGCACGAATCACTGCATCTGTAAACTGCTCCCATCCCTTGCCCTGATGGGAAAACGCCTGATGCGCCCGGACTGTCAGCACGGTATTCAGCATCAGCACGCCTTGCTGCGCCCATTTTACAAGATAGCCATTATTGGGAATGGTACAGCCAAGATCTTCCTGCAGTTCCTTATATATATTTACCAATGAGGGAGGAATATCCACCTCTGGTCTCACAGAAAAGCACAAACCATGCGCCTGTCCCTGGTTGTGATATGGATCCTGCCCCAAAATCAATACTTTCACCTGGCTTAACGGGGTCAAGTGCATCGCATTAAAAATATCATCTGCTGGAGGATATATCACTTTTGTCTCATATTCTTCTTTTACAAACTTGTAAAGTTCTGCATAATATGGTTTCTTAAATTCCTCTCCAATCTCCTCTAGCCAATCATTTTCCAGCATTCCCATAAGAAATACTCCTTTCACTTTTGTTATAACGCTGCCTATAATCTCACCGGTACATGTTTTCCTGCGAGATAATTTTTCAGTTTCTTTATTTCCAATTCCTTATAGTGGAACAGGGAGGCGGCAAGCGCCGCCTCAGCGCCTCCCGCCGTCAGCGCTTCATAAAAATGTTCTTCTGTGCCTGCACCGCCGGAAGCGATTACCGGAATCGAAACATGGTCTGCAATCGTCCGGGTCAGTTCCAAATCATATCCTGCCTTGGTACCATCACAATCCATACTGGTAAGCAAAATCTCCCCCGCCCCCATATGGTCCGCACGCATCGCCCATTCCACCGCATCTAACCCTGTATCAATCCTGCCGCCATTCTTATACACATTCCAGCCGCTGCCATCCTTCCTGCGCTTTGCATCAACGGCAACTACCACACACTGGCTTCCAAATTTATCTGCCGCATCACTGATCAGCCCCGGTGTGTTAATTGCAGAAGAATTGATGGAAATTTTATCGGCGCCCTCCCTGAGAAGGACTTTAAAATCTTCCACTGTGCGGATACCTCCCCCTACCGTAAAGGGAATAAATACCATTTCCGCCACACGCCGCACCATATCCACTACGGTACTGCGAGCATCTGAAGATGCTGTGATATCCAAAAAAACCAGCTCATCGGCGCCTGCCTTATCATAAGCTGCCGCCACCTCAACAGGATCTCCGGCATCCTTTAAATTGACAAAATTAATGCCCTTTACCACACGTCCCTCATGCACATCCAGACAGGGAATAATTCTCTTTGTAAACATCCCTACACCTCCCCTGCCTTAGCAAAATTCTGCAAAATCTGCAGTCCTACGCTGCTGCTCTTTTCAGGATGGAACTGGCAGGCAAACACATTCCCCTGCTCCACGGAGGCATGAATTGTTACGCCATAATCTGTAGATGCTTTTACAACCTCTTCTTTTTTTGCTTTCAAATAATAGGAATGGACAAAATACACAAAACTTCCTGGAAGGATTCCTTTAAAAAGCTTTCCATGATTCTGTAAATGCAGGGAATTCCAGCCAATATGAGGAATCTTTAACCCTTGTTTATCTGGAATCTTTACAATGTCGCCCTCCAGAATATGTAAACCCTCCACACCGCCGCTTTCCTCACTGCCTTCAAACAACAATTGTAAGCCGAGGCAAATTCCCAGCAACGGCGTCTGCTTTTGTACAATCTCGTGAAGCACTTTATCCAGCTCGAATCGTTTAAGCTGCTCCATTGCCTCCCCAAAAGCTCCCACTCCCGGAAGGATTACCTTATCTGCATTCATAAGTTCTCTGCGGTCCCTGGTAATCAGGCTTTCCTGCCCCAAAAATTTCAATGCTTTCTCCACGCTTTTTAAATTTCCTGCATCGTAATCAATTACTGCTATCATGCTGCCGCTCCTGTCCTCTATCCAAGCCCCAAAGTCTCCACGATCTCGTTTAACTTCAAGGTAAACTCCTCTTTATCCCGGATTTTGTATAATTTCCTTGCCTCATCCAAGGACATATCGTATTTTTTCTTTAATGTATTTTCCAACTTCTCCAGCAGCCTCTCATATTCAACGGCAGCTCCCGTTGCCGCTGCCTCATACGAATTCTTGTCATATTTTCCAACACCAACAATCAATGCACTCAAAGCTTCTGTGTACATTTTCTGCTTCTGGTATACCTTATAACTGTCAATCTGCTGCTGCACATATGCTGTAAGCCTTGATTTCTGATACAATTCTTCATCTGCTGCCTTTACCTTGCTTCCTTGGTTAAAACAGCTATAAGCTTCCACATAATCACCATTCTCATAATATTCTTTCGCCTCGGAAATACTCAATGCATATCCAACTTGGCTGGTAAAAAGATTGACCAGGATAACAAGAGAAACTCCTACCAACATAATCAGGACCACCGGTCCTTTCGGAAGAGGCTTCGTCTTAATTACCTCTTTTGGCTCTTTCACCTTCTTTTCCTTTTTTGGCTTTTCCTGTTTTTCCTTTTCCTTTTGCGCTTTTTTCTCTGCTTTTTCCTTTTTCTTCTGTTCTTTCTGTTCTTTCTTTTCTAGCTTCTTGCGCTCCTTCGCTTCCTTATCAACCGCTTCTTGTGCTTCCGCTGCGGCAGCCTCTGCCGCTTCATCTTCTTCCGTCCCAAATAAGATACGGGACAGCTTTTGGAAAAATCCAAGGTTTTCCTGTTCTCCTGATTCTACTTGGTCTGCCTGGCCGCCTTCCTCTGAATTCTGGGATTCGCTCTTCCTTGCAGGCTGTTCTTTTTCCTCTGGATCCTCCAACCCCAGGCTTTCCAACTCCCTCACAAGACTTGCCGTATCCAAATCCTCCTCATCGGATAATAAAGAATCCAAAGATTCTTTTGCCTCTTCTGACAAAGGTTCACTATCCGAAACGGTCGGTTCCTCCAAATCTTCTGACTCTTCGTCGGATGGGTTTTCTTCAATTCCAGACAACATATCTAAAAGTTCCTGATTCGGTTCTCCAGGCGTATACGTAGTCTCATCTTTATCCAGCGTATTCACTTCAAAATCAGATTCTTCTTTCTGATAATCCATCCCGATTTCATCCAGCATTCCATCATCTTCTGAATAATTCTGCAAAGACTCATCTATGGATAAATCCGTTCCATCATCCAGGCTGCCAAATTCATCCAAATCATCCAAAGATCCATACTTTGCCTCATTTGCCATGCTGTCAAGATCTTCCAGGTCAAAGTCCTGCCCCGCCCCTGATGTACTGTTTGGCTCGGACATACTTTTTTCAAATGCCTGAAGGAAATCTTCTTCCCCTTCCTGGTAACCTGTACTGTGAAAGCTGCCAAAGAAATCTTCTTCTTCGCTTGCTATATCCTCTTGTTCTGGTTCTGCTTCCACTCCCCGCAACAATCTGTCCAGATAATCTTCTCTCTCGTTCAAAGATTCCACCTCCGGTGTTTTTTCATACTTGTATTTCTATCATAACACACTGCGTCACATTTCACAAACCATTTGTCAATTTTTAAAGCTGTGTACCGGCGCCGGAATCCTTCCCTTGCGATCAACAAATGCTTTACATCCATATCTGTTTACTTCCATCACTGGCGCATGCCCAAGCAAACCTCCAAATTCCACAGTCTCCCCGATTCCCTTGCCAATTACAGGAATCAAACGGACAGCAGTGGTTTTCTGGTTGATCATGCCAATTGCCATCTCATCTGCAATGATTCCAGAAATCGCAGATGGCGGTACATCACCTGGAATCGCAATCATATCGAGCCCCACAGAACAAACGCAGGTCATGGCTTCTAATTTCTCCAGGGTCAATGCCCCTGCTTGTACAGCATCAATCATCCCCTGGTCTTCACTGACAGGAATAAATGCCCCGCTTAAGCCGCCTACATAGGAAGAAGCCATAATACCGCCTTTTTTCACTTGATCGTTTAACAGGGCAAGCGCCGCCGTAGTGCCTGGTGCGCCTGCATATTCCAATCCAATTTCTTCCAAAATCTCCGCCACGGAATCCCCCACGGCAGGGGTAGGCGCCAGGGAAAGGTCAATAATTCCAAATGGAATGCCTAACCGCCGGCTCGCCTCCTGCGCCACCAATTGTCCTACGCGGGTAATTTTAAACGCCGTCTTCTTAATGGTTTCACACAGTACCTCAAAACTTTCCCCCCGGACTTGTTCCAACGCTTTCTTTACCACACCAGGACCAGAAACCCCTACATTGATAATGGCATCCGCCTCCGTCACACCGTGGAAGGCGCCTGCCATAAACGGGTTGTCATCCGGCGCATTACAAAATACCACGAGCTTGGCGCAGCCAAGGGAATCGTTTTCTTTGGTATATTCTGCTGTTTTCTTCACAATTTCCCCCATCAGGCGTACTGCATCCATATCAATCCCTGTCTTGGTGGAACCCACATTTACAGAACTGCAGACCCGCTCTGTCTCGGCAAGCGCCATAGGAATGGAACGAATCAGGTTTTCGTCTCCCTTTGTCATTCCCTTTGACACTAATGCAGAATACCCGCCAATAAAATTTACTCCCACCTTCTTTGCTGCACGGTCTAAAGTTTTGGCAATTGACACAAAATCTTCTGGAACCTTACATGCCGACTGTCCTACCAAAGCGATTGGCGTCACGGAAATTCGTTTATTCACAATGGGAATACAATAATTCCGTTCGATTTCTTTCCCTGTCTCCACGAGTCTTTCTGCTACAGAAGTGATTTTGTGGTAGATATTTTCATTTAATTTCTGTAAATCGAAATCCATGCAGTCAAGCAGGCTGATTCCCAATGTAATGGTACGGACATCCAGATTTTCCTGCTCAATCATTTTATTGGTTTCATTTACTTCCCAAATATTTATCATGATAAAACGCTCCTTAAATTCTGTGCATTTTGTTAAAAATTTCTTCCCGCTGGCACTTTATATTCACACCAATCTGCTCACCAAGCTGCTCCAATTCCCTGGCGCACTGGTCAAAAGGCTGGTCAGAATCTTTGAGATCCGCAATCATCATCATATTAAAAAATTCTTGTACAATGGTCTGGCTGATATCCAGCACATTAATATGATGCTCTGAGAGATAGGTACATACCTTCGCAATAATCCCTACGGTATCTTTCCCTACCACCGTAATAATCGTTCTGTCTGTACTCTTTTCCATAATTTCCTCCATTCTATGCACATACATTTTTATGATAAGTGAATTTTCATCTACTTGCAAGCATTTTGCAAAACTTTTCCTCCACTAAACTTCCAAAATATCAGACACTGCATCCCGCTTTGCCACATAAATAGGAAAATCTTCGGCGTGATAAGGATTGTCGGCAAGATCAATTTCTAAACGCACCGTCTCATAAGCAAGCCGCTCATAATTATTTTCCTTACTCAAATGTCCTAACATGACGCCTTTGAAATGGTCATGGAGCACTTCGCTTAAAAGCTGCCCTGACAACTCATTGGACAAATGCCCTTTATCCCCCAAGATCCGCTGTTTTAAATAATATGGGTATGTTCCTACCTGAAGCATATGTACATC
The DNA here is from genome assembly GCA_951801955.1 of uncultured Lachnospiraceae bacterium. Lineage (GTDB taxonomy): Bacteria > Bacillota > Clostridia > Lachnospirales > Lachnospiraceae > Petralouisia. Next base: position 9,558 of record CATOOV010000024.1, read on the forward strand.
GTGATTGGCCTCCAGCAGCAGCAGATCCAAATTCTGCAGTTTTTCTACAATATAGCCATCGTACCTGCCAAGATCCGTCATAACGGCAATTGCCCTTTTTTCCTGGCGCAGCACAAATGCCGTGGGCTGTGCCGCATCATGGGAAACAGCGATTGGTTCTACCTGGATATCCCCTATAGAAATTTTTAAATTGGGTTGTATTTCCTGAAACAGCCCTTCTGGAATCTCTCCAACACTTTTACATTTTAAGATGGCCTCTTTTGTCCCTGTTGTGGCATAAATTGGAATCCCATACCGTCTGGAAATCACTCCCAATCCGCTGATATGGTCGGAATGTTCGTGGGTAATTAAAATTCCATCTATATCTTTCCCGGCACGACCAATCTCGGAAAGCCCCTGTTCCACTCGTTTTCCGCTGATCCCAGTATCAATTAACAGGCTGGTGGTTTCGGAACCTGCAAAAATACAATTTCCGCTGCTTCCGCTTGCAATACTGCATAATTTCATGTTCCATCAGTCCTCCCAGTATATTTCTATCACATCCCCCTCCTGGAGCATTGCCGTATAGGATGTTGTCCCGCCATTCAATTTTGTGACAATTGTCTTGCCATTTCCACCGTTCAGGTCAAAGTCAATAAAATCAAAGACATCAACAAATACATAAGATTTCTTTCCCCTTAATACTACTGGCCGTTGATTTACCAATACTTGGATCGTAACCCCCTCCGTCTGCAAGGCAGGTATCTTCGCCGCAGGTTTCTTTATAATAGTAGGGCGGATATCATTTTCTGATGTTTTCTGGGATTCCAGAAATTTTTGTTCCAGTTCCTCTTGGGTCAATTCCTGTCCCTCCCCCTCTTCATCTGTATAAACCCCCCCAACGTTGCGGATGATGTCTATTTTTTTCTGAAGATCAGAATTTGCCGAAACAGTTTGCAATTGTCTTTCATTGGCAGATTCCTCTGCTTCATAAGGTGCCCCTTCCATCTCCTCCTGATGGGTCCGGTAAAACAGCGCCTGCCATTCAACGGAAAAATTCTCGTATACCAGCGTATCAAAATCCGCCGGTTTATTATTGACCAAAATATCATGATCCATATCAACTTTCACATCCATAACTTCAATCAGTTGGGAAATGGTATAATAATTTCTCATTTCAACCTGGTCATTTTCCTGTATCAAATAATCCGGCGATTCTGGCACACCATTGACTTCTGCAATTTTCATACAGGAAACCATGCTGCCGCAAACCTCAAACTCTAATAATTCTCCAAATTCCTCCAGATCTTCCAGACGGCAGACGGCGTCTTCTCCCAAGGTAGAAGGCTCAATCACAATATCACAGTTTGCCTCCAGCGGCGCATTGATACTGGTCTGGCGTCCATTGACCCAGACGATTGCTGATTCTCCTGTCTCGCCCCGGACCATGCGTTTTTTGCCGTTGACCGTAAAGTTGATGGCGCTGCCCCTCCTTGGAAAAAGCTGCTCATTGGGAAAACCTGCCTGCATCGCCGCATCCACAACAGTCAATTTATTATTGTCATATAATTTCATCCGTTCCCCATTAAAATGGACAAAAATAAAATTATTTTTTGTGTCATAATAATTGAGGCAAATGCCCACAGGCGTTACCAAAAGCGGATCTTTCTTAACCTCTGGCTGCTCAAAATGAATTTGCTGCAGTACTTCTTCCCCTCGAAGCGCCACACGCTCTTTTGGCAGTTCCAATTGAGAGGCAAGGTGCTCGATAAAGCCATGGACCTTTCCTCCGCCTCCGACCACAAAGGTAGCGCTGACGGTCTTTCCGCCATTTAATTCCTTGATTTTTGCTGCAATGCCCTCTGCCAGTTCCTCCACCAGAGGTTTGATCAGCTCCCACACCTCTTCTGCTGGAATTTGGTGCTTAATTAACATGATATCCTGGTATTCGATCTCTTCATCCGTAGTAGAACTCAACTTGATATGTTCTGCTGTTTTAAAATCCACCAGATAATGCTGTACCAAAAGCTCTGTAATCTCATCTCCTGCGCTTGGAATCATGCCATAAGCGATAATGCTTCCATCCTTGGTAACAGAAATATCGCTGGTGCCTGCCCCGACGTCCACCAACGCAATATTCAGCATACGAAACGTCTCTGGAATCGCCACATTGATGGCTGCAATTGGCTCTAATGTCAGGCTTGCAACCCTTAATCCTGCAAGTTCCACGGCGGAATAAAGCCCATCTACCACATCCTCTGGAAGAAATGTGACGATAATATCTTCACCCACCACATCTGCCTTATGCCCTTCCAAATTAGAAATAATATAGCCATTCAAATAATACTTCATAACGGAATAGCCTACACAGTAAAATTTAAAATGCGTATCATTGTTCTCATTTAAAATCTGCTGCGCTTTCTCAATTCCCAGAAGATCCAGTGTATGGACATCCTCCTTGCTAACCACTGCCTCCTCTGGAAAACAATATTCCACTGAAGTGGTAACTGTCTCCAACACACGTCCCGCTGCTGCGATGCATACATCATCCAAAGTCAGGCGGAGCTGGTCTTCCAATGTCTTTTTCACCGTTTTGATGGTTCTCCCTACACGCCCTATATCGTGTATCTGCCCATCCATCATAGAACGGGTATCATGTTCTTTGACACACTGCCCTACCACAAAAAATTCATTTTCCTCCCGATAACCTACCATGCCTACCACATTCCTGGTTCCAATATCCAGTCCAAACACCAATGGCACTCCGTTTAACTGCTGTTCCATGTGACTCAACTCTCCCTTATCCTTGATGATCTGTGCAATCTGATGAAATGTTTCTTCTTTGGTTCCATTGTTATCCACCACAACCTGGCAGTGCCTTCGAAATTCCCTATCGGAAAGCTGGCTTGCAAAAATCTGCTCCACTTTCTCTTTGGAATACCCGCGGGACTCCATCAAACGCCGCCTGCGATTCTCCTTTGTGGCATAAATATACCATAATTCATCGCAAATTTCTTCATAATGGTCTTCGATCAAAAGCGCTGCTTCAATCACAATATAATTCAGAATTCCAAGCTGTCTCTGTTCTTTGACCTGTTTTTGGATATATTCCTTTACTGCTGGATGCACCACTTGATTCACCCGCTGGCGCATCTCCTGGGAGCCAAACAATACCTCTGCCAAGGCTGGGCGGTTAATCGATTCATCTGGGTTGTACACTTCCACTGGAAGGAATTTCAAAAGCTTCAGATAACACGCTTCTCCCGGCTCCATCAGCATCTGGGCAATCTGGTCTGCCTTTAGGTTCATCACCTTGTAATTGTCTTTCAAATATTCTAAAACGGCGGATTTCCCTGCTCCCACTCCACCGGTAATTCCGATTACCTGCATAGTCCAAGCTCCTATCTCTAATGTGCTTCGTACCAGTCTTTTCCCTGTTTCATGTCAATTTCCAGCTTCACATACAATTCTGCTGCTGTTTCCATATCCTGTTTTAAAATTGCTTTTACCTGTTCCACTTCCTCTTCGCAGGTTTCCACCAACAATTCATCATGCACCTGTAAAATCAACCTAGAACGCAGATTTTGTGCTTTTAAAGATTCATTGACACGAATCATGGCAATTTTGATAATATCAGCCGCTGTCCCCTGTATCGGAGAATTCATTGCCACCCGTTCCCCAAAAGAACGTGTCTTAAAATTGCTGGAGGATAATTCTGGTACGGGCCTCCTCCTGCCGAACATCGTGGTAACATATCCTTGTTTCTTTGCCTGTTCCACTTGCCTGTCCAAAAACTGTTTTACGCCTGGGTAAGTCTCAAAATAAGATTCGATATATTCTGCCGCTTCCTTTTTTGAAATGCTCAGATCCTGGCTCAGCCCAAAAGAACTGATGCCATACACAATCCCAAAATTGACTGCTTTGGCATTTCTCCGCTGCAAGGAAGTGACCTCCTCAAAAGGTACATGGAACACCTGGGAAGCTGTCATGCGATGGATATCCTGTGCCTGTTTGTAAGCAGAAATTAAATTGGCATCCTCTGACATATGGGCAAGCACCCGAAGTTCGATCTGGGAATAGTCTGCATCAATCAGCACGCAGCCTTCCCTTGGAATAAAAACTTTCCGTATCAGCCTGCCTAATTCCATACGGATGGGGATATTCTGCAGGTTTGGCTCCGTGCTGCTGATGCGCCCAGTCGCCGTAATCGTTTGATGGAAACTGGAATGGATCCGCCCGTCTTCCTCAATATAATTTGACAATCCGTCTGCATAGGTAGATTTCAATTTGACCAGTTGGCGGTACTCCAAAATCTTTGACACCAAAGGGTATTCTGCGGCAAGCTTTTCCAGCACATCTGCCGCTGTGGAATATCCTGTTTTTGTCTTCTTGCTATAAGGCAGTTTCAATTTGTCAAAAAGGACTTCTCCCAACTGTTTGGGAGAATTGATATTAAATGTCTCTCCTGCATCCTGGTAAATTTCCTGTTCCACTTCTTCAATTTTGCCTGAGAGGTCTTGCCCATACTCTTTCAATTGAGTGCCGTCTACCAGCACGCCTTCCCTCTCCATCTCATAAAGGGTATAGATCAAAGGCATCTCAATTTCCCGATATAACCTCCACATACCGTTTTGTTCCAGCTTTTGTCTCAGCACGCCCGATGCCTCAAAAGAGACAAACGCCAGATAACATGCATACTGGATAAATTCGGAAGGTTTTTCTTTCCTTGCCTGCGCCAAGGGTAATTTTCCAAGCAAATCCAAGCGGGAAGGAACGTTCAAATCCAAGTGTTCCTTTGCCACATCATCAAATGAATAGTCATTTTTCAAAGGATTCAGAAGGTATGCCCCAAGCAGCACATCTTCCATCTGCTCCCTGGCTTTCTTTGGGACAGACAGATAGGAAAGCTGGGATTTTAAATCAAAAGACGACATTGCAACCCCTTGTGCCAGAAGTTTTTCTGTTTCTTCTATTAAATAGGACCCTGTGATGGAATCGCCGGTCCCAATAAAATAAATATCTTCGCTTCCATAGGCAAGGCCAATCCCCAACACTTGCAAATCTTTTCCAGATCCTTCTTTTTGTAAGCCATCATGTCCGCCTACAGAACCCACCCCAAACAAATCATCCAAAGTAAGCTGCCCTTCTTTATCGGCAGATTTTACCGACGGGTCTGTAAAAAGCTGGAATCCCACACGTCCTGCTTCCTTAGCCCCCGCAAATAATTTCTTTGCCTGGGACAGTTCTGTCACCTGCTGAAAGTTCTCATCCTTGGGGGTTGCTGGCGTATCTATGGAAAAACGGTTCAGCATCTGTTTAAACTCCAGCTCTTTCATCCATTGATATGCCTCTGGGGTAAAGAGGGTTCCCAATGCCGCCTGGCTTGTCTCATATTCGATGGGCACATTTACATCAATCGTGGCAAGGGTTTTGCTCATCTGCGCCATATCATAATATTCCCGCAGATTATTCCGGGCACGGGGCGGCTTCACTTCATCCACATTGGCATATGCATGTTCAATGCTGCCATACTGCACAATCAGGTTTGTCGCCGTCTTTTCCCCGATTCCAGGCACGCCTGGAATGTTATCGGAACTGTCTCCCATCAACGCTTTTACATCAATAAATTCTGTGGGCGTTACCTGGTATGCCTCTTTCACATCTTTGGCATAATAATCTTCAATTTCCGTCCCAGTCCGTTTGGTCTTGGGAATCCGTATCTTGATATGGTCACTGGCAAGCTGCAGCAAATCCCGGTCGCCGGAAACAAGGGACACTTCCAGCCCCTCTTTCTCACTGCGCTTTGCAATGGTTCCCAAAATATCGTCCGCTTCATATCCCTCTTTCTCAACAACCACAACGCCCATGGCGTGTAACACGTCCTTCATTACAGGAACCTGCTGTAACAGCTCTTGTGCCATGGGTTTCCTGGTTCCCTTATATTCCGCATACATCTTATGGCGGAAGGTAGGCGCATGCACATCAAACGCCACCGCCAGGTACTCTGGTTTCTCTTCCTCCAAAATCCGAAACATAATATTTAAAAATCCATAAATGGCATTGGTATGAAGCCCTTTTGCGTTGGTAAGATCTGGGATTCCAAAAAACGCCCGATTCAAAATACTGTGTCCATCAATCAAAACTATTTTTTTATTCATCAAACCTGAAACCTCTTCTTTTAAGATTTACTTCTGGGAATATACAAATTTGTTCCCGGCCATCTGCAAAGGCGGGAACCATCTCCCATCTGAGATAAATTCAAATCATTTCTATTTTACACCATATGGCACAGTTTTAAAAGTTATTTTTTCTTCATTGTCTGGGCGTTTCCACTTTGCTTCTAATTTTTATACCTTATGACACGCCGGATGGCATGGAGGGGTGCCCTTTTGGGTATAGTATTTGGGGCGTTTAGCCATATGCAGTGTTACCGATGATTGCAGGCTCTTCGGAATGCGCATGTTCGTTTTATCATATGAGAAAAAAAGAGCCATTGCCCCATAAATGATGACTCATCTATTTTGCAATAGCCCCTTTTAGGCTATATCATTTCCGACAACCCTTTTTTCAACGCCTTCACAGCGCAAGAATTTGCAGAAATTTTCACTGTATTATTTAATTTTAATCTTAAAGGTTCCTTTCTTTCCGCTTCCATCCGTTGCCTTTGCGGTAATCGTTACTTTTTTGCCTTTTCCTGCTTTTTTTGCCGTCACATTCCCTTTGTCAGAAACGGTGGCGTACTTCTTATTGCTGCTGCTCCAGGACAGCGTCTTATTGGCTTTGGATGATGCAGTCACCTTCGCACTGAGCTTGGTGCTCTTTCCAACTTTCAGCGTACTTTTCCCGGACAGTTTCACTTTCTTTACCACGCCCTTCATGGATGTCAATTTGAAAGCCGCCTTCTTACCGCTTCCACCTTTTACTTTTGCCGTAATGGTCACGGATTTGCCGCCAGAATTCTTCTTAAACGTTACTACGCCCTTGTTTGAGACTGTCGCCACATTTTGATTGCTGGAAGCCCAGGACACCGACGGATTCTTAGAATCTGCTGGTACTATCTCTGCCGTCAGCGTAATCTTTTTTCCTGCCGCAATCTTATGCGACATGCCGGTAATCCTCATCCAATGCGCCGTAAATGTATAATTGGAAAAATAACTTCTGCGTTCTGTCGTGTCCAGATAATCAGCGGCATCCTCGCTGTCATTTCTGGTCCAGCCAAGGAAGGTATACCCTGTGCGGAATGGGTTTTTCAGGGTAATCTTCTCCCCCGCCCGGTAGGAAGATGGATTTGCGCTGTTGTTCTTGCCTCCTGACAGCTTATATGTGATTTTGTAAGCGCTTCCTTGGTAATATTCTACCCGGTCTTCAGGTACATACATACCATCTATCCTTGCAACATCGGGAGAACTATTTTTCACCATACGGAATTTCGCACTGCAAAAATCTGCTAGGACTCCATAATTGCCTTCTGAATATGGCTCCAGCAAAACCGAATCCCATTCATAATAAGGATCTATATTTTCTGGAAATGTTACCGTAGAGAATTTGCACCCATCCAGGGCATAAACATAAATGCAGCTCACATCTTTGGATATATCGAGATTTCCAGATGTGCTCTTCGCCGCTGGATAGGCAAAAATATGATTTGAGGTCATTTTGCTGCCATCCTCTGCTGTCCCTGTGGCTTTCCAATAGAGCACCCCGTCCTTTGAAAAGAAATTGGATGAATTGCCCTCAACCACAATCGCTTTCAGATTTGGCGTCCCCCGGAAAGCCTGCTTATTGATCCCTTGGACAATACGCCTGCTGTCGATATGGATTTCCTGCACCTGGCTGCCCGCATAAGGCGTATTGCCACATCCCTGTGCATACCCTCCAAAATTACTTGACGTACTAAACTCTTCCCCATATTTCACATACACAACCGGAAGGGAAAGTTTCGGGCAGTTATATACCGCTTCTATTGAGATATCCTTCAGAGCTTTCTCCGATTCCAATGTTGACAACTTTGCGCAGTCTAACAGCCTCATTGTCTTCAAATCTCCAGAGAGCGAAAGTTTTGTAAGCGCCGGACATTCCTTCAACTGAAGATTCTTGGCGGACAGCAGCGTCAGGGACGTTAGCGCAGGCAAGTTATAAAAGCTTGCATCATCTGCTTCCTGGATTGTCAGGGTTTTCAGATTTGGAAATTCGAAGTCGCTGCCGCCGCCAAAGGCTTCTCCATAATGCAGCGAAAGCGTCTCCAAGGTAGATGCCCACCATCTGAAGTAGTAAAACCATTTGAAGTTGCCAGACCTGCAGGTTAATTCTTTCACATCTGCGCTGTTATACAGAAATAAGTTCGCCGCATCGTCATCCGTAAAATTTTCATTGTCAGGCAAAACCACTTTTTTCAATCCGCTATAACTACTAAATACGCTCACTTTATCATCGCCCTGGTATTCATCCACATGCTCGATCGTATCTGGAAGAATCAAGGTTTCAATAAAACTGGGTTTGTCAAAAATATAGAAATTACTCTCTTCATTATAAACCCCAAGCCCGGTAACCTTCTTTCCTTCCACCTCGGAGGGAATCGTAAGCGTTTTCGTATTGATATATTCCACTATATTACGGCATCCGGTGATGGTCAGCGTCCCATCCTCATTTTCGTAGCCGCACCAATTTCCATAATTGGTATCAATCCGTTTTGCCTCTGCTGCCATTGCAGGAAGCATGGCAGACAGCAGAAAGGCAACTGTAAATAAGATTATTTTCAGATATTTCCGTATGTACATTTTTCCTCCTTGTCTATTCTCTCTTTCACTTGAAAATTTTGGACTGCCTATAGAGGCGGCAGCCATTCCCATCTGATATATTTAATTCCACTTAATCGAATAACTTCCCGAAGAAAGTGGGGAAACCTCTAAATAGTATGTACCCGCTTTCAATTTTTTCTTGAACTGCTTTTTGCCACTGAAATCGCCAGATGCTGCCTGTTTGCCTTTGCTGTCTTTGATTGTATAGTCGAATCCATACTTGCCTGTGCTGGCATTGAATGTCAATTTCAGGGTCTGCGCTTTTTTCAGCGTCAGCTTGTACCAACGGCTCTTTTCCTCCGTTAAAACAAAAAGCCCTTTTTCTGTTTTTTTCTGTTTTAGGCTGACTGCCTTTTTCTTTGTTGTATTTTTCTTATCCTTAACGCTTTCAAACGTGTAACGAATTTTATAAGCATTCTCTGTGTCCACCTTGACATAGTATGTCCCCTTATTGATTCCGTAATAGTAAACACCAGAATCTATTTCTTCAGCCAATCTCTTTTTCTTGCTGTTAGTAAACTCAATATCGATAAATTCCTTGTCCTTACCTAATTTTTTGATTTCCAATTTGACACAGCCCAGAAGAAGGCGCCTTGATTTTAAAATATGCCGGTTCCCCGGTATAAATGCTGCCTACACCGCTTGTAGTTACCCATTTGCCGTTGGAAAGCGTCCCTGCATTTCCAACAGCGGCTGGGATTTCATATGCCTTGATGTTTAAGGCTGCTTGATCTTGTGCCGTACCTTTGGGTATAATTACATGCATGTAATAGGCACCTGCCTTTTTGGCATAACCACTGACCGTTTCCTTGGCGCTTGAATTTGGATACCCTGCACCAATCCAAGCATCCTGCCTCATCACATCTGAATTTTTTGATAAAACCATTAAGAGGTTGTTATCAGTGGTCGCCTCAAGACACACTTTCCCCGCTTTTGAGACCGATATGGGAGCTGTAAGGATCGCATCGCCTGTGACCTTAAATTGATATGATTTGGCCCCGCTTGTACTGCCGCCTGCCTTCAGCATGGGCGGGGTAATGGTTGTCTGTGCATACGCCACCTTTCCAGCCCCCATGCACAGCATCAGCAGCATTAGGATTCCCTGCCAGTTTCAACACCATTTTCTTTGTTCTTTTCATCATTTGTCCTTTTCCTTTCATAAAAATTGGCTCCCCCTATGCCTTAATACTCCTTTTGAGCCTGCTTTTCCTCTTTTGCCTCTTCATTTTCCTGCGCATACATCAAAGCCTGTTGAATTGCAATAATGTACTTTTGATTATGCTCATTTAATCCAGTAAATTGAGTAACAAAATCGTTTATTGTGATATTATTACTCATTATGTATTCCCTCCCTTCATTTACTTATTATGTGAGTATAATATCATTGTTATATGAGTATGTCAAGCGTTATTTGTTGAAACTTTACTTGTAATGTGAGCACCAATGTGATAATATAAGGACACACAGAAAGGAGGCTCCTAAAATGTCTATCAATCAGCGTGTGAAGGAAGTAAGACAGGCGCTAAATCTCTCCCAGGCAAAATTCGCCAAGGCTTTGTCTATGTCAAACGGTTACATTGCGGGTATTGAATTAGAACACAATAAAGTCAATGACAGAATCATCAAACTCATTTGCTTTACTTTCCATGTGAGCGAACAGTGGCTGAAAACCGGGAATGGCTGCATGTTCCGTGAGGAACCTAATCAATTAGTAGAATTGGCATCTTACACATTCCAGCAATTAAAGCCCGAATATCAGGAATATGTCCTTAAGCAAATTGAACAGTTATTGGAAATCCAGCAAACAGAAAAGGGAGATTAAACCTCCCTTTTCTCTCCTATCTTAAGAAATAAAAAGAGGTCTGATTTAGAGGCTGTCTGTCACAGGCTAGGAAGAGCCTCAATTTTCATACGTTTAACGCTTCACCGCCGTGCCATTCGCTCCCTTGCCAATTGAATGATTTCTTCCGTTTGATACCTGGGTATTTTCCCAAGTTCTTCCCCTTGGCTGAAGATACCTTCATTCAGCCTGTCCATATCATAGGAAGTACTTAAAAAATAAAATACATCTTCTTTTGAATCATAAGCTTCAAAATCCTTCAAACTATATAAAATTCCAACGGCATCTTCTTTTATTCCAAGAACGTAGCTAAAGGTATTTCCCACATATATGACGGTGGATGCATCTATCATCTGCCATGCCGCAGAGCCAAACGTAGTGTATTCATGTTCAAATTCTTCCGTACTTGACAATGTTTGGGTGGACAAATCATATAGAGATACTTTATCTTCCAATCCAATCAGCAATTTTTCAGAATCTGGTATCAGGTACAGGCTTAGGGGAGATTGGTCGAATTCCAGAAGTTTTTTGGAATGGCTCTTTTTGTCCTCAATTACAACAGATTGGCTCTCAATATAAGCACAATACCGCTGATCCTTCCAACTTATCTGGGTATCCTGCACTGGAGCCTGCAGATTCCCAGGCAGGCTGGCGCAGGTTTCATAACCCAGGTCATATACACCATTTTGATACTTAATGATTGCAGATTCACTCCTGATATAATAATCAGAGCCGCTTTTGCAGCATCTGGCTGTATGCTCTGGGAAATATGCATATCCGACCAGGCGGTCCTCACCATATGTGTAATACAGCAAATCCCCATTTTCCAGTACAAGCGTAACTTTTTCTTCTTCCAGCCATGCCTGGATAATAGGTGCATCTGTCTCATATAAATCCAGAGTTTCTCCGGTTGCCTGATCCAAAATCTCGCAGCGGTTTCCATAAATCAGCAAAATGGCATGCTTTTCGCTGTAGGCTGTGTCAAAAGCCATAATGTTTTCATCCAATGCCATATAGTCTTTATCCGCTTTCCATAAAATATCCTTTTGATCTAAATCATATACAAATGCCTCCAGCTTTTTCTTTTCCGAATAATATTTATATACGCTGCCTTCATAAACAGTATTGACTCCGAAGCTATATGACGCAAATAATTTGTGGCTGTCTGTAAAATGCAGACAAATTTCAGCAAAACCAGAAGGGTCTTTACTTTTCCATGAAGAAATCACCGTATACTGCTCTTCCACCACATCATACAAAACGACTTCAAACAAATGCGATGCTTCTTCCTCTCCTTCTTTGGTCCTTACAAAAGCAATTTCTTTTTTATCTGAAGATATGGCAATGGATGTATTCCCTAATACCAAACTGCCTATCTCTGAACATACTGATGTCTGTAGAAGTGTCCCGTCCACAGCTTCAAAAATATATAATTTCTGCCCTGTGGCCGCAACAATCCTCGTTTTGTCATCCGACACAGCTATTCCCGCCAAGGGTTCATCAAATTTATAGTTCCAGATGCTTGTTTCCTTCTCATAATCATAACAATTGATTTCATCACGCAGCACCAACAGGTATTGATTTTGCTGGTCCAGCAGAAAACTTTCATCAAATTTTTTTATCGACTGGGGCACAGTAACCGTCTTTTCACACTGGTATGTTTTTGTATTCCAAATAGATACATGGGAATCATCTGCCGTAAATAAATACTTTCCCTCCTGGTCCAGAAAATATTCTTCTAAACTGCTTTTTTCTTCAAATGGAAAAATACCAACGGCTGTCATACTTTCCTGGGCATCTGAAGGAAGTGTATAAATGTCCATGGCCTTTGTCAATATCTGGATCAATTCTGGTAGAAACAATTCATCCTCTGCAAGCAGGTCATAAGCCTGTAAAGCCTGCTGGACTGCCATCATTGTGTCATGCTTCTCATAGCTCTTTTTTGCCTGCTCGGACAAATACAACGCCTGTCCCTGCAATGCTGCTTTATGCTCATTTGCCAGCTTGACTGCCTGGTTGGCAATCTCCCTGGATTTTGCTGCTGCATAACCAAAAAAAACCGAAAGCGCCAAAAGACATAGGCAGACAATGGAAAACGCCTGTTTTATTTGGTAAACTTTCTTTCTCTGTTTTAAAGTGTCAAATGTGGTATTCAAAATCGGCGCAGCTATTTTCAGTTTCACATCGCCCTTTACTTTTTTCAGAACCTGTATTGTATTTTTTGCCCTTGCATCCGCCGCAAAAAGACGGGTTTCATCTATACCGCATTGAATCAAAGCTTCTGGAAATACTTCTTTTGGTTCACCTTCCGTAACTACAGCCAAAATACGGGAGGTATCATGATACTCTAAAAAAGTCTTTATCTCATCATTTACCCAGGGTGATTCTTTGGTATCTTTGGAACAAATGATAACCAGCCAGGCAGAATTTTTTAATGCCTCCCGGATGCCTTCTCCAAAATCAGCACAGGAAGCCAGTTCCCCTTCATCTAAAAACACTCGCTTCATGGGCTTTTTTCCAAATAACCGATTTCCTTTATATCGTTCCAGTGCATTTCTCAGTTCTTTTGCCGCAGCCGTATCTAACAATCCATGTTTATAGCAGATAAACGCATCATACTTCATGGCTGATAATGGGTTTTTATATGGAGCCAGCATTGCTATAAATGCGGTAACATCTTTTAACATTTCTTCCGTATCGGGATACCTGTCTTTGGGAGCGTTTGCAAGGGCTTTCGATACAATTGCCTGCATTCGTTCTGTCAAATGTTTCGGACATCTGGTTTTCCTTATGGAAAACCGGGGAATATATCGCCCCGTTCTATTTAAGGACAGTTCTTTGACCGAAAACCTATGTCCAGTCAGCATAAGAAGCATCAGATATCCGACACTGTATATATCTGCTGTCACTCCCAGCCTAAGTGTGCCATCGTTGCCAGAATACATCTTGGGATCTGAAAACCCTGGTGTTGCGTGCAGCACACAATCCTGAATGGTTTCACTAAGGCCATCTCCCATCCTTTTTCTGGCAGAGCCAAAATCAATCAGTGAAACCATTCCGCTTCCATCCTCTAACATCCCTTTCAGAAAAATATTCCCGTCTTGAAGATCCAAATGAAGATATCCGGCATTATGCACCTCCCGCAGAGCATATAGTACCTGCTCGACAATCCGAAATGCCTGGTCCACCGGGAGATGCTTTCTTTCCTTTAAATAAGTTTTCAGAGAATATCCTTTTTCTGACAAGGATTCCATAACAGATATGCTGTTGCAGGCTTTTCGGAATGTACCACCCCCATCCTGTGAAATTTCAATCTCCTGAAAGGATTCTAAAATAGGCGTCAGCCTGAAACCAGTATGATAAATTTTTCCCGTAACTGTATTTTCAGCAAGCAGCATTTCCTTTGTACGTGCAAGATATTGTTTTGCTTTTTCTTCCTCTTTTACCGGCTGGATCTCGCCTGTATCATTTCTAAAAAACCTATATTTTGACGAAAGGGGAAAACATTCTTTCAATGCATATAAAATAGGGCTTTTCTGATATGTATGTCCCTCGCCCGGCAGATATCTGCAAGCTGGATAGATAATGCTTCCTCCCCCTTCCCCAATCGGTTTCCCAACAATTTGATACAAAACGTTTCCTGGAACACGGATCATCGTTCCCTCTTTTAAAACTGTCCTCATATTGTACCCAGCCATTTATTTTCATCCATTCTCTTATATAGTCTGTTTCCAACAATTCTCCCACGTCCTGTATTCTTCGTCTGCCCTTTCACCTAGTACAGCAAATCTTAAGTAATTGGCAGTTTGGCTTGCCTAACTGCTTCTTGATGCGTTTATCATTTGGTCTTTACTTTATAACTCTTTGACCATTTCGAATAATATGTCTTTTTGTTTACAGTTTTGTAGGAACGAATCCTAACATAATATGTTTTTTTTGCCTTTAATCCTTTTTTTACATACTTTGACTTAACCTTAGAAATCTTTTTTGACATTGCGGAGGAAAACTTCTTATTTTTACTAATCTGAATCTGGTAGCCATTCACTTTATTCGTTTTCTTCCATGTCATTGTCAGGCTCTTTTTTCCTGCCTTTACTTTAAAATTCTTTATACTTGGCACAGTTGGCTTCTTTTCCTCCACTTTCCAGTTGTTTTTATTAGCAGAAAACTTTTTCCCATCTGAACCTGTTACTGTAGCTTTTAAAAATTGTGTGTTTCCAGTTGCATAAATTGTGATTTCTTTCCAGTCTGTACTTCTTCCGGCATATTCTATTGACTTGATTCCTGAATTTAAGAATGCATTTTCATATACCACTGACAGTGATTTCGGAAGATTTAAATTTTTCAGTAATTTGCATCCGCGGAAGGCATCTTCTCGGATATACTGCACAGAATCCGGAACCGTTACACTGTTTAGGGAGGAACATCCAGAAAAAACCCCCATTGTTATATTGCGCCGTCCTTGATCCAGCACCACAGAAGCCAATGACGTACAGCCCTTGAATGCATAATTGCCGAGTCCTTCCAATCCATCTGGAAGGACTACAGAAGTCAGGGAACTGCAGTTTTCAAATGCATGTTCTCCAATTTCTTTCAATGAAACAGGAAATGTTACTGTCTGTATGGATTCCAGATTTTCAAATGCATTGTCCCCGATGTTTGTGATGGTATATCCATCAATAACAGACGGAATTGCAACATTCACATTCGTTGGATGGCAGCTTGTAATCGTGATTGTATTTCCATCACTGTTTAAATCGTATGTAAATTCTGCTGATGCATCTGGCTCTTCTGGTTCTGTTGGATTTTCTGGTTCTGTTGGTTTTTCTGGTTCTTCCGGCTTTTCTGGTTCTGTTGGCTCATCGGGTTTTTCTGGCTCTGCCGGATCATTGGGTTTTTCTGGCTCTGTTGGATTATTGGGTTTTTCAGGTTCTGTTGGATTTTCTGGTTTTTCTGGTTCTTCCGGCTTTTCTGGTTCTGTCTGTTCCAGGCTTTTAAAACGGACTTTTACCGATGCTGCAGATGCATCCCTTGTATCTGCCCAGTCAGAAGTTTTTGTAAATTTATACTGTACCACCTTTACCCTGTCCTGGTACGTATTCATCTTATACCATGCGCGGCACCGATTCCCATGTGTGCCATATGCCCCATCACAGGATACGCCAGATTTACACCAGACCTGTCCGCCACCGTCTATCCAATCAATAAAATAATAGGGATGTCCATTGTCCGTCCCCAAATATCTTGCCGTGACACTCGTGGATAATATCTCGTCATAATGCACAAATTTTCCAGTTTGGTCATAGTTTCCCTCATCTCCGGCATTGGGACCGCAGAAATGATAGAAAACCGAACGAACAAGCACCCTTGCATCGGAGGTCTGCAAATCCGTCGCGCTTGTATAGGTATTTCCAGAATTCTGCCATTCATTCTTTACGGTTCCGGCATTTGTCCAATCCGCCCCGGGTGAGGACTCCTGGATCTTTTCATAATTATTTTGATACTGGATCCTATACTGATCTTTTGATATACCGCTGGGAACCGCAGAGCAGTAATACCAGCCGTCTGATTCCAGTTTTGGCGGTTCCACATAATTGTCCCTATAAACATCCCTGCAGGCAGAACAAGTATGAAGTGTGTAACCTCTCTCTGTCAATGTTGGGGCAACCGTCTCGTTTACATAGTTGTGCCCCTTTGCTTTTACCGCTTCTGTATAAGAGGAACCACAGGAACATTTATAAGTCTTTACCCCTGCCTGGGTACAGGTCGGCTGTTTTGTAACACTGGAAGAATAACTGTGGTTATGAACGGGATTTCCAAAATCAGGCCGTATCACACAGTCTAATACTGCCGTTGGGAATGTATTCTGCGTACATCTCGGCGTGTTTGCAAAATTCTGATTTACTACCGTTACTTTGCTTCCGTTTACTCCGGTAATAATTCCCACATGTCCCCGAGCCGAAGTATAATATCCTCCCGGATACGAAAAATTTGGTTTCCATACTGCAATATCTCCCGGTTGGTAGGTGCCATACAGCCTCTGCCATCCTGCTGGAAGGGAATTTGAGGTATATTCGTCTGCATTTCCTTTCGCATAACTGGCACACCCCAAATAATCGTAATAATATTTAATCAAATCCACACATTGATTCCCAAATACGTGATCATAGTCAAGCCCTTTTCCAATCTGGGCCGCTGCCCAGTTCACTGCCTCTGCCTGGCTATGCGCAGCAGCTGCTTTAACCTCCGTAACTGCTACCGACATTAGTAAAGCTATGGATAATAGCAAATATTTCATACTCCTCCTGCCAAATGCCATCTTGTGACGTTCCATAAGCCTTTCTTTCCATTTCTTCTCATAAACTCCCATTACGCATTTCTCCTTCGTTTTTTATTTTTATTAATGCTTTTATTATAATAGCATACATATATTGGAACCACCGATACGAGTTTCCAACAATGTTGCTGAACAAAGTGGGCAAGCCCACCTCAACCCCCTTACCCACATTTTGGGGAAATGGGGTTGCACACTTTGCCGCGCCGAGCACAATTGCGCAGCAATATTTTTCCTTTTGTGCTCGTGCGCATAATTGTTTGTTCTTCTATAAGAAGACACTTTCACGCTTTCGCGTGACAAGGTCTTTCCTATAGAAGAAAAAATGGCAGCAAATAGCAATGGGTAAACAGTCCTCCCAACGATTCCATTTTCCTGAAAAGTATCTGTACCCATTGTTCCTTTCCTCTTCATAATATGATATACTGTTACAAAAAGCAATGCCAAATAGTAAAATAACACGGAAATCAATGAAAAGACGGCTTGCTGACAATTTTTACATATTTACGGAGGCTTTTATGTTAAATATTTCTGACTATTGTATATCGGAATCCATTTGGAATGGTATTGTTTCTTATATTCAAGACCACATAGATAACTATCAGTGTGTTCTAACAAATTCTTTTACGGATGATGATTTACTGCAAATGCTTAAAAACAATGCAAAGGCTGTTCTTCCAGCAAAAGAATATGATACTTTCCGCAAATCAATTACCGCATTGAAAAAAGGAACTGCCAATTCTTTGAAAAGGGAAAATCTTTACCGGTTATGTTATGCCCTGTCTCTGGCTTCCGATACACAAGCGCAGGATTTGTTCCTGAATCACCTGCATCAAAACGAATTATCCGCACGTTCACTGGAGGAATTTATTGTAATTGCTTCCTTAAAGATTAGGCTTTCCTGGGAAGAAATGGATAAAATACGTAAACATTATTGGGAACAAATTGTTTCTTTGCCCATTTCGCCAGATACACTGGAAGAAGGGCATACGGCAGAAGTATACAATACCATTGTCAATGACCAGCTACATACAAAAAAAGACCTGGTTTGCTTTTTAGAGGATCCAGAAAATTTGTCTTTTTTTGCACAAACCCGCAACACACAGTATCTTGCCCTGTTTGATGATGTGGAATTGGAACTCCTATATAATGACAAACAAGAACAGATCATCCAACTTGTCACAAACTATGGCAGTTTAGAAAAAGAAACGATTCGTGAATATTATGATTCCCTCTTCGGCCTGCAGGACGATAACAGCGAAGATTCCCTGTCCGCTGATGAAATTGCTTCGCTTTGCCGTAAATTTGAACATATTTTTATCACGTATGATAATTTTTGCCAGCTTGTCCAGAGAAAACGCCCCATCGAAATTCCGTCCGGCATGTTTATGTTAAATCTCCTAAAAAAGCTGCTCACGGAAGAAAACGATTTGGAAAATGATTTCTATGTGGATTTTACGGATCCCGATGAATTTATCGGCGTTTGCAACGATATTCTCATTTATTTTGGTTTTCCTGTCTTAAATCCTGATTGTGACAATTTTGACCGTCTGCTGCTGGATGTATACTATGAGGCGCTGGCTGAAAACCCTTCTGCCTCAAACTCCCGGTTCCAGAAACTCTATATGCAGAGCCTGCGGAATTATTTGAGGCAGATTGCAAATGTATAATATCATGAAGCCCCCGCAGCAAGCTGCAGGGGATTTTTCTATCCAGAACCGACATAAAATTGTATATTGGGAAACTGCTGCGATTTTGAATCTACTTCTTTTTTGCCGCTTTTGTGGTCACACTTTTTACCCCTGACCAGCCGGAACAATATTTCTTTCCTTTTACTGCCTTATAAGTCCTAACACTGACATAATATTTTTTCTTTGCCTTTAAATTTTTCACAGCCAGCTTTGTAGTGGAAACCTTGTTGATGGTCCTTGTAACGGTTGCCTTCTTGGTAAATTTTTTGCTGGTGGAATATTGAACCTGGTATCCCGTTATGGATTTGGGCTGTTTTTTCCATTTTACTGTAAATTGCTTGGGCTTTGCCGTAAGTTTCCCTGAGATAGAAGTACCTTTGGGAAGGATTTTGAATTTCAAGGAAACCTTTGCTTTCTTTGAAATATTTACAGGCTTTTGCGGACGTACCACTGAATCGCTTTTTTCAATGACTTTGTCATACGTCCCATCGCCATTGGAATCCTCTGACACCACAATTTCACCTTTTTTTGTATCGGAAACTAACAAACTGTCTTTGTCTGATTTTACCGATAACTCTGTCTCATGGATGCGGTAATCTGTCCCAGTGATGGTCAAATGCTCCAATCCATTCCCTTCAATCACAATTCCCTCATCTTTACTTGCCAATGACAGCTCTGTTGTCTGGTCACTGGTAACTTCAACGGTTGGACACAAACCTACCTTTGCAAAACCTTCATTTGCTGTAACTGCAATGGTACTTTTCCCTTCTTTCTCTGTCTTGACGCTAACGGTGCCATCCGTACTAAATTCTACCGTTCCTGTATGATCCGATACTGCCTCTGCCGCATAATTTTCATTTACCAATTCAAAACACAATGGATCTGCCTCCGTTGTAATTTCGTATTTGGAAGCTAATGGAAGAAACGCCGATGCCATACTGACGCCTTGTGGTCCCCCGCCTGCTGCATCAATTGTCACATTAATTGTATCAGAAAATGTAGAATTTGATACTGTAAATCCTGATATATTTGCAGTTCCATTGCTGGAATGGACAGCATATTTACATCGGATGGGACTGTTAAAATATTTTTCACACTCTTGCCGCCTTTGGAAATTCTTCCTGTCTGATAATCCACTAAATTAATATCAGAAGTATCTGCTGTCACTAATTTTAATCGACCATTATTATTTTCATAAACCTGATTGTTAAGACTCACTATGTTGTAACCAGGAATACACCATATACCATCATCATTGTAATATAAATGATATTATTCACCGGAATGCCCACAGTCATAAATCAAAATCCTCTTATGGAAGGTTATATCAAAAAAAATGTTTTCCCAGTTTTTAGAAGACCAGTCCTGCTGGTTGCACTGGTTCTCTACATTCTATTCCTTTCAGACTGTTTGCAGAAGGACTAAGAAAAGATGCTTTGTATGTCCCATTGTTTACCAAACATGTCCATGCAGACATCCCATAACATGACCCCGACCAATTTGTATAAAATCTCTTTTTTCTATCTATTACTCCGGCAGTTAAATATCGACGTTTTTACTTGTCTAAATTTCCATCTGCTACGTTGTCATCAATCGTTGTAGCACTCGCTACAACTCACTCTTCCGCCTTGCTGATGAAAATTTATTCTGCGTAAAATTCATCGACATTTAACCGCCGGAGTAATAGATTATACAAACTTAAAGGTGATTTTTTAGATTTCATAGCCTTTTTATCAACATTATCCAAATTTTTCGTCAATCTGTCATAGTCACTGCTAGTAATATAATATCCTTTATCACCAAAAAATTCTTTTGAATTTGTGAATGCAAAGGCATCTATAATTTTCAGTTTGGAAGTGGCTTCCAAACCATTTTTTGTCTTTCTGGTTATCTGCACAGTGCCTTTATTTTTCGCTTCAATTTTCACCTCAATCGCTGCTTCGCGGCTATTTGGATCCCCACCCCAATGATATGATACATCCGTGACCTTCGTCTCTGGCGTTTGTTTTTATATCCTTAACATTTTCTGGCAAAAATAATTCTACTGGCTCCGCCGTGGAAAAAAGATCAATCTTTTTGGGCACAAGGCTGTCTGTGGTAGTACCGTCGCCTAATTGTCCATTAGAATTGCTTCCCCACATATACAGGCTTCCATCACTGGTTATTGCACCATTATAATTCCACCCCAGACTGATCTGCTCAATTCGATTCTCCCCCTCCGTCTGCCCATAACCTGTCTTCTGGATATTCAAACTGCAAACCATAAAACAGACTACTAAAATACCTGCCAACAATCTTTTCATTTAAACCACGCTCCTTTTGTATCATTATTTAAATTGTTGCATTGTTAATATTTCAAAATGTATTATGTTCCATTTTCTTATTTCGTTTCTTATGAATTTGGTTATTTTACCGTCTTCAAATGAAATTTGATCATATGGTTGGCTTTTCGATTGGCAAAAATCTCTCCGTCTCTACTTGTAAGATTATAAAGGACGCTCCATTGCAATTTATCTATATTTCCGTCTTTAACACCAACATCAGCAAGCAAACGAATGGCAGTATTTTTGTCAAGTATGCCGTTGTTTTGTTCTATCACATGTTTTACCTTGTCATAGCGATCAAATTCCGTATATCCCTCTCCAATGTCCAGCCCATTGTAAGCTATAAAATTGGAAGCGATTTGATACTCCTTATCTGTTTCAACAACTTGGATCTTCTGGTCATAGTATTCCACAATCACGGAATGCCCGCTTGCATCTGCAATGAAATAATGGCATTCTATGTCCCCAGAAAAATAGATATTGTACTGCTTTAACAATTCAACAGCTTCCTCTACTGTAGCCGCCTTGTCAAGCACAAGGCGAATCGCAGTAGTGGTATTCAGCGTTACTTTATCAGGGTCACTGGGCACCTGTGCCTCTGGCACTGCAAGCAACGCAATCGCAAGACCTTTTTCATTCATTCCATCGAAAGGCAAAAATGGAGCCGCCAGCGTCAAAAAGCGAT
This sequence comes from uncultured Lachnospiraceae bacterium, assembly GCA_951801955.1. Lineage (GTDB taxonomy): Bacteria > Bacillota > Clostridia > Lachnospirales > Lachnospiraceae > Petralouisia. The sequence continues at coordinate 31,209 of CATOOV010000024.1, forward strand.
GAAAAATCCCTCCATCGGGTAAGCGGTTTTCTGAATATCCTGCAAAAGTAAGATTAACGGTAGAAACCGAAGCATATCCTTGACTTGGTGCAGTATAAACTTGTAGAGACGGGGCATAGAAGAAGTCAAAATTTCTTCCAAACAAAATCTCCCCATTTTCGTTTTTTGTAACGAAAGCCGTGCAGCCGTCCCCCGTAACGCCTAAATTGATAGGCAGCCCTTTCAAGAGCCGCTTTGTCACAAATGCCTCAATGTCTGCGTCACTGGCAGCGCCCTTTTCTAAAAATTCGTCAAATCCATAATCTCCATAATATGTCATCTGATACATCCCGTAATCATCGACTTTTTTCAATGAAATAAGGGAGCGCAGTTCATTTCCAAAAAGAGTAAATGCTGCAATTAAGAAAAACAATAAGATTACACCTATCCCAATGAAAATATCATGGATTTTCTTTTTTCTTTCTTGTATCATATTTGTCCCTTTAAATCTCCCTGGTATACCTCTTAAGCCACTCCCTTTCCTTGGCGGTAAGGAATGGCGACAGCACTTGGTACACGATTTTATGATATTTATTTAAAAGCCTGCGTTCCCTTGCAGTCATCTCCTCTGGGAGAATGGCGTCCAAGTCAATAGGGGCATAGGTAATGGTCTCAAACTCCATAAACTGACCATACTCATTCTTTTCTGCTTTCTGGCAGACCAGCTCATTTTCTGTACGGATTCCGTATTTGCCTTCCAGATAGATTCCAGGCTCGTCAGTGGTCACCATTCCTTCCTCCAGCACACAATTCCCGCCGTGTTCTGGAATGATGCGCCACCGAAAATTATTGGGTCCTTCGTGTACATTCAAAAGATAGCCGATTCCATGACCCGTCCCGCATTTGTAATCCAACCCCAAATCCCACAATGGTCCCCGCGCAAGGATATCCAGGTTACTGCCCCGGCAGCCATACAAAAATTTTGCCGCGGCAAGGTTCAGGTTCGAACGGCACACTGTGGTAAAATGTAATTTCTGTTCCCTAGTAAGCCTGCCCAAAGCAATCGTCCTGGTAATATCCGTACTGCCCTCCAAATAATGGCCACCAGAATCCACCAGCAAAAATCCTTCTGGCTTTAACGTTGCATCTGTCTGCGGCGTTGCCATGTAATGCATCATAGCCGCATTGGCGCCGTAAGCGCTGATGGTGTCAAAACTTACGTCTAAAAACAGTTCCTGTTCCTGCCTGCACTGTTTCAGATAATCTGATGCGGAAATTTCTGTAATGGGTTCTTTTCCAATATGCGTTTTTAGCCAATACAGAAATTTCGTAAATGCAACCCCATCTTTTCTGTGCGCTTTACGGATATTGGCAAGTTCCGTCTTATTTTTGACGGCTTTTAACAATTCCGTAGGGTTAGGTTCCTGGATCACCGACACCTGCTTTCCCAGGCTGCGGTAAATCTGGAAATTAACAATATTTTTATCCAACAGCACTTTCTTCCCTGCGGGAATTTGTTTTACATAATCGTAAATCTCCCCATATGGACGAATCAAAATATTGTTTTTTCTGCTGTATGTTTTCAATTTTTCATCTAGGATTTCCTCATGGATAAACCAAAAACTTTCTTTTCTGGTTATCATGGCAAAAGACATCGCCACAGGCACATGGGGAATGTCCCCGCCCCGAATATTAAAAAGCCATGCAATATCATACAAAGAAGTCAGGATATGCACGTCTGCCTGCTTATATTCCATAATATTTTGTATTTTTTTCAGTTTGCCCTGAACACTCTCTCCTGTATAGCCCTCCTCCAGAATAAATACAGGATGTTTTGGAAAGGAAGGACGGTCTTTCCAGATGATCCCTGCCAAATCCTCATCTGCTTTTATCCGTCCCTGCTTTTTCCTTGCAATGGACTCATATTCTACTCCTGCCTTGGCATTGACCACCCGCCCGTCAAATCCCAGGCAGCCGCCTTTTTCTAAATTCTGCGCCACATATTGTTTTACCGTAGGCACTCCTTCTTCCCCCATGGGATAAAACGTGACAGGGCTGTCCGCCAATTGCCTTTCTGCCTGGATAAAATACCTGCCATCCGTCCAAAGCCCCGCTTCCTTTAAGGTGATTACCGCTGTCCCTGCAGAGCCGGTAAAACCTGTCAGATACTCCCTTGCTTTAAAATAATCCCCCACATACTCCGATTCATGGAAATCTGAGGTGGGCACAATATACACATCCATCCCCCTCTTTCGCATTTCTGCGCGTAATGCCTGGATTCTCTCTTCTATCACCTTGCCATACCTCCTTTTTTATATTTTCGTTATTAGGATTCGGGTATCAAAACATAGTTTTCAAAAAGGTTTTATGGAACTATCTTTTGACGTCTTAATCTTATTAGGCAATTGCAAAACTACTAATTTGTTTAAATTTCACAATTACATAATTTTCGTTATACTAATTTCGCAATTATCCATTTCCTGTATCGGCTCATCCTGCCCAAAAGCTGCAAAAACTATGTAAGGATCCAAGAACGCAAACGCGCTTTTGGATCCTTACTCTCGTTTCGTCTTTTGTTACCCTTCTTTCTTTACGGCGATCACTTCAATTTCCACCAATCCGCCTTTGGGCAGTTTTGCCACCTGCACGCAGGAGCGTGCGGGCGTCTCTCCTTGAAAATACTGGGCATAAATTTCATTTACCTTTGCAAAGTCATTGATATCGTCCAAAAATACGCTGGTTTTTACCACATGTTCCAAATCACTCCCTGCCGCCTTTAGTACGACGGAAAGGTTTTTCAGGCTTTGGTGGGTTTGCGCCTCCACCCCTTCCGGTAAGCTTCCAGTTTCTGGAATCAATCCCAACTGCCCAGAAGTAAAAATCAATCCCCCTGCCTCCACTGCATGTACATAAGGACCTACTGCCGCCGGCGCTTTCGGTGCGTTAATTGCTTTTTTCATCTTTTCTGCTTCCTCTTTTCCTAAATTTTAACAACACTTTTATTTTATCATTTTTTTCTTAATCTGTGAACTCCGCATTGTTAAGTAACATGGAAATCAATTTTCAAAATATCCTTAACAACTTTTTTGAAATATCTCTATGTTGCCAGGGCTGCATATACCCAAAGCGAACAATTATAATGGCATGATGGGGCGCCCAAGGATTACCTTTTAGGAGCGGCACCCAGGAAAACGAATTAGAAATCTTAGGATTCCCGCATATAATCCACTAGGAACGGCGCCCAGGAAAACGAATTAGAAATCTTAAGATTCCCGCATATAATCCACATGCAAAAGCTCGTGTTCCCGATTTTTCAAAAGATCTTTATATAACGTATCAACCAGCGGATTTTCCTCACTGCGCTTAATCTGAAGCGCTTTGTCATTCTTATAAAGCCCTTCCGCGCGCATCCGCTTTTCTGTTGACCGGGCAAAAGGCTGCCCGGCGCCGGCTACACAGCCTCCTGGACATGCCATAACCTCTACAAAGTCAAAATGCTCTTCCCCGCTCTCAATTTTCTGAAGCAGGCGGTCTGCATTTCCAAGACCGCTGACAATTCCAATCCGCACTGTCCGCTCCCCCAAATCAAGTTCACATTCTTTGACACCTTCCATGCCCCGAACGCCAATAAATTCAATTTCTTTCAGCACTTTCGGACTCTTGTCCTGCACTACCCGGCGAACGGCTGCCTCTGTAACTCCCCCAGTAGCGCCAAAAATCACGCCTGCACCAGAATAAATAGAAAATGGCATGTCATATGCTTCGGGTTCCAGACGGTCAAAACGGATTCCAATTTCTTTGAGCATACCAATTACTTCCTCTGAGGTAAGCACATAATCCACATCTGGAACTCCGTTCCTCTTAAACTCCTCCCTGGAAGCCTCAAACTTTTTCGCAGTACAAGGCATAATGGCAACAGAAACTGTTTCCCTGCCTTCCTTCTTATCCTGCTTTTTATAATATTGCTTCACCACGGCTCCGAACATCTGCATGGGAGATTTGGAAGTGGATATATAAGGCATAATATGGGGATATTGGGTTTCCACATAGCGGATCCATGCCGGGCAGCAGGAAGTAAACAGCGGATATTTACGTTCTTCTTCCTCTAAGCTTTCCACCAATTCTTCTGCTTCCTCCATGATGGTCAAATCAGCGCCCACGGACGTATCAAAGATTGCATCAATCCCCAGCATACGCAGGGATGCGACCAATTTTCCAATGGTATTTTCTCCAGGATCATAACCATACGCTTCCCCGATTGCCACCCGGACCGCAGGGGCAATCTGCACCACTACCCGTTTCTTAGGATTGTGGATTGCCTCCCATACATCATGAGTGTCATTTTTAATGGTAATGGCGCCCGTCGGACACACTGCCGCACACTGCCCGCAATTGACACAGTTGGTATCTGCAATATCCCTGCCAAATGCCGTGGAGATTTCCATATCCGCCCCCCGATGGGCAAAATCAATGGCTCCCACATGCTGGATCTCACTGCATACCCTGACACAATCGCCACAGAGAATACATTTATTGGGATTGCGCACAATCGCCTTGGAAGAAGTATCAATGGGGCGGATTGGATTGGTATTTTCAAACCGCACTCCCGGAATAGAGAACCGGTTGGCAAGTTCCTGCAATTTGCATTTCCCATTCTTTTCACAAGTCGTACAATCCCTGCAGTGTGCAGCCAACAGCAATTCTAAGATGCGCTTTCTATGATAGTAAAGCTGGGGAGTATTGGTACGGATTTCCATACCGTTTTTGGGCGGCGTAGAACAAGACGCAACGATCCCTCCCCATTTATCTTCTACTACGCACATGCGGCAGGCGCCATAAATCGAAAGATCTGAATAGTAACAAAAGGTTGGCAAGATAATTCCTGCTTTTCGAATCACTCCAAGAATATTTTTTTCATCGGTGAACGGTACACGCTCTCCGTCAATAATCATATATTTTTCCATGTCCGTCCCTCCTACGCTTCTTTGATCGCATGGAAATTACAGCCTTCCTTGCATGCGCCGCATTTAATACATTTACTGGTATCAATCGTAAAGGGCTTTTTGATTTCACCGGAAATCGCGCCCACCGGACAGACTCTGGCACATTTGCTGCAACCCTTACACAACTCTGGATCAATTGCCAAAGTTACCAATGCCTTACACTGACCGGCAGGACATTTCTTCTCCACTACATGAGAAAGATATTCCTCCCGGAAATATTTCATGGTACTTACCACCGGGGAAGCTGCCGTCTTCCCAAGACCGCACAGGGCCGTGGCAGAAATCGTGGAAGCAAGTTCCTCCAACAACTGGATATGCCGCATGGTCCCACGCCCTTCACAGATATCATTTAACAGCTCCAACATACGTTTTGTGCCCTCCCGGCAGGGAATACATTTTCCGCAAGATTCATTTTGGGTAAAATTCATAAAAAATCTTGCCACTTCTACCATACAGCTCTTGTCATTCATCACCACCAGACCGCCGCTTCCAATCATGGCGCCTACTTTTTTCAGCGAATCAAAATCCAAGTGCAGATCCAAATGGTCTTCGGATGGATTGATGCACAGGCATCCCCCAGAGGGACCGCCAATCTGAACCGCCTTAAAGCTGCCGCCTTTCACGCCGCCTCCAATATCAAAAATAACTTTGCGCAAGGTGGTTCCCATAGGCACTTCAATCAACCCTGTATTCATAACATTTCCAGTCAGGGCAAATGCCTTGGTCCCATGGTTGTTGTCTGGTCCAATGGTTTGATACCATGCCGCCCCTTTGCTGATAATCGGCGGTACATTACAGTAAGTTTCTACATTATTCAGTACCGTTGGCTTTTCGAACAATCCTTTTTCCACCGTGCGGGGCGGTTTTACCCTGGGCATTCCACGGTTTCCTTCAATGGAAGCGGTCAGGGCAGAACCTTCCCCGCAGACAAAGGCGCCGGCGCCCTGGCTGATTTTCAAATCAAAATCAAATCCAGAACCTAAAATATCTTTTCCTAACAGCCCTTTTTCCTCTGCCTTGTTGATTGCCGTCTGCAGGCGCTCCACCGCAAGGGGGTATTCTGCGCGCACATAGATATAACCATAATGCGCCCCTGTTGCAATTCCAGCAATCAGCATCCCTTCAATCACACGGTGGGGATCCCCTTCCATCATGCTTCGGTCCATAAAAGCGCCAGGGTCACCCTCATCACCATTACAGACAATATATTTGACTTCCTCTTTCTGCGCCAGCACCTGGGACCATTTCCGGCCAGTCGGAAATCCGCCTCCTCCTCGTCCTCGCAAAGACGCCTCTGAAATCTCATCTACAATCTGCTGGGGCGTTAGATCAAACAATGCTTTTGCAACTGCGTTGTAACCGCCTACCGCTATGTATTCCTTGATAGATTCTGCATTAATTCTTCCGCAGTCTTCAAGCGCCACACGCGTCTGCTGCTTATAAAATGGAATATCGTCCTGTTTCTCATAAGCCTTGCCCTCTTTGTCATGATAAACCAGGCGGTCAATCACCTCATCCCCAACAATACTTTTCTCAATAATCTCTTCACAATCTGCTGTTTTCACCTTGACATATAAGATTCCCTCCGGCTCAATCCGAAGCAAAGGACCCATTTCACAAAATCCATGACAACCAGATTTCTTAAGCCCAATACTATGGCCATGAGGCTCCTTTTCCAATACCAGGGAACATTTAATCCCCCTCTCCATAAGGATTTCCTGCATCCTGGCATAGATATCCAAAGATCCCCCCGCAACACATCCAGTCCCTGCACAAATTAAAATCTGCTTTCTCTGGGTTTTTAAGGACGCTGCATATTCTTTTCTTCTGGTTTCCAGTTCTTCCCTTGTATTAATCCTCATCTGCAGCCTCCTTTCCGACAGCTTCGCTGTCTTTTAATTCCTGAATCAATACCCTTGCCTTTTCTGGATTCATTGCCGGATGCACCACATCGTTGACGGTACAGACTGGGGCAAGGCCACAAGCGCCCAAGCATGATACCGTCTCCACCGTAAACATCATATCATCCGTGGTAGGCTTTGCGGCTGTCACTCCCAAAATAGCGCGGATTTCCTCCAAAATAGCTGTGGACTGCCGCACATGGCATGCCGTGCCATCACAGATTTTAATGACATATTTCCCCTTTGGTTCCAATGAAAAATTTTCATAAAATGTAGCAACCCCATACACTTTTGCTTCGCTCAAATGCAGTTTTTTTGCGATATAACAAAGCATCTCTTCCGGCAGATACCGATAAATTTTCTGGATATCCTGCATAATCGCAATCACTGCTGTCTGGTTGTAATCATGGGATTCCAGGATCTCATCCAGTACTTTTTGTTCCTTTGCTTCCAAACCTTCTCCTCCTTAGATTGTTTTCTTTTGTATTACTATTTTAGTATAACATTGCCAAATCATTTACTCAATCAAAATATCAAGCGTTGTAGCGAATTTAATTGTTGACAGACCGTAAATCTTGTAATAGAATGTATAAGTATGGCAAGTTAGAAATGCAAGCCTTACCCCGGCGAAGCGTTTTTGCTTTGAAGTACAAGGAAAAATGTAAATGGTGTGAAACAGATAGAACAGGTGGAATCTTTTGCAGAAATTCAGGACGGCATCTGGATATCAGAGTAACATCGTATAATTCAAGGAGGTAACATTCAATGAAAACTTTTATGGCCAGCCCGGCAACAATTGAAAGAAAATGGTATGTAGTCGATGCTGAAGGAAAAACATTAGGTCGTTTGGCATCTGAAATTGCAAAGGTATTGCGAGGAAAAAATAAACCGATTTTTACTCCTCATATGGATACTGGTGATTATGTGATTGTTGTCAACGCAGAAAAGATAAAAGTAACTGGCAAAAAATTAAATCAGAAAATTTACTACCATCACTCTGATTATGTAGGTGGAATGAAAGAAACCACCTTAAAAGAGATGTTAGCAAACAAACCAATAAGGGTTGTTGAACTCGCTGTCAAGGGAATGCTTCCAAAAGGACCTTTGGGAAGACAGATGTATAAGAAATTATTTGTTTATGCAGGTCCTGAACACAAACACGAAGCCCAGAAGCCAGAAGTTTTAACATTTTAATCAGGAGGTAAATAGAGATGGCTACTACAAAGTATTATGGAACAGGAAGAAGAAAAAAATCAATCGCCAGAGTATATCTGGTACCTGGAACTGGTAAAATTACGATCAATAAAAGAGATATTGATGAATATTTGGGAATGGAAACCTTAAAGGTAATCGTCCGCCAGCCTTTAGTTGCAACCGAAACTGTTGACAAATTTGACGTTTTGGTAAACGTTCGCGGCGGCGGATATACTGGTCAGGCTGGTGCAATCCGCCATGGTATCGCAAGAGCATTACTGGAAGCAGATTCTGATTTCAGACCCGTATTAAAAGCTGCTGGTTTCCTGACTCGTGACCCAAGAATGAAGGAAAGAAAGAAATACGGACTCAAAGCTGCGCGCCGTGCTCCACAGTTCTCCAAGAGATAATCTTACGGTTACACAAGATTTAAGAAAGCCCGATTTTTACAAAGGTTACAAAGGTTGTGGAAAGTTGTCAGATGTACTGGATTTCAAACGGTATGCAACACAAATATCAATGATATGTATCGGACATTTTTCAGTAAGCAATTACTGGGAAATGTCCTTTCTTTTGTTTAAGAGGAAATCCTACTTTTAAGCGAGATAAAGAAGGCAATGAAATTTTAGTGCCAGATACGAACAGTATTTTGCTTAAAAATGAAAAAGAAGAAAATGATAAAATTGTGTCTCATGAGCAAAAGAAAAAAGTAGAAGACGATCAGACGCCAGATGTTCCAACAATTTTTGCGAAGTGGAAAAAACAGGAGGGGCTAGTAACTTCCTACACCAGAGCACGTTTTAAACGTATATGGGTACAAAAATCAAATTTACCTATATATCAACCTTCTACAATCGTGGACATTAAGCCAACTCCAGATGGTTACATATCGCATTTAACTAAAACTAATATAGAAGCACTAAGAGTAAAAAAAGGGCAAGTATTGATGACATGTTCTGGAACGATAGGAAAGGTATCTTATGTTTCGGAAACATTGGATAATAAAATTTTTAGTCATGATTTACTTAGAATAGATTGCAAAAATACTGTTGACCAAGGGTATATTTATGCATATCTAAAAAGCAAGATAGGAAATAAGATATTGTTGACCAATAGTTATGGTGCTGTTATTACGCATATTGAACATTACGCTGCCTGCGTCCATATACGGGCTTCAATAGTTATAGTGCTGTTATTACGCATATTGAACCAGAACACTTAGCCACAGTTCCTATTCCTAATGCATCGCAAGACATAAAAAAGAAAATTCATAATTTGATAGTTCATTCCTTTGAATTACGCGATGATTCTAATAGGCTGATTGATGAAGCGATGACATTGCTTGTTCACGAATTAAATTTACCTGAGATTGATGTATTAAAGAATCAAAGTGTAACAGATAATGCGACAGTTGGAAGTTTTAGTGTTAAATTGAGCGAACTTACAGGCAGGGTGGATGCTTCATATCATATTCCAATCGTAAAGACAATTACAGATCATTTAAAAAAATATGCCAAGAAAGTGACAACACTTGGAAATCCAGATGTATGTGCAGAGATTATTTTGCCAGGAAGATTTAAACGAGTTTATGTAGAAGAAGGATATGGACGTGTTTTTATCGGAGGAAAACAATTAGGAGAGTTAGATCCTTCTAATAAAAAATATTTATCACTTGTTTATCATAAGGATAGAATAGCTAAACAATTAGAGCTTCATGAAAATATGACGTTAATAACATGTAGTGGAACAATTATTGGAAATTATGGACAAAGAGGTTCTATATGCAAAATAAAGACTCTGGCGGGTGTGGGGCTGTCGCTTTAACGAATGAAAATTCTTGAAGCGGCAGCTTCTTTTTCTCTGTTTTTAGCATGAAATCCAATAGAAAATTATGATTTATGTGGTCAATTGATAATAAAGGCATACTTTAATAA
>CATOOV010000025.1 GCA_951801955.1 uncultured Lachnospiraceae bacterium
CTTCTGATCCCCTCCGGTTGGCGGCTGTTCCTCTCCTCCGGTCGGCGGCTTCTGATCCCCTCCGGTTGGCGGCTGTTCCTCTCCTCCGGTCGGCGGCTTCTGATCTCCTCCGGTTGGCGGCTGTTCCTCCAGTTCTCCTTCATAAAATATAATCTGTTTTTCTGCCAATATGGTATCTTTTAAAGCTTTTACATCTCCAACTGTATCCAAGCTGCCTGTAAAATATTCTGAACAAAACAGAAACGTATAATCTCCTGTGAATCCGCCTTCTTCTGCCTGCAGGAAATATTTTCCCGGATAATCTTGTGAAGTCACAAAATAAACCGTATTATACCAATCTGTCTTATCCAAAACAGATGGATCGTCACTCTGCCAATATTCTGTTTTCATTCCGATTACATAATCAACTTCATAAAATGCATTCTCTTTTACCGCTTCACTGGTGTAAGGATTTCCATCAATATCATACCAAACGGTTTCAAAATATGCTGTCTCGTCGGGAATAGCGCCATCTTCCCTGCTTTTTATTTTATCCAAGGAAACTTTTTCTGGTGCGGAAAGAATTTCGATCTCTCTGATTAATGGCACCTCTTCTTTGTCAGCCCAATCCACATGCCAAAGACCATTATTGTAATACAGTTTATAACCATTTTGCACACTTTTATCTGCCAAGACAAAATTACTGCTGGAAACCTTTTCTTTATTTGCTATAATATAATCCTTCCCTGGCACATATCTGCCTGGGAACATGCGGTTTTTCACCTGAAACACAGTGGTTCCTTTTACGCTTCCCTGAACAGACAGGGAACCTTGTTCATTTACAACTACACTGCCTCGCTCCTCATCTGGATTTTCCACGCCTGTAAAATCTCCAAGGATAAAGGCGTTGACCACTGCGTTCAAATCCAGGCATCCGCCCCTTTTTAGCGTTACATTCTGTAAAACATCCGTCTTTGAAAAAACACAGGCATTGTCCTGGATTACAAGGTTTCCCACATTTTCCACTACTGCCTGCTCAATCGAACATTGGTTTACCGTCAAAGTTGTATTGTTATTACCAAAAAAGCTTTTTGCCTTTGCAGAATCATATTTGCCGCCAGAAAGATTGATCACTGCCTGGCTATTCAAACTGGTATCAATATTCTCACGGACTGTCAGTTTGGCGTCAAGATTCAGCTCTGCCTCCCCATCATAGGGAACATTCCCATCGTTTCCTGATTCATGCCCCATATAGATTGCCTGAAACATTGTCTTTTCATTAGAATTTCTGACGGTCAAGGACGCATGGTCTCCAATCTCCGTGTTGGAATAGCCGCCCCCATATACAGTGGGAAGCAATTCTTTTTCTGTCCCGCCCAAAGAACCAAAATTATTGTCTCCTCCTTCTAACCATGTCTTAACATTGTCAAATGTCAGACTATATCCTGCAAGAAAAATCTCACGATGAGGGATGCTCCCCAATGCATTCGTGGACTCAAATGTCAGTTCTATGTTTTGGAAACAAACACCATCCCCTTCCAATTGGATCGGACAACGGCAGTTTAAAATACTTTCCCCTGTTCCCTGGATCACTGTGCCTGCCGGAATCTTTACCGGCATCATTTTTCCGCTTTCCTCTGCATCTTTGCCTATGGTAATAAGGCCACTTACCGTAATCGGACTTTTGTTCTGCTGCAGGGCATCCATAAACTCGTCTCTTGAGCTAACAACAACTCCATTTTCCTTTGTTGTCCTGCTTTCTCCCAATTCATGTTCACTTACAACATTCTTCTGGTATACTTCCATATTTTGGGCAAACGCAGGCTGTTGCATCCCTCCAGATATCACCGCTGCTGTTGTTAAAATACAGAGGCTTTTTTTCAATTTTCTTCTCATACTTCATTCCTCCTTTCCATTTGTGCTAATTCTTATCACTTCCTGACATGCTGCGCGCACTTTTTATCAGATCCTGGATTACTTGCCATACAGTGTGCACTTTTTATCAAATCTTGGACCACCTGCCCTGCCACAATCAATCCCACCACCGGCGGAACAAAAGCATTGCTTCCAGGCGCCTGTCTGCGCTGTCCTTTCTTTTCACACTCTAAATAATCCTCCAACTCCCCCACGGATTTCATCGGTTTTTCCTTAGAATAGACCACTTTTAAACTGTGGATCCCCCGTTTTTTTAATTCTCTGCGCATGACTTTTGCCAATGGGCAAACAGAAGTTTCTGAAATATCTGCCACTTCAAAAGCCGTGGGATCCATCTTATTTCCAGCACCCATCGAACTTATAATCGGTATTCCTGCTGCCATTGCCTGTTCTGCAAGCATCAGCTTCCCAGCCACTGTATCAATTGCATCCACCACATAATCATACTTGGAAAAGTCAAAATGAACCGCCGTTTCCGGCAAATAAAAAATTTTATGGAGATTCACCTGTGCCTGGGGATTGATGTCTTGCACCCTCTCTTTTGCCACATCGACTTTATACCTGCCGACCGTGCTGTGCAGTGCATAAATCTGACGGTTTAAATTGGTCAAACACACCTTGTCATGGTCTATCAGATCCAGAGTTCCCACACCGCTTCTCGCCAATGCTTCCACCACATATCCGCCGACACCGCCGACTCCAAACACAGCTACTCTTGTTTGATGCAGTCGTTTGAGATTCTCTGTTCCAATTAATAATTCTGTTCTTGAAAATGGATGTTCCATATCTTTGTTCCTTGTATATAAAATATCTTTGTTTCTTGCAGCCTTATTTCAATACTTCATTCATACTTCCCATGCGGTAACCGGCAAGATCCACTGTCACATAGGAAAAACCCAACATAGTCAGCCGGTTTGTGACTGTATCCCTGTTTTCCTTTAAAACCAACCGGGAAATTTCCTCCGCAGTAGTCTCAATCCGTGCCAGGTTTCCGTGAACACGTACCCGCACCTGGGAAAACCCCAACTCCCACAAAAGCTGCTCGGCATGTTCTACCATGGCAAGTTTTTCTTTGGTAATTCTTTCTCCATATGCAAACCTGGAAGAAAGGCAGGCATAGGAAGGCTTATCCCACACAGGAATCCCTGCTTCCTTTGACAACAGACGAATTTCCTGCTTGGTCAGCCCTGCTTCCAACAGGGGACTTCGAATTCCAAGCTCTATAATTGCCTTCCTTCCTGGTCTGTAATCTGATTCATCGTCTACGTTAGATCCCTCCGCCACATAAGAGATACCATATTCTCCAGCAATTTTCTTAATGGTCTGAAAAAATCCCTTTTTACACAGATAACAGCGGTCAGGCGGATTTTCACAAAAACCTGGTATTTGCAGCTCGTCAAACTTATATATTACCTGACGGATCCCTTCCCGTCTGCAGAAATCCTGTGCTTCCTCTAATTCCCTGGTCGGAAAGGAATGTGACTGTATGGTAACAGCAAGTGTCTGTTCTTTTAACACATCAAAAGCAGTTTTTAATAAAAAAGTGGAATCCACGCCGCTGGAAAACGCTACGGCAACACTGCCCATCTCTTGCAAAGCCTGTCTCAACCAGGTCTTCTTCCCATACATAAATGTTATCCTTCCTCTTTCCCGATATTCTTCAAAATAACCGCCGAATTTGCTGGAAGGGAAATCTTGATTCTTCCATTATCCACTGGATAAATCTCTGGTTCCAGGGAATAAGATTCCGGACTTGTAATCAAAATCCGTAAAAGCCTGGACTTGCGCTCCATTCCTGCAGGCCATACCCTCCAAACCATATCACGCTGTACATAATCGTTATTGATGACAATTACAAACTGCTGTTCCTGGTTAAACCGCCCATAACACATGGTCTGATAATCCCCGCCAAGAAATTTCAGGGAGCCCGTCTTAAACGCCTCGTTTTCTTTATGGATGCGAATAATATCACGGTGAAATGCAAAAAGTTCCTGGTCCTCCTTCCCCCAAGGATAAGTCCTTCGGTTATCTGGATCCGTAAATCCCACAACGCCCACTTCATCTCCATAATAAATCGTTGGCGCTCCAGGCCATGTCATCTGGACTACCACAGCCTCCTTCATCACGCCTTTGTTTACATCTTCCCCTGCCGCCATGCTTCCTAAATTTTCCACCCTTCCTACCTTATGGTTGGTACGGGTCAAAAATCTGGAATGGTCATGGTTGGACAATTCATTCATGGCACATTGTAAAGAAGGTGTCATAAACCTTGTCATATAATAATTCATGGCACCCTCAAAATTCTGGTAATTCCCCAGCATATCCTGCCTGTAGCCATCGCTGTGTTTTTCCATTCCAGTCAAAAACCAGGTCAACGGCTCCATAAACGCATCATAGTTCATTACTGTGTCCCACTGATCTCCCCGGAGCCATTCCATAGGATCCCCATAATGCTCCGCAAGGACAATTGCCTCTGGATTTGCTTCTTTTACTGCTTTTCGAAAATCCCGCCAAAATTGATGGTTAAATTCAACTGAATGTCCAAGATCCGCCGCTACGTCTAGGCGCCATCCATCTGCATTAAAGGGCGGGGACACCCACTTTCTTCCGATATCCAAAATATATTCATACAGTTCCTGTGAACCTTCATAATTTAACTTTGGCAGTGTATCATGCCCCCACCAGCCGTCATAACTGTTATTATATGGCCAGCGGTTTTCATCAAGGAATCGGAAGAAATTCCGATAGGGGCTATCCATTGATACATATGCCCCTGTGGCATATCCAAGCTCTTTCTCATAAATCAGCTCCCGGTCAAGCCATTTATTAAAGGAACCGCAGTGGTTGAACACCCCGTCTAAAATTACCCGCATTCCACGCTTATGAGCCTCTTCCACCAGCTTTGCAAACAACTGATTGCTGGCTTCCAGATTCTTAAGATTCGAAACACGCTGAATATATTTTGTTGCTTTTGCATTATCAATCTCTCCCGCTGGCAAGAGGTCGCCGCCATCTTCCACAATCACACCATAATGAGGATCAATATAATCATAATCCTGAATATCATATTTATGGTTGGAAGGAGAGACAAACAGTGGATTAAAATATAATACTTCCACACCTAAATCCTGCAGATAATCCAATTTTTGCATTACTCCTGCAAGATCACCCCCATAAAATTCTCCTACGCCAAATTCTGCAGGACATTTTTCCCATTCCTCCACCTGTTGGCTGTAAACTTTTATATAGTAATATTCGTTGGTCTGCACATCATTCGAAGGGTCCCCGTTACAGAAACGATCTACCAAAATCTGATACATTACGGCACCTTTCGCCCAATTGGGTGTTGAAAATCCTGGCACGATTACAAAGGAATATTCCTGCCGGACTTCCGGAGTTACCCCCATACGGTCATAAAAACAGTGCAGCATTCCTGTAGCAATTTCAAAATGATAGTGATAAGCTTCCGCCCCTAACTGCACCTTTATCTCGTAATAATCAAAAGGACCACAGGTTCTCTGCTTTTTCATTGGAATCTTCCCATTATCGCTGCATAACCAAACAATATCTACATTATTTTTTGAAGTACGGAAGGTAAGGGTTACCTCTCCATTCACCTCTGGTTCCGGCGGATTCCGATAATCTTTCGTTCCGTCAGAAAACAATGCGTGTTTACGCAGCAGAGGACGCATCTGCATCATATATTGTTGTCTCTGATTTAATTCATAAATGGAATATTTTTTCATGGATTATAACCTCTTTATCATTTCATCTCCTGGTACACCAAACAGTCAAATACACTTGTAAATCACTTGCTTTATTTTTGGTGTACCAATTTCATTTTATAGGATAGTTTCCAGTAAATCAACCATTATTCCTTAGTTTTTACAAAAACAGCGTTTGCACGCTTTGTCGCGCCGAGTGCGGTCACGCAGTGACATCTTCTATTCGCACGCGTGCGCATGGTAGTTTTCTCATATAGGAATTTCCTAATATGAGAAAAAAGGCAGCTTATAGAAGCTGCCTTTTTAGGAGAAGGTATTTTTACTATGGGGTGTAGCAAAAACTATATAATGTATTGGGGGGTTTTTACAGTAATTATAGTATCACAGAACCCCCAATAAGTGTGCACAAACTTCACAAAAATTGTATTTTATTTTTAGTAATATTGTATAGTACTATTTTCTCATTCACCAGAATCTTCCTAGTAGTTTTGCACAATTCATCCTTCAAACAACGCTTCAAACTCATCTCTGCTGATTTTTTCTTTTTCCAAAAGGAGATCCGCGCACTTGTGTAAAATCTTCTCATGTTCCAAAAGGATGGTTCTGGATTTCTGGTAACATTCATCAATAATACGCTTAATTTCCTGGTCAATCACGCTTGCAACATTCTCCCCATAAGCCCTAGCATGTGCCAAATCCCTTCCAATAAAGACTTCATCGTCATCATTGTCATAATTAATCAGCCCTACATGTTCTGACATTCCATATTTTGTGACCATCGCCTTTGCCACACCTGTAGCCTGTTTAATATCCTGGGAAGCTCCCGTGGTAATATCGTCAAAAATTAATTCCTCGGCAACTCTTCCTCCAAGATCCACAATAATTTCCTGAAGCATTCTTCCTTTGGTATTAAACATCTCTTCCCGCTCCGGCAAAGGCATTGTGTAGCCTGCTGCACCGATTCCTGTCGGGATAATAGAGACAGAATATACAGGACCCACATCTGGCAGCACATGGAACAAAATTGCATGGCCTGCCTCATGGTATGCTGTAATACGTTTTTCTTTCTCCGTGATAATCCGGCTCTTTTTCTCAGAGCCAATTCCTACTTTTACAAACGATTTGCGGATGTCATTCTGAACGATATAACCTCGGTCTTCCTTTGCTGCAAAAATTGCCGCCTCATTTAAAAGGTTTTCCAGGTCGGCACCGGTAAAACCTGCCGTAGTCTGTGCAATCTGTTTTAAGTCCACATCATCACCCAAAGGCTTATTTTGGGCATGGACCTTTAAAATCTCTTCCCTTCCACCAACATCCGGTCTCCCAACATGTACTTTCCGGTCAAAACGTCCAGGGCGCATGATCGCAGGATCCAAGATATCCACCCGGTTGGTTGCCGCCATCACAATGATGCCTTCATTAACGCCAAAGCCGTCCATTTCCACCAAGAGTTGGTTTAAGGTCTGCTCCCTTTCATCGTGGCCGCCGCCCATACCTGTTCCACGGCGCCTTGCCACCGCATCAATTTCATCAATAAATATAATACAGGGGGCATTTTTCTTCGCTTCCTCAAATAAATCCCTTACCCTAGAGGCTCCCACGCCTACAAACATTTCTACAAAATCTGAACCAGAGATACTAAAAAAAGGAACGCCCGCTTCCCCTGCAACAGCCTTTGCCAGCAATGTCTTTCCGGTTCCGGGAGGTCCTACCAACAAAACGCCTTTGGGAATTCTCGCCCCAAGCTTTGTATACTTTCTAGGGGCGCGCAGAAAATCTACCAATTCCTCCAGCTCTTCCTTTTCCTCTTTCAACCCGGCAACATTGCCAAAATTCACTTTTTTGTTCTCGTCTGTGGTCATCTTGGCACGGCTTTTTCCAAAATTCATCATTTTATTCCCACCGCCGGATGCTGCCGCTGCATGGTTTGTCATCATGATATAAAAGATAAACAGTACGCCAAATATAATCAGTGTGGGGAGTATCGAAATCAGCCAGTTCTCCTCCGGCATCTCCTGTACCATAAACTCTTTAAAGTCATAAGATTTCATCGTCTCTTGAAGAGTATTGATATCTGACACATACAAGGTCTTTGTAACACTCCTGTTTTCCCCCTTCAAGGTTACATCTGCCTCCCCGCTGGGCACCTCCCGATTCTGGGAAATCACAACGGACACCACATGCTCTAATTCCAGATCTTGTTCAAACTGTGCATAAGTATAGACAGAGTTCTGTCCAAAACCAGAAGAACTGTCTTTTAAAACCCAGAGCAATGCCAGAATGACAATCACTGCAATATACAATCCGAATGCCCGGTAACGTCTCTGATTATTCATTGCAACTACCTCCTCTCCTTTCTATCCTAATCATCTAATTCCACAATCCCTATATAGGGAAGGTTCCGGTATTTCTGCATATAATCAAGACCATAGCCTACCACAAATTTATCCGGTATGGCAAATCCGGTATAATCTACCTGCACATCAATTACCCGGCGGTCGGGTTTATCTAAAAGTGTGCATAACCGCAGGCTTTTTGGTTTTCTGCTTTTCAAATTTTCTAATAAATAACTCAATGTCCTTCCAGAATCCACAATATCCTCTACCACCAATACATGTTTCCCTTCGATTGCCTCGTCCAGATCTTTCACCACTTTCACAACGCCTGTGGACTTTGTATGGTTCCCATAGCTGGACACTGACATAAAATCAATGGAAACTGGTATGGTCAGCCGCTTTGCCAGCTCACAAGTAAAAAATACGCCTCCTTTGAGGACGCTGACCAAATGAACTGCCTCTCCTTTATAATATTCACTGATCTCTCTTCCTATTTCACAAATTCTTTTTTCTATCTCTTCTTCTGAAATTAACACACGGATTTTCTCACTCATATAGGCTTCCTCCACTTATACGTACCTCTAAAATTCTTTTTGTATCTTCTGTTACCTTTATATCTTCGCTGATGCGATGACCGATCACCCATAAAATATGGGATTCATCTGCCAGAAGCAAAATCTGGTCCCGTTTCTCTTTTGGTACTTTTTCGTCAATAAAATATTTTTTTAATTTTTTTCGTCTGCCCTGGGTGTCAATGACAAGATAATCCTGTTCCTGTCTAGTCCTCAATCGCATAGTACCTTTTATTTTATCATAATCAAACCATTTCGTATATAACTTTTTGGGAATTTCTTCATTTTGAGGTATTTTATGCAATAATCTTGTGCTTATCTGATATCCATGGGATAATATGCTGAAATTTCCTGTATTGGGGAGCTCCCAGCTCCTTTGTGTGCTGTCCGCTCCAACTGTATCGATATGGCATGGCTTTTTTTTGTTTTCTTTTGTATTTCTAAGCAAAACCCCTTCATAGATCCGTTCTGCTTCCAAATCATAGGGAAGCGCCGCCTGTTTGCCGTTCTGCCTGTCAAACAATTCCCTCACTTGCTGGACATGGATCTTTAAGATATCTTTGCTGCTTTTGGCAGTGCCTGCTAAAACGTTATGAAGTACATTTCTTTGAATGGCTGGGCTCTCCTGCAGCAATTCCTGCCGAATGCAGACTCCCATGTCATTTTCAAAGACATATTTCTCCTGCGCCTGCCCTGCCAGATCTTCTAACAGTTCCACTGCTTCCATTGCAAAGGTTGCAACTTGGCTTATATGGGAGACAGCTTGGTCATTGACCTGTGAAAGAATTGGAATCACCTGATGGCGTATTTTATTTCTGCTATAGATCAGTTCCTCGTTGGTTTGGTCTGTGCAAAATTCCTGTTTTTTTCCTGCAAGGTACCCTTCGATCTCCTGACGGGCAGCGCACAACAGAGGACGGATAATCTTCCCACGTACTGGAGGGATTCCGCACAAGCCTTTCAAACCAGTACCTCGCACCAGATGAAAAATCATGGTTTCTGCACAGTCATTTTGATTGTGGGCGACAGCAATTTTATCTGCCCCTAATTCCTGTGCTGCATGATAGAAAAATTGATATCGCAGCTCTCTCGCTGCCTCCTCCACAGTCTGCCCATGTGTTTTTGCATATTCCTTCGCATGGCACCGGTACATTTTATAAGGAATCTGATGCTGCCTGCAAAACCCTGCGACAAACTCTGCATCACGAACGCTTTGCGCCCCGCGGATCCCATGTTCTACATGTACCGCGCACAGTCGAATGCCCAACTCCAAACGCAGGGCAAGCAGCACCAGCACCAAACAAAGGGAATCTGCCCCTCCTGACACCGCTGCTAAGATACAATCACCCTCCTCTACCATATGATATTCTTCCATAAACGCTCTTATTTTCTTCTGCATCTCCATCTCCTGTATCTCTTTGTGGCAGCTCGGTTTCCATCTCTTGTTTTCCTTCCAAAACAATTCTTGGCTTGCCGCTCCCTGTAGCATCATCTTCTTACAGAATTTTCACCTGTTTATTTTTCCCAAATTCCAGTGACAAGGACAGTCATATCATCTGGCACTTTTCCTGCGGTAAATAAAAGAATCCTTTCTAAGATCTGTTTTGCCATCTGTTCTGGATTATTCGTCTCAATGGTTTCCAAAATTTCCCGCATAGTTTCTTCCGGCATAGGCACCTTGAGGTAATCCAACACCCCATCTGTCAAAAGTACAACAAAATCCCCGTCCCGAAGCTGACGGCTGCTTTTATCAATTTCGATCTGATGGAAGATCCCTGCTGGCAGGCTGCCGGACGAAATACATTCCACTTGCTCCCCATGTTTGATAAACGTTGCCGCCGCACCGATTTTGTAAAATTCACAGACACCTGAGTACAAATCCATCGACGCCAAATCCACGGTTGAGAAAATTCCATCCTCCCCTTGAATCACCATAGCCGAATTCATCATGCGAATGGCTGTTTCTTTCTGAAAACCGGATTCTAAAAATTTCTCTATTAACTCTATCACCATTTCACTTTCCTTACAAGCACGGATTCCAGATCCCATCCCATCTGACAATGCCATGACGCACTCCCCGCCATCCAATTCTAAAAAGGAAAAACTATCTCCTGATACCTGGGCGTGGTCTTTGGTAAGCCTTGCGACGCCCTGCAGGGTATGGAACATGGTATCTTCTTCAAACGTAAGGTATACTTCTTCTTTTCCAATCAGGGAACGTGTATATTTTCCTGGAACCATATCCCGTTTCAATCCCTGGCTCGCCGCCTTAGACAATTCTTTGACAGGCACACAGTTTCCCCATTTTGAGGATGCTTTCAATTGTAAGGATAATTTTCCATTCTGCCTTTGGTAGAGATGGATTTCCCTGGATACAATGCCGCGCTCTTTCAGACGGTATTTTACCGTACCCAACAGACGTGACTCCTGCTGGCTGACGTCTTTGTATTCCCTGGCGCAGTCTTCCATAATGTATGCCATGGCGTCAAGCTGCTCAGCAATAATTCCTCTATTTTCCAGGAGCCGGTTATACCAAGCAAGATTCAGCCTTGCTTTTTCAAAAACTCCCACTGCCTCCTCCACAATACTGTCCGAGTAGGGACAGTAACCTGCCAATTCCCTGTGAACTTCCTCTTCTGCCGTTCCCCGTTTTTCTATGGAGTGGAACAGGCGATAAAACAGTTCATACATCGGGCTGGTTTCTTCCTGCCAGCATATGGCACATTGATCACAGGTCATGCAGATTTTCCCTGTGATTTCCTGCTGCATTTTGCCCATCTCCTCAGGCTCAAAATGATTTTTAAAACTCTCCATATGAGAAAATATCTGCGAAAGCCCATTAAATGATTTTGCATAGGTCTGTAATTTTTCCCCATGCTCCGGCGCCCTGTGTTCCTCGCCTTTCTTCCACTGGGCAGACACTCTTCCTTCTTCCATAAATCGGTGGAGCAGCGGCGATAAAATCAACACCATAGCAACTACCAGGACCGATTCCAATATCCCCATCCAGACCATAGAACGATTGCGGATCAAAAGAAGTTCGCCTGCCATGGTCAACAGCAGGACACTGACTCCTGCCGCCCCTGCGCCAATATAAGTACGGCAACTTTTATACGCCCATTCCACCAGCTTGATTACTGCCCCAGTAACCAGAAGCACCATTGTATATTTCGCCATTGCCTGTACCGGGGAGAATAACGCCATGCCAAAGATGCTGAACACCAAAAGCAGGGTCCGATTCACCTCTTCCATATAAGCCGCCGCAAAAAATCCCGGAATCAGCGGATAGCATCCCACAAATTCACCTTTCGCCACAACGGCCGCCAAAATATACAGTGCCATTTCTTTCCATTTTGTTTTGTTCATAGTTTATCCTCCTTTTTCTGCCGCTCTCAGCGTGCAGGACTAATTATAAAAAGAGGACTATGAAATGTTTGTCAAAACCAGGACAAGTTTTCAAAAACTTTTAGACAAAAAATCCCTTAGAATCACTGCTTTTGGCGATTCTAAGGGGCTTACGTTTTTTAAGAAATTCATCTGCTTATCATGTGCCAATGGACCCTTTTCCTCCTGTAGTTTAAGATTATCTTTCTGTAAAATAATACTTCAGAGCCTGCATACTTGCCTTATGGGAACGTGATACAAGCGTCAGCCATCATCAACTACCCAAATGTGCCATTCTTCCGAGCGCCCCTCACCGGGAGGAGTCCTTCTCTTTAAATATAATCTCATTGGAATACACTAACCCTAATTTTGTCTTCGCAACTTGCTCGATATATTCTTTCGTAGTTACATACTCCTTATACTCCTTCAGCTCCTGCTGCCTCTGCTCTTCTGATTCCAGTTGCGCCTGTAATTGCTGTTCTTTTTCTTTACAGGATTCATTCTTATCATACATGGATACAATCCTGACAGACATTACAGCCACCAACATTAGTACGATTAAGGAAATGCAGATAATGCCTGACTTATTCTGCTTATTCCTTCTCCTTATCCGAGTTCTCTGTGCACTTGATTTTCGTGCTTCCTGACGTTTTCCCATTTGAAATGCCTCTCATTCCTAGGTCTATACTATTTATTGTTTACTTATCCCTATTCTAACGGCTTTCCAGATTTTTTTCAATTGTTTTTTCAGAAACCGTAAGACCTTTTTCCCTTTTTTTCTCATATGTCCCACAGGTTTTTTCAGGAGACGGGCTGTCCACACCAGAGGCCTGCTGAAGACAAACAGTATTTTTTCTAACAGAAACACACATCCCTCTACCACCAAATGGCTAAACACCAGGTTATAAAATAACATTCCTACCAGGACCCCGCCGATTACAAAGCCTCGAATATAACCGCTGTTTTCACGGTATAACATGGCAAACAACGCTAAGGCGCTGCCAATCCAAAATATTAGGTCTTCGGCTCCAATCAGCCATGTTTTATGGGGAACTAGCCTTCGGACGATCCGCAGCAGGTCATAGGCAAACAGCAGTAGCATCCCTGTCAGAAAAGCTGCCAGCAGCACATCTGCTTCTTTTAAAATTTCTGCACTGATTTCCATTACTTAAACAATCTTCCCAGCAAAGAATCGCTCTGTTTTGAGGCAGATTTTACATCTGAATATGTAAAACTGTCTATTTTTCCTTCAATGTCTATTTCTCCTTTTTCCAGTGTCAGGCGATTCACATGAAGGTCATTTCCCTTTAT
Source organism: uncultured Lachnospiraceae bacterium (assembly GCA_951801955.1). Lineage (GTDB taxonomy): Bacteria > Bacillota > Clostridia > Lachnospirales > Lachnospiraceae > Petralouisia. The sequence continues at coordinate 13,243 of CATOOV010000025.1, forward strand.
CATCAGCATGCCCATCTCTGTCTCTAACAAAATTTCACCAACATCAAAGGAAAGTACATCTATCACACCGTTGAGCACTCCGCTTTTCCGGTTGGAAATCATAATCTTATGGGAATGGTTTCCCCCTGCTCTCTCTTCCATCCAAAAACCTCCTTCCATATATCCTGAACCCATGGTATGTCCTTTTTAAATATATGAAAGAGGGGCTGTTTTATGCCTGAATTCTAAAATTATAGGCAAAGAACAAAAGTGCGTTTCACGCACTTCCGCGAACTACTTCTTTTGCTCACGCATCTTTTGTTCCGCGCCGCGCACAGTCACGAAGTGACTCTTTCCTCTTGTGCGCGTGCGCATGGTAGTTTTCTCCTATAGGAATTTCGAAGGAATTTCCTATAGGAGAACAAAAGTGCGTTTCACGCACTTCCGCGAACTACTTCTTTTGCTCATGCACTCCCGCGAACTACTTCTTTTGTTCACGCACTCCCGTGAACTACTTCTTTTGCTCACGCATCTTTTGTTCCGCGCCGCGCACAGTCACGAAGTGACTCTTTCCTCTTGTGCGCGTGCGCATGGTAGTTTTCTCCTATAGGAATTTCGAAAGGATTTCCTATAGGACAAGAGAACGCCGTGTAATCCGCAATTCATCCCACCACTTGATAGAAGTGGGGGATTTCTTGCTCATGGCATGTTAAAAACCACTGGAACTTTACCTGCCTATTTCACTTTTATCCCTGCACCCTTACAGATACCGGAACAGCTCTTTTGCTTCCTCCTTTTTGCTGGTATCTAAGACAGCCAGCACCTCAACCTTAACATTTTTTGTTCCAAATCCAATCTCAATGGTATCCCCCACTTTTACATCCTGGGAAGCCTTCGCCACTTTTCCGTTGACAGATACCCGTCCTGCATCACATGCCTCATTTGCAACGGTTCTGCGTTTAATCAGCCGGGATACCTTTAAATATTTATCTAACCTCATATCTTGTTCCTTCCTGAAATATCTGTTTTCTATATGAATTGAAGTGTTAAAAGATGGTTTTCAAAAAGAATGTCGGCAAATTGCACAAATGGATGCATTCTCCTCTTGTACGCGTGCGTATAATTATTTTTTATATCATAAGAAACGTGAATCACTTCCCTATGATATAAAGAAAAGGCTTTCTTTCGAAAGCCTTCCAAAATGTCATAAACTTAATTATGCGTTGATCATATCCTTTAAAGCTTTTCCTGCCTTAAATTTGGGAGCTTTAGATGCCGGAATCTTCATCTGTTCACCGCTCTGTGGATTTCTTCCTGTTCTTGCTGCCCGCTCGGAAACTTCAAAAGTCCCAAACCCCACTAACTGGATTTTTTCTCCTTTTTTCAATTCTTCTGCTACAACATCTGTAAAAGCTTTTAACGCCTTCTCTGCATCTTTCTTTGGTAAATCGGTTTTTTCAGCGATCGCTGCAACTAATTCTGCTTTGTTCATGACAATATTCCTCCTCTAGGTTATTTGCTCTAAAATTAATATTTTTCGGTCCAAGTTCTATCAAAGTAACCGTTCCATAGAATTATAATAATTACTCTTCTAGATTACCTACACACATATTTATACTTGTTTTTATAATGTTTGTCAAGAAAATTTCCATATTTCCTAGATTTTTCGTAACAGACTGTAAAACCAGTCCCTTCAACTTGATAACATCACTTGTACTCTGTAACATTTTGTGCTGAGACTGGCTCAAAGGGCACATACACATATATGCCATTGTCCATAGCATATTCCACCTTTGTTAAATCCTGCCCTTCCACCAGCGCCATCGCCGCATCCACACACGCTTTTCCCTGCCCAGAAGCTGACTGGCAGACTGTAAAACCCATGTCCCTGTTCTCAATTGCCTCACAGCCGCCTGCCGTGGCATCCACACCAAGGATCAGAAATGAAGATGGGTCTATCTTATTTGACTTACAGGATTCAATCACACCCAGCGCCATCTCATCATTATTACAGATGATACAGTCTACCGTCCTGCCAGTTTTCAACACAATATCAAACAAATTTTTTGCCTTATCTTTATCCCAATCTGCATAGTCAGCAAACACATAGTTGATTTTTTTCCCGCTTGCCTTTAAAACATTTTTTACTGCAGAAGTTCTTCCCTTGGTCGCAGAATGTCCGTTTTCTCCTTCTATAATCACCACGTTCAATGTATCTTTTCCAGAAAGCTTATCCAGCGCATATTCTGCCTGGAAGGTTCCTGCATCCTGCTCGTTGGATCCCACATAGACGTACTGCCCTTTTTTCAAAAGCCTTTCATCTGGACAACTGTTGAAAAATACCATCGGTGTATCCTCTGCTGCAATTTCAAGCTGAAGGGCTGTTGCCGCATCTGCCGGATTACATATAATTACATTGTAGCCTTTTGCCACCGCATCTTTTATTGTCTTTACCTGTGTATCGGAAGTTCCGTCCCCAATCACCAAATCAAGCTGCATCCCCCTGTCCTTTGCTATATCCTGCGCCTCTTTTGCAACCATTTCACGATAAGTATCTTCCGTGGACAAAATCATCAATGCCTTGACAGAATCTCCATTTCCTTCTGTAAAACTTCCTACTTTGCAGCCTGCAAGCAGACATGACATCATCGCTAATATTAAAATAACTGCTGTTTTTTTCTTCATTTCACTACCACTCCTTCCTAAAATCGAAACGTTTTCACCTGACGCTCCAATTCCTCTGATGTTGCCGCCAGCGCTTCTGCATCATTTGCCACTTCCTCACTGTTATGCAGGATATGGTTTGACTGAGTGACCATATCCTCGGATGTCTGCAGGATTTCATCCGTACTCGCTGCCTGCTCCTCAGAAATTGCCGCCGCATTGGTTGCCACGGCGTCTACTTTTTCCACCTTCTCAATCATATCCTCAATCAAGGAACTGGTTTCTTCAATATTTTCATAAATCTTGTTGAAGGTAAGCACGGCATTCCCAATCAATGTTCCACTTTCATTGATATTTTCCGCACTGTCTCTGGACTGCTTCACTGCATCTGCCACAAGCGCCTGTACCTCATGAATCAACTGTTCAATATTAGAGACGGATTCTGTGCTGGTACTTGCCAGCTTCCCGATCTCACCTGCAACTACAGCAAACCCTTTTCCAACCTCGCCAGCCCTTGCCGCTTCAATGGAAGCATTTAAAGACAACAGATTTGTCTCGTCCGCAATATTTCCAATCAGAGATACGATCGCTGTAATCTCTTCCGATGCGGTTCCCACCTTGTTTATTGCTTCCTCTAAGCGGGTAATGGAAGTACTGATCATCTCCATGGCGGTTCCCACTTTCTGCATATCCTCTTTTCCCTTCTGGGATACAGACACAGTCTCATTCATCTTTTCTTCCACCCGGACGCTGTCTTCCTTGGTATCAGCGACAACCATCGCCAACGTAGTCGCGCTTTCTGCGATCTCATTTACCGACACAGAGAGCTGGTCCACCGTAAGATTCATTTCTTTCATGGAATCTGACTGCACAATGGAAGCGTCATACATTTCTCTGGAAATTTTGCTGCTCCCATCTGCCTGGTTTCCAAGTTTCTCTGAAATCTGATAAATATCCTGAATCATAGACCGCATGGATTCCACAAATTTCTGGACGCTGCGCCCCATTGCTGCGATCTCATCTCTTCCTTTTGCCTTTACTTCAACGGTAAAATCTCCTTCTGCCATTTTCGTAATATCCGCTGTAAGAACCTTGATCGGACGGATAATCATATGTACCATGCGCTCAATCAAAAGTACAATGCACAGCATTGCAATACATCCAATTACAATCATAATCAGCCGCAGTTTATTTAAATTGGCATAAATGGTAGCGGTTGGCACATCAGATACCATCACCCACTCCGTACCGCCAATCTCCTGAAATGCAACCAGGTACCCTGCCATTTCCTTCATGACATAATCATTTTCTTCCACAGACTTTGCAATCCCTGCAAACAGCGGATTGTTGTCCTCTTTCGACAATTGTGTGGAAATCCGTTCACTGTCCCTTCCTGATAAAATGGTTCCATCTACAGTATCAATTAGAAATGCCTCTGCGTCTTCCATTTCCACCATGGAATTTACAATCAAACTCACATGCTCTAAAGACACATCGGCAGAAATTACCCGTATCTTATCTTCCCCATCATCAAGAATGCCAGAGGCGCTGATAATGCTTTCTCCTGCTTCATTGGTATAGGCAGAGCCAAAAGCCATATTTACCCTAGACAACCCCTGCGTATACCAGACAGATTCCAACATCCCTTTTTCACTTTTTTTCGATCCCTTGGGCGCCACCAGCGTTCCATCTTCAGACGCCACATAAATTCCCTCTGGATAATCCATATTGTAGCCAAAATATGGATTCAACAATTCCTTCAGCTTTTTGTCATTGGGCTTTGTGGCTTCAATATTCTTTTTTACCATCTCAAAAGATTTCAGAGCCTCTTGAAGCCATCCTTCCATCTCCGCTACCTGGTTACCGATCGATGCATCCAGCAAGTTCATTGCAGATTCTTTCATCATATCTTTGGAAACCAGATACGATACTAAAATCAGGACAAATACCACCACGGCAGCCACTGGTATAATCGTTCCCAACAGCTTAGCCTTAATTGAAACTTTTTTCTTGTACTTTTCCATTGCTCATCCTCCTCATAGATACGAAACCTTCTGAAACGATCTTTTAGCGATTCTTCACGATGCTTACTCGAAAAACATTCCACTCTATAGTAAATTTTTCATAAACATTATAACATATTCATCCGTCTTTTGCATAAAATTTACAAAAAAAGAGAAAGATATGGCTCAGAAAGTATTCGCATCCATTTGCGACCTTACTAAGCCGTATCTTTCCCTTTTATCGATTTACAAATTTTCTAATCATTCCCGCTTGATCATTACAGCATTTCATTGATCATGGCAAGAACTTCTTTTCCAAGTTTTTGTGATTTCTCATCTGCATCCGCAAGAGATGTCCCTTTTACACCATAGTAGAACTTCACCTTGGGTTCTGTTCCAGAAGGCCTTACGCATACCCATGCATCATCTGTCAAATCATAATAGAGCACATTAGAACTGGGCAGTCCGGTAGGTGTTACCGCCCCAGTTTCCATATTTTTGATGGTATCTGTCTTGTAATCCCTTGCAGAAACCACTTTGTAACCGCCAATCTCGGCAGGTGTATTTTCCCTGAGGGTATTCATAATCGCCTGGATCTTCTCCAAGCCTTCAATTCCCTTCAAAGTGATGGATTTTACATCATCTTTATAATAACCATAACGGTCATACATTGCGATCATAGCATCCCACAATGTCATATTCTTTGTCTTGTAATATGCGGCTGCTTCGCACAGCGCCATAGATGCCACTACCGCATCCTTATCTCTGGCATATGTCCCAGTCAGACAGCCATAACTCTCCTCCATGCCAAAGAGATAGGTTCCTTTGCCCGTGGTCTCAAACTCAAGAATTTTCTGTCCAATAAACTTAAATCCTGTCAGTACTTCCACCAAGGCAATTCCATAATATTTTGCAATGGCATCTGCCATATTGGTCGAGACAATGGATTTAATAAATGCTCCGTCTGCTGGAAGCCCTTCCTTTTCCTTTCTCTGGCTGATTACATAATCACCAATCAGGCAGCCTGACATATTTCCAGTCAAGCTGTGATACTCGCCTGTCTGCGCATCCTTTACATATACGCCAAGGCGGTCTGCATCAGGATCTGTAGCAAGAATCAGGTCTGCATCCACTTCCTTTCCCAGTTTTAATCCCAACTGGAATGCTTCTTCTGCCTCTGGATTGGGATAGCTTACTGTGGGGAACTCGCCGTCCGGCAGTTCCTGTTCTGGTACCACATAAACATTTTCAAAACCAAGCTCCTTAAGCACACGCCGCACTGGAATATTGCCTGTTCCATGAAGAGGGGAATACACGATTTTCAAAGCCTTTGCCACTGCGTCGATGCAGTCCTGACGAAGCACAAGGCTCTTTAATTCCTCAATATAAGGATCATCAATATCTTTGCCAATCGTCACATAAAGCCCAGCAGATTTTGCCCCTTCTTTGGACATGGTCTTTACGGTTGCATAATCCGTTACTTTCTTAACCTCATCCATAATTCCCTTGTCATGAGGAGGAGTAATCTGTGCGCCATCTTCCCAGTACACTTTATATCCGTTATACTCTGGCGGATTATGGCTTGCTGTAATATTGATTCCTGCGATACACCCCAGCCTGCGCACAGCATAGGACAATTCCGGCGTAGGTCTTAAGGATTCAAATACATAAGCCTTAATTCCATTTGCAGCAAGGCACAGCGCCGCTTCATCGGCAAATTCCGGGGACATTCTTCTGGAATCATAAGCAATTGCCACACCCTTTGCCTGTCCATTGACAGTGGCAATATAATTTGCCAGCCCCTGTGTCGCCTTACGTACCGTATAAATATTCATACGGTTAGTTCCTGCTCCAATCACGCCTCGAAGACCTGCCGTACCAAATTCCAGATCCATATAAAAGCGTTCCTCAATCTCTTTTTCATCATTTGCAATGCCCAAAAGCTCTGCCTTCGTTGCCTCATCAAAATAAGGGTTATTTAACCATTCATTATAAAGTTCCTTGAAATCCATATTCTTCCTCCTCGCTTTGTGTTCCGCAATTTTCATCTCATCGGAGGAGACTCCCACTTCTATACCTTATGATACACCGAATTGCCCTATGGGATGCACTTTGGGTACAAGTGGTGAGTAAAACAAATTTATCTCAGTGGGAGGTGGCCTCCGATTGAGATAAAAGCCTCCGGCGGATTGCAGGGGTGCGGATTTGTTTCGTCAGCAGAGCTAACCCACACCCCGCAACAAGAACGCTGATGGCGTTCTTGAATACTTATCGTGGATAAGCCCTTCCCTATTATCATACTTCAAAGAAAGATTTTTCTCAACCATTTTTTCTGATAATTTCCAGGATTTTCATGTACTGTATCACTTTTTGCAGCTTGTTCCCACAAAATCATCTTTCTCCCAGGCAAAACTGCCCACTGCGAATCAGCTTTACACTAATCATTCCCATCAATCCGCCCACTGCCTGTCCCATTATTGTCATCATCACCATTGTTGGTAGTTCCGTTAGTATTATCGTTTCCGTTGTTGGTATTCCCGTTATTGCTGCTGTTCCCGTTGTTATTGTTCCCGTTGTTATTGCTGCTGTTCCCGTTATTATTGTTCCCGTTGTTATTGTCGTTTCCGTTGTTGCTGCTGTTCCCGTTATTATTGTTCCCGTTATTATTATCGTTTCTGTTGTTGTTTATATTCCCGTTGTTGTTGCTATTTCCATTATTGTTATTATTTCCGTTGTTGCTGCTATTCCCGTTATTATTGTTCCCGTTGTTATTGCTGCTGTTCCCGTTATTATTGTTCCCGTTGTTATTGCTGCTGTTCCCATTATTATTGTTGTTTCCGTTATTATTATTTCTGTTGTTGTTTATATTCCCGTTGTTGCTGCTATTTCCATTATTGTTATTATTTCCGTTGTTGTTGCTATTCCCATTATTATTGTTGTTGGTATTGTTGTTATTGGTATTTGTTCTGTTATTGTTACTATTGCTGTTGGTATTCGTCCTGTTATTATTGACTTGGTTTTGATTCCCATTGGTATTCCCATTTGTTTGGCTGCTGCTTTGTTGGGAACTTCCAGATGTGGAAACTTCTTCCTCCTCCTTTTGCTCTTGGCTGCTCATTTCAACCTTAATCTCTGCTGTGGCGGAATTTACAACCAGGGTTTTCTTCCATTCCTGATATCCTTCTGCAGTTGCTGTCAAACGATGGACGCCATAACGCACCTGCACTGGCTGTGCCGCGCTGATTAACTCTCCGTCCAAATATAAAACTGCTGTTTCTGGTGTCAGCTTAAATTGTATCTGGCAAAATTGGGGACCTTCTCCCTTTAGTTCATCTAAATTTATTTTCGTCTCACGGTTGGCTTCTACTTTAATTTCTTTGCTTCCGCCATATCCATCATTTGCTACAGAAAGAAGATAACTCCCCTCTGCCACCTCAATCCTCATTTCCGGCGTAATTTTTTTTGACAAAATATTGCCAATGGTAATATTTCCTCCCTGAAAAAGTTCTGTATTTTCCAACACCACCGTTCCATGTCCATTGGTGACTTGAATGGTATAAATCTGCTGCCCAATCCCTTTTATACTTACCATATCCTGGTCGCTAAGTTCAGACAAAGAAATCTTGCTTTTTCCATGATACACCAAAAGATCTTCATCAAAAGAATAACGAATACCACCGACTGTAAAGGATTTCTTCTTTTTATCCAAATCAAAATTCTGCAGGTCCTGATAAGAAAAAGCATCTTTGGAAACCTGTACTTCTGTAAGGTTTTTCCCTCTCCTTTCAATCGTGACAAGTTCTCCTTCAAAAATCTGGTCGATCGTCAGGTTATCCCCATATTTGTCCCTGATATATGTTCCGCCAGTGTAATTGTAAGGCTTTTCTTTGGTATTCTCACAATCCCTGAGCGTCAATATCTTATGTTCTGTGTCAATGCCAGTAATCACATAGAGCTTCTCTGGCTTTTGGCTCTCTTCTTTTTCCTCCTCCTTTTTTTCGTCGTCCTCTTCTTTCTTATTTTTGTCCTCTTTTGACTCTCTCTTTACATATACCTCGCTTCCGTCTGTAATCCTTCCTTTCTGTTCCCCGCATCCTGGCACAAAAACCATAACGGTCAGCATCAGGACTAAAACGTATAATTTTTTCTTTCGCAATTTGATTCCTCCTAGAATGTATTCTAATCTTCGATGCCCAAATCCCCCATCATGCCCTTCCCAACAGAAGAAAGACCATGCATATCCATACCCCTTCCCCTTTCAAAACCCGCTTTTGCAAATCTTGGGGCGGATTCAAGCCAGCTTCCAGAGACATAACGCTTATCTGATCAGATGAAGAAAATTCTCACGTTCCTCATTCTGCATAATAAGCTTTTCCAGTTTTTCAAGGTTTCTTCCACAGACCCATGCCTTACTGGTATTATAATAGTAATTTGCAATTTTCCAGAATTTTTCAGGGTATGCAAGACGGATATAGAGCTGCTCCATCTCCTGATGGCTTAGCTTTCTGACCATATTATAAGCCTTCAGCATATCCATGCCAAGCCCCATATTCCAGTTATGTTTTTCCAGGATCTTGCGCATAAAATTGCCCAAATCCGCTACCTGGACATCATAGGAAGCTTTTTCAAAATTTAAAACCGTAATTCCCTGTCTTAGAAAAACCACATTATGCTGATTGTAATCTCCATGGCAGATGCCATAAATCCCATGGTCCCCGTCCAGACCCTCATATCCTTGAAGTTCTTTTTGTAATGCCACAACACTCTGCGCTTCCATATAGAACAGGTCAAAGCTGCGCAAAAATTCCATTTCAAAGTCATTTTTCTTTCTTCTATTCGAAATAAAATTTCGAACTTTTTTCAATTCTTTGGTATGGCGGTCATTCTGCAAAAACAGGCTGTCTTCCTGTATTTGCAGATAATCTGGAATTTCATCTGGAAATGTTCTAAGAATATTATGTATATCTGCAAGCTGGCGAATCGCCCGCAGAATATCCTCCCGGCTCTTTGTATCACATTCCCTGCCTTCGTACCAATTGCGTACCATATAGGCAGTTCCATCAATATCTCTGGCAAGGGTTTTTTCTTCCTTTGTCCGCACAATGCAGTCTATCTGTTCTTGTCCATGCTCTGCTAAAAAATGAAGCAAACGGTACAGAAAATCTGCCCTGCCCTCTGAACCTTTATATTCCTTTAAAATTTTCAAGCCGTCACTGGTATCACAAATCAGTGCTCCTCTGCCTTTGGTTGTCTGTTTTACCTCAAACGGATACTGTTCCAGAATCAGATTTTCTCGATTATACACATAAACCCCTCCACCATGATAATCACAAGTCCATTTCTTGTGTCTTTCTATCATATGTGAAGAGGTCCCATTCTATTCTGAATTTTGTGTTGTTTTTACCAAATTTAATAATATTTCTGGCTTATTATGTTCTGGATGCTCTAACACATGCATCAATAGATAATTCAAAGCTTCGCCCAGCTCTTTGCCTGGTTTCATGCCAATACCAATCAGATCCTTCCCTGTCACAGCAAGATCCTTTAACGTCAGACACTGCCGTTTATCCATAATTTCACAATACATTCTCTCATAAGCATCTATAAATGCAAGCTTTTCTGCACGTTTAAAATTGCTCTTTGCCAGAGTGTCTGCACGTTTTACCTCAAACAACGCCGGATATTGTTCCAATCCCACCCGATGAATTGCCCTGCGGATGGAAGCTTCCCGCAAAGTCGGCCTGTCATCATGCCAAACGATCAGCGCCCCCACCCGGTCAATGGTGTAATTATCAAATTTCAGCCGGCGTAAAATATCCCTTGCCATCTTTGCACCTTCACTGGGATGCCCATAGAAATGATAAATTCCTTCCTCGTCCGTACATCGGCATACCGGTTTTGCCACATCATGTAATAACATTGTAAGCCGCAGGATCTTATCATTTCGAATGTTCTGCATTGCCACAATTGCATGTTCCCCTACATTGTAACAGTGGAAGGGATTATTCTGAGGAGTTTTCATCATCTGGTCAAACTCTGGCAAAAATACACTGGTCATACCAGTCTCATAAACTGTGCGCAGTTCTTCGGGATGGTCAGATACCAGAAGTTTCACCAGTTCCACCTGAATCCGTTCTGCACTAATCTGTGCAAGGTTTGAAGCAAGCCCTGGAATTGCGGCTTTGGTATGTTCCTCAATGGAAAACCCAAGCTGTGCAGCAAAACGCACTGCGCGCATCATGCGCAGGGCGTCTTCCGTAAAACGGTCCACAGGGTTCCCCACACAACGGATTATTTTATTCTCAATATCCAAAACCCCGCCAAAAGCATCAATCAGCCCTTCCTGTTCATTGTATGCCATAGCATTGATGGTAAAATCCCTGCGTTTTAAATCTTCCATCAACTCAGAGGTAAAGACAACCTCTTTGGGATGCCTCTTATCCTCATATTCTCCATCAATGCGATAGGTTGTTGTCTCAAAGCCTTCTCCATCCACTAAGACGGTAACTGTTCCGTGTAAAATTCCAGTATCAACCGTTTTGGGAAAAAGCGTTTTCACCTGTCCAGGAGACGCCGATGTGGTAATATCCCAGTCTCCTGGAATTCGTCCCAAAATGGAATCCCGCACACAGCCCCCCACTGCATAAGCCTCAAAGCCAGCACGCATCAAAGTATCTATAATAAATGTTACTTTTTCAGGTAACTGTATTTTCATTCTACACACCTACTCGCTCTATATTATCTGTAGTTCCAAAATGGGGCATTATTTACACAATTGCGCAACTACCTGATTAATTACTTTGCCATCTGCTTTGCCTTTTAATTCTGCCATAACTGCTTTCATAATTTGTCCTTTATTTTTTGTTGCGACAACTTCTGCAAACTTTTCAGTGATATATGCCTTGACTTCTTCCTCAGACATCATTGCTGGAGCATACTCTTTGATCACATCATGTCTCAGCTGATATTCTTCCAACAGATCCGTACGTTCTGCCGGGCAGGTATCCAACTGTTCTTTCGCTGTCTTCAATTCCTTTAAAATCACCCGGTCAACAAGGGATTGTGGAATATCTTCCCGGCACCCCTCGTCTATCGCCGCCTTCTTTACCGCTGATACCAACGCAGATATCGCATCTTTTCTTCCTTTATTTTTTGCTTTCATAGCAGCGACCATATCGCTCTGTAAGGTTTTTATATCCATGTCAAAACTCCTCCTGTTTTTTATTTTAGTTCTATCTTATATTATCGGCAATCTGAGCATATTTTTTATCTCATCGGAAAATGCTCCCACTTCTACAAGTGGATTCGTGTGGTAAATAAAACAAATTTACCTCAGTGGGAGCCCAATCAATTCCCGATTCAGAAAAAAGCCTCCGGCGGGCGGTGGATGTCCAGTGGACATCCCGTTAGCACCGACCGTAACGGAGTGAAGAAGCAGAGGTGCGGATTTATTTTTTCTTCTATAGGAAGACGCTTTCACGCTTTCGCGTGACAAGCCCTTTACTATAGAAAGAAAAAGTCCGCCATAGGCGAACTGTAAAACATCTTAACGTATGAACCTTAACGGTTATGCATCTGCTGCATTCTGCCGGAGGCATTTGTCCTGGAAGAAGCTTCCACTCCTTCCAAGATAATTTAAGGCTGATGTCCAGCACTCCTACAACAAACGCCGCACGGTAATAATCTCACGGTATGTAGCATTGTCATAAGCGACGATTCCATATGCAGTCCCTTTTGCATGGACAATCTGCCCATTCCCCATATAAATCGCCACATGACCAGCATAACAAATCAAGTCTCCCGGCTGTGCATTGGCATAACTGACCTCTTGTCCTACAGAACGCTGTGCATAAGAGTAACTTGGAATACTGATTCCAAAATGTGCATAGACATAACTGGTAAATCCACTGCAATCAGCGCCAGTATTCGGATCTTTCCCACCCCATACATAGGGATTTCCAACAAAGCTTAACGCATATTGAACAAGTTCACTTCCGCTGATACCAGTACTGTTTCCTGGATCAGCGTCCTCTCCGCCAGACCCTCCAGTTTCCTCTGGTATCTCAGACCCTCCGCTTTCTTCTGGTATCTCAGAATTTCCAGTATCTTCAGAGCCGCCTTCGTTTCCTGTGCCGCTGGTATCTTCAGAGCCTCCTTCGTTTCCTGTGCTGCCGGTATCTTCAGAGCCGCCTTCGTTTCCTGTGCCGCTGGTATCTTCAGAGCCTCCTTCGTTTCCTGTGCTGCCGGTATCTTCAGAGCCTCCTTCGTTTCCTGTGCTGCTGGTATCTTCAGAGCCTCCTTCGTTTCCTGTGCTGCTGGTATCTTCAAAGCCTCCGCCATTTCCACTGCTTTCCTCTGGTATGTCAGATTCATTGTTTTCCTCTGGTATCTCACTGGAATCGTCATTGGATGCTGCAAGCTGCTGCTGCATACGTTCCAAACGCTCTTGTTCCAGGCGCTGCTGCTCTTTGCGCTCTTGCTCCCTGCGTGCCTGCTCTTTGCGCTCTTGTTCCAGGCGTGCCTGTTCCTGGCGCTCTTTCTCAATTCGTTCATTTTCCTTGGCAATAATTACATTCTGGGCATTGATCGTATCTTGATATTGTGCCGCCAATACCTGTGCTGCTTCCAATTTTTCGCCAAAATCTTTGGCTTCTCCCTGCTTTTGTTCAATCATGGAGCGGTAATTTGCCTCTGCAACCTGGTATTCTGCCTGCTTGTCTTTTAATGCGGCAACCTCTTTTTTCTGCTGTTTTTGCAGTTTTGCCACTTGCTTTTTCGCAGTTTCATACTCTTTCAGCAAATTCCGGTCATAGTCATACATCTCATTGACATATTCCACCCGATTCAAAAGATCAGCTATGGTTTTGGACTCCAGGATACTGGTAAGCATTGCCGTGTCGCCCTTCTCGTACATAAAACGAATCCGAAGCTTCATTGCCTCATATTGGTCCTTTTCGTCCTTCTTTGCCTTTTTGAGTTCCTCCTTGGTCTGCGCGAGCTCATCCTGCTTAATGGCAAGCTCCTCCTCAACAACGGACAAATCCACAATTACATTTACCAGCTCCGCATCCAAGGCATCAATCTCTTCTTCAAGCTGTCTTTGCTGCTGTTCTATGCTGTCAATCTCACTCTGCTTTGAATTTAAATTACTCTGCGCTTCCTTCTTCTTAGACTCTGCCTCAGACTTCTTATCTGCCAAAGCAACTGAAAATTGTGAAAATCCCATAGCCAACACCAGTAAAAATGCAATCAGCTTTTTTGATTTCATGCTTGTCTCCTTTCTATGTATTTTTGATGTTCAAAGTGATTATAACATCATATCGCCAGGATAGCAACTAAAGAGTCTCTGATTTTTTATTCTATAGGAAATACCTTTTCACGTTAAAACATGAAAGTGTCTTCCTATAGAATAAAAAATAATATGCGCACGCGCACAAGTGGAAAAATATTGCTGCGCAAATGTGCGCGGCGCGGAACAAAAGATGCGTTTGCAAAAATAATTGTTCGCGCAGGTGCGTGAAACGCACTTTTGTTCTGCTATTTTTTTGTTGTAACCGTTTTCACTTTGGACCAATTTGAGTAAATATTCTGAGTTTTTCCCTTTACCTTTACTGCTTTATAAGTACGGATTCGAACATAATATTTCTTTTTTGCCTTCAATTTCGTTATCTTTGCAGAGACCGTACTGTTCTTGTTAACCAAAACTGTACCCGTTGTTCCCTTGGCAAATTTACCGCTTGTAGAATACTGTATCTGATAGCCGCTTGACTGGCTTGCCTGCTTTGCCCATTTTGCCTGGAAACCTTTGGATTTTGCTGTAAGGCTTTTTATGGAAGAACCTTTTGGCAAAATAGTAAATGTCCGTTCAACGGCTCCCTTATAATTACCCTTAAATTTAATGGTTACTGTATGTACCCCTACGTTCTTCCTGTCTGTAGCATAACTTACCGTATAATCCGTTCCTTTTTTCAATGCCTTCTTTTTACTGTCCGTTACTGTGACAGAAATCGTCCGTGCCTTTCCGTTATAGGTAAGTTTCGTGGAAGACAATGTTGCAGCGTTTGGCGCATAGATCACTTGCGCTTTTTGTGATTTTCCGCAAATGGTACACTTTTTGGTGATGCTGCCATTCTTCTTCCAAGATGCTTTCACAACGGTAGATTTGTAATTATGTTTACATTCTGTACGATAGCGGTAGGTAAGACCCTGCTCTTTTGCATAGCTCTCCGCATGGCTGTTTGCATCTACCAAAAGGGTTAAACTCTTTTGGCAGCCTCCAAACATCCCATATCCCATTTCTTTCACACTGGCAGGAATCACGATTTCTTTCAGATTTTTGCAATCAACAAAAGCATACCTTCCAATCCTGGCCACAGTGTCTGGCACTTCCATTTTTGTCAGGGCGCTGCACCCATAAAATGCCATCTCTTCAATCTCTGTAAGACCTTTGGGCAGTTTAATTTCTGTCAGGGCGCTGCATCCGCTGAATGCTTCCTCTCCAATGTACTCCGTTTTCGCAGACAGTATGACTTTCTTTAAGCTGATACAGCCGCTGAAAGTTTGGGCTTCAATATCAGTAACATTTTCTGGAATCTCAATTTGCGCAAGGTTAAAACAGCCGAGAAATGCTGCTGACCCAATTGCCTCCACTTCCTTGGGCAAAGTGACTTTCGCAAGGCTGGTGCATCCCTGGAACGCACTCTCTCCCACATAACTGATCCCCTGGGGAATTTCTACTTCAGTAATACCAGACAATCCTTGAAATGCTTCATCCCCAATTCCCGTTACCTGTTTTCCCTCCAACTGTGAGGGAAGCGTGAGCTTTGTATTTGTTCCAAGATAGCCAACCAATTCCAAAGTCCCATCACCCAAATCTTGGCAGCGATAATCCCCTTTCGTCTCCACAGAGTTGTCTCCGGGATCGTCTGGGTCATCGGGGTCGTCTGGGTCATCGGGATCATTCGGATCATCGGGGTCGTCTGGGTCATCGGGATCCTCCAGGTCGCCCACATAACGATAGGGGATCTGATGTTCCTTTGCAAAAGCCTCTGCATAACTGTCTTTTACTACAACAAAACTTAAACTCTCTTCCTCTTCATTCCACTCACTGAAATCTGGAACAATCTTTTGGACACTTGCCGGAAATGTAATTTCCTGCAAATCAATACATCCCCAAAATGCTGTGCCCTGAATCTCTGTTACCCCTTCTGGTATCACCAGTTCTGTCCTGCCGCCAGGACAAACGCTTAGAGAGCTTCCGCTTTTATTATATAAAACACCGTCGATGGATTTGAATCTCTTATTGTTTTTGTCCACATTGATGTCAATCAGGCTGATACAACTGCTGAAGGGGTCAGTACCAACATTTTCCAATGCCGCCGGCATATTGACCTCCGTCAGGCTTTCACATCCATAAAACGCTCCGCCGTCAATGCTTGCCACCGTCTGAGGTATAGTATAGCTTCCTTGCATATTCCCAGGGCAGCAAATCAATTTTGTCTTGTCTTTATTAAACAATACGCCATTCTCTGACACATAATTGGGATTGCCTTCCTCTACAACCACTGCATGTAACTCATCACAATATCCAAAGGGGTTTGACCCGATGTCTGAAAGATTTTTAGGAATTGTAACTTCCCCCACTACGCTGATGCAATGCCAGAAAGCACTGCCTCCAAGACTCTTAAGCCCTTGGGGAAGCGTAATTCCAGTTAAACTGGAACAATCTTGAAAAGCCGCGGATTCAATCTCCTCCAGCCCTTCTGGAAACTCAATTTGTGTTAAACTGATACAACTGTCAAAGGCAGACTGTCCTATTTTTTTTAGAGAGCCAGGCAGCTTAACATCCACCAGGCTGGAACATTCTACAAACGAGGAAGATTTAATTTCTTCCAACCCCTCCGGCAAAACAAGATCGTCAAGAAGGTTGCAGCCGCTAAATGTCCCCTTCTCCACGGAAGTAATTCCCTGGGGAATTGTAATTGCATCTAAATTGGCACAATTTGCAAAGGCACCCTCCCCCAAATATGCCATGGTATTTGGAAGATTAATTTCTGACAAACTGGTACAACCATAAAAGGCATTGTCCCCAATATAGGTAATCCCTTCTTCCGGCATCGTCACCTGGACTAAATTACTACAACCCCGAAATGCTTCATTTCCAATACGGGTAACCTTTTTTCCATTCAGCTCTGCAGGAATTGCCACTTCTGTACATTCTTTGTCAGATACACTGATAATTTGCAAAGTACCATCCTGTAAATCATTGGTAATAAACTGATCTTGCTCCTGCCCTGGCTCTTCCTCCTGTGCCTCCGCCTGCAGTTCATCATTCCCCTGTGCCTGGACTCCTGTCTGTGGTATGCCGGAACATGCCAGCGCCAAGGCAAGCCCAATAGATATTGCTTTGTATTTTTTCATAACCAAACTTCTCCTTCCCTATACTTTATGTTGGTTTAAGACTGGATTTGGCGAGTTTTGGCGCGGGATTCTGTCCAGCTTTTGCTGGCATCTACCTTTTTAGACTCACTCGCGCCCTCGCAAAGCGCATATAGCTTATACAACATCTGATTTAATATTATGACAAAAGTTGGTATATTTCAAGCCCAAAAAAGGGCTGTCGCTGAATTACATTTTCAGGACAACCCATTTCATCAGAGGACACCAAGGAAAAGTTGGAACAGCGTGGCGCCTTTGCCGTGTCTCATATAGTATTTTTTATTCTTAAAACTTGTAAAACAGTGCTCCTTCCTTCTATAAAAGCCATGCCTGAACTGCCAGAAGTAGAGACAGTCAAACGGGTATTAGAACCACAGATAAAAGGACTGTACATCAATCATGTGACTGTCCGACGACCGGAGGTTGTCGCACACCCTTCAGCGGAGGAATTTTGCGCGCTGCTGACAGGGCAGCACATTTCCAACATGATGCGCAGGGGAAAATTTTTAGGCGTGTCATTGGACAGCGGCGATTATTTTGTGCTTCACCTTAGGATGACAGGAGGACTTTTGTTTACACCCCTGATTACCCGGAGGAAAAGCACACGCATATCATTTTTAAAATGAGCAATGGCTATGAACTGCGTTTTTCCGATACCCGCCGTTTCGGAAGATTTTGGTTCCTACAAAAAGGTGAGACAGATACACACAGCGGCATTGCCAAGCTGGGTCTGGAACCGTTCGACAAAAATATGACTGCCGATTACCTGCAAACACATTTTGGAAAATGCAAGAAAACCATAAAAGAATGCCTGCTGGAACAGAACGTAATCGCAGGCATCGGCAATATTTATTCTGACGAAATCCTCTTTACCGCAGGAATTTATCCTGGACACCGTGCAGACAGCCTGACAAAACATGAGTGGCAGTGTCTTGCCACGGTAATTCCGGAACGCCTTTCTTATTTTATAAACAAAAATAAGATTTCGCCGGAAGACTATCTGCAAAGCAAAGGGAAGGACTACCACAATACGCCGTTTTTACAGGTTTACGGACATAACGGCAAACAATGCCCAAAATGCCTGGAATCCTTTTGCCGTACGGTAATCGGCGGACGCAGCAGCGTCTATTGCCCATCGTGCCAAAGCCATGAAAAAGAAGGCAGATATTATGAAAATTGCCGTTAGTTATAAAAATGAAACTATTTTTGAACACTTTGGACATACCAGGCAATCCTAAGTAATGTGGCATTGCAGCCATCATGGCGACCATGGAAAAGGACACCAATGTGCACAGGAAATGAGAAAAGAATAAAAAGGACAAGCCCCTTATTCATGAGGGGGGCTGGACATCCAATGGATGTCTGTTTGGCGCCGACCGAAGCAGGGCACAGACCTTGGCTGCTTTGCTGCGCCGAGTGTGGTCACCCAGTGACCTCTTCCATTCATATGAGTGCGCATATTATTATTTCTTCTATAGGAAGACACTTTCACGCCTTGATGTAACAAGGTTTTTCTTATAACAGAAAAAGCCCGCAAGGCGAGCTTATTCAGAATGCTTGTTTACAGTCTATCGATGAATTACGTTTTCAAGGCATCCCCCCTTTTATCCGACGGTCTTGATAATCAAGATCTTATCTCCCCCGCGAATCTGCTCTGAGGAGAGCTGGTTTGTCTTAACAATCTCTGAGATTGTTGTAAAATTTTCTTTTGCAATATCCCAAAGCTGGTCTCCTTCCTTCACAATATAGCCGATAATACCAGGGCTTTCCTGCAATTCTTCCATATTCAATGGTGACTGCTCTACTTCTGTGATCTTTTTCATTTCCTGCTGCTCAAATA
Organism: uncultured Lachnospiraceae bacterium; assembly: GCA_951801955.1. Taxonomy (GTDB): domain Bacteria; phylum Bacillota; class Clostridia; order Lachnospirales; family Lachnospiraceae; genus Petralouisia. The sequence continues at coordinate 32,167 of CATOOV010000025.1, forward strand.
CAATGCAATTTAAATTCAGAACTGCCTTTACCTCCACCTGGGTGCTGTCGCTCATCACTGTGGTAAGCTGGTCAATCCCTGTCTGCAAATGATAACGGCAGTCTTTGTTGATTCCTGGCACTTCAATCAGGTAGTGGAACGGCAAAATATCCCTCATGGAAGCTATGGGCATCCGGTCATCTGCCGTCACATACAAAATCGTCACCTGCAAGGTACCCTCTACCTGGATTCCTCCGTCAACAATCTCCGCCTGCTCTGCCACTGCATATCCTTCGCTGGCGCAAATCTGCAGCATGGATTCCTGGTTTTTGTCAATACTCATTTTCTCAGAAATCTTGCATTTAGAAGAATTTTTCAGCAGCAGTTTCTCAAATACTGCATCCTCATACACTGGGGTAAGTTTCTCATTGACAGCATACAGGTCAGCTACAATTTGATTCTCTTCCTCTGTGTAGATCTGTACCTCCAGATCCAGCACCACTTCCAGATGAAGCATCCGTTCTTCCCCATCATAATCTGGCTTTGCTTCCAATTCTATTGCTGATACATCATAGGAAACATCTGAAATCATATCTTCTGTACATCCACTGCAGTCAATCACCCCGGTAAAAGGCAGCGCTGTTTCCATCCATTGAAGATGCTCATCCTCATCCTCACCTTCATAAAGCACGAATACCAACGCCTCTCCCTTGATGTTTAACTGCTGGTCCACAAGACGCATTTCCACTCCCCGAAGCTGCACGCTCTTCCATAAAATCTGGCGGATATTTGGTTTGTTTGAGGGAAGTAAAATCTCTTCTTTAAACCGGAAAGTGTCTTTTTTCGACAAAAACAACGCCATAGAAGACAAAGTCTGGTCCAAAATCTGGACTCCGCCTTCCTGGTCAACCCCAATAATCAATTCCTCATCATAAACCTCGTCGATTACTGCCTTTAATACCACCAATGCCTTGACGCTTAATTTTCTGGAATTGATAATTCCAATAGAGAGATCTTCCATTTCCCATTTTAATTTCGCCGTATCATACTCATTTGCTCCATCAATGGCAAGGCTTTCCTGGAAAGGAATTTCCCCATTCATTGTGTTTATCTTTCCTTCTTCCTGGTCGCTGCGGTATAACAGGGAGAACTTGAGAACCCCTTTCAACCAGACGTGGTCCTGGGTTATGGTGGTCTCATCCAGCTTCAGTTCCCCTTTATCTAATATAATCCGTATCATATCCGGTTTCATATCCGGAACATTAAAATCATCATCCAACGTAATCTGGGTTATGGCCTTGCCTTTTTCCCGATTCATATGTATATATTTTTTCGCTAAGTCCAAAACAAAAAACGCTCCTATCCTGAATATTGGTACATTCTATTCAGAACAGGGGCGTTTTATTCATTTTCTCTGACAGGTATTGATTTGCCTAATACGAAGTTATCTTCGTCTGATTAACACAATTTCATCCTCACATCCCTTGTCAGAACGTCTGCATAACTAAAAGAAAGAAGTTGTGGTGGATTCTTCTCATTTTCATCATCAATCAAAATGGTGAATACGGAAGGATAGGCTCCCTGGATCACTCCTTTTTGAACGTCAATCCTGTTACGGCCCCTGTCCAATTGGATCATGACTTTGTTTCCCAACTGCCCTAATACAGATGCCCGTACCTTGTTAATATCTGCCTGTTGTACTGCCATTCTTTCCACCTCATTTCACAAATTTGATTAAGGTTCGAAAGAACCCCAACCAGAATCCGAGAAGCTTGGGACTTCCCATTACATTAATGACTCGTTCCTTTTTAGTATATCACTGTGTTAAAGTTTTGTCAAAGAAAAAAATATTTCACCATTCGACAAGAACCAAAGTATGCCAAAAGATAGTTTTAAAATTCTTATTGTTAATTTTCACCAACCAATACAAACCTTATACGACAAACTGGCTGTTGTACAGCTCATAATAAAATCCGTTCTGTGCAAGCAGTTCCTGATGGCTGCCCTGTTCTAAGATATGTCCATCCTTCATGACCAGTATCATATCTGCTTCCTGAATGGTAGAGAGACGGTGTGCCACAATAAAACTGGTGCGCCCTTTCATCATCTTTGCAAAGGCATTTTGTATCTTCATTTCAGTCCTGGTATCAATGGAAGATGTTGCCTCATCCAAAATAAGCATAGGCGGAAGGCAGAGCATTACCCTGGCAATACACAAAAGCTGTTTTTGTCCCACGGACAGGCTTCCTCCTTCCTCACCGATAACCGTATCATACCCTTTGGGCAGACGCTTAATAAAACTGTGGGCATGCGCGGCATTCGCCGCTTCCATCATCTCCTCATCTGATGCATCCTGTTTTCCCATCTTAAGATTCTCACGGATTGTCCCTGCTTTCAACCAAGTTTCCTGGAGTACCATGCCATAGCTTTCTCTTAAACTTTGGCGTGTCACCTCTCTGATATCCTCCCCTTCCACCAGGATGCTTCCGCTGTCCACATCGTAAAAACGCATCAGAAGATTGATCAGCGTAGTCTTGCCGCATCCGGTAGGACCTACAATCGCCACCCGCTGCCCAGGTTTTACAGATAAATTAAAATCCTCAATTAACTTTTTATCCGGCGTATAGGAAAAATAAACATGTTTCAGATCTATATTTCCCTTGACCTCTGCCAAGACTTTTACATTTTCAGGTTCTGGAACCTGGGATTCTTCCTCAATCAAAGCAAAAATCCGTTCCGCACAGGCAAGGGCATTCTGCAGTTCCGTCACTACCCCGGAAATTTCATTAAAAGGCTTGGTGTATTGGTTGGCATAACTTAAAAAACAGGATAACTGCCCCACGGTAAGCACGCCCCTCATCGCCGAAAATGCCCCTACAAGCCCTACCCCGGTATATACCAGGCTATTTACAAACCGGGTGCTCGGATTGGTCAGGGAAGAAAAAAAGGTTGCCTTAAGGGATGCCTTTTCCAGCCTTTGGTTGATTTCATCAAACTGTTCCAGTATATCCTCTTCTTTGGAAAATGCCTGGACTACCTTCTGGTTTTCGATCATTTCATTGACCAGCGCCGTCTGTTCACCCCTGGTAGCAGACTGGAGCATAAACATTGAGAATGTCCGCCGAGCAATAAAACTTGCCACAAAAAGAGAAACTGGAGTTACCAAAACCACCACCAAAGTAATTTTCACATTGATTCCCAGCATAAACAGCAAAGTCCCTAAAATCGTGACTACTCCGGTAAACAATTGGGAAAAACCCATCAAAAGCCCGTCTGCAAATTGATCCACGTCTGCAATGACCCGGCTCACCAGTTCACCATGGGAATGTCCGTCAATAAATTTCAGAGGAAGTATCTCGATCTTAGCAAAGGCTTCCCTCCGAATATCTTGTACCACCTCGTAAGTAATCTTATTGTTGCACACATTCATCAGCCATTGTGCCAACGCCGTCACAGCAATCACAATCCCCATCTTCCAGAGAAGCTGTGTAATCACAGAAAATTTGACCTGTCCCGGTCCTAAAATATGGTCAATGACCTGCCCTGTCACCACTGGAATATACAAGGCAGCGGCTACTGTCACCACTGCAAACACCAAAGACAACGCCAGATACCCCCCATATGCCTTGATATATTTTAAGACTTTTTTCATTGTCTGGGTTTGTTTTACTCTAAGATCCTTTTTCACTGTTCCCTCCATTCTGTGTGCCTTTTTCCACAGAAGGCACCTCCCTGTTTACTGCTTTTTAAATTGGGACTCATAAATTTCCCGGTAAACCCGGCACTTCTCCAAAAGTTTCTGATGGGTTCCCATCCCTGCGACCTGTCCATCTTCCAAGACGATGATCTTATCTGCATGTTGGATGGAAGAGGTACGCTGGGAGACAATAAACACCGTAGGCGAACCGTCCATCTGGCGGATTGCCTTCCTTAACCTGGCATCTGTGGCATAATCCAACGCCGACGCGCTGTCATCCAAAATCAAAATATCGGGCTTACGCACCAGGGCGCGGGCAATGGTCAGACGCTGGCGCTGTCCCCCGGAAAAATTCTTCCCCCCCTGTTCCACAAGGGCGTCCAGCTTCCCTTCCTTGCCCTCTACCACTTCTTTCGCCTGTGCCGTTTCCAAAGCCTGATACAATTCTTCTTCTGTGGCAGCAGCATTGCCCCAACAGAGATTCTCCCGAATGGTGCCTTGGAACAACACTGCTTTCTGCATCACAATCCCAACTTTCTGGCGAAGTTCCTCCAAGGGATAGTCTTTGACATTTTTCCCTTGGATCAGCACCTCCCCTCTTGTCACATCATAAAAACGGGGAATCAAATGTACCAAAGAAGTTTTTCCAGAGCCAGTACCGCCAATAATCCCGACGGTTTCTCCCTTTTGCACAGTGAAATCAACCTCTGACAAACTCTCTGCGCCTGCTTTCTGATAGGTTAATCCCACATGGGAAAATTGTACCATAGGAACGTTTTCGATTGCCTGGGTTCCTGACACGTCCTGTGTCCTAGTAAGGTTTACCGGCATACTGCTCTTCATTTCCAAAATAGTAGACACACGGTTTCCGCAGGCATATGCTTTGGTAATGGTAATAATCAAATTTGCAAGCTTTATAAGCTCCACCAAAATCTGTGACATGTAGTTTACCAGCGCCACCACTTCCCCCTGTGTAAGATTCCCCAGGTCAACCTGTACGGCGCCCGTATAGAGGAGTACGATGGTAGCTCCATTGATGACCACATAAGTCACAGGATTCAAAAAAGCGCTGATTTTTCCCACATAATTCTGCATGGATGTGAGGTTTTCCAATCCCTCCTCAAATCGGCTTTTTTCTTCCTCCTCTTTGTGAAAGGCACGAATCACCCTGGCGCCGGAAAGGTTTTCCCTTGTAATGCCTAAAACCTTATCCAGCCGTTCCTGGACCTTCCGATATAAAGGAATGCTGACTGCCATAACGCCAAAAACCACAAAAGACAGTAAGGGAATGGTCACTACAAAAATCAACGCTGCCTTTGTGTCAATGGTAAAAGCCATCACCATGGCGCCAAAGACGATAAAGGGAGAGCGCAGAAAGAGACGCAGCACCATATTGACCCCAGACTGTACCTGGTTAATATCACTGGTCATACGGGTAATCAGCGTCGCCGTCCCCGCTTGGTCAATTTCGGAAAAAGAGAAAGTCTGGATATGGGCAAAAAGCTGATGGCGCACCTTTGTTCCGAACCCTGCCGCAGCTTTCGCCGCAAAATACTGTGCAGTCACAGAACAAACAAGCCCAATAAGCCCCAGCGCAACCATCACCAAGCACATCCTTAAAATATATCCGCTGTCTTTAGCAGCAATACCTACATCAATAATTGCAGAAACCACTAGCGGCACAACCAGCTCAAAAGAGGCTTCCAGCATTTTAAATAACGGCGCCAATACACATTCTTTTTTGTAATTTTTTAAATATACCAGTAACTTTTTCATAGGGATTCCTTTTCCTTTTTATATTCAGCACATCTGCTGACCAAGAGAAATTATACAAAATTTTCCTGTAAAATTCAATCCTTACCATAGTAATGTTACCACATATTTTGCTTTTATTCCCGCGGCAATGGCTCTAAATATTAATGGCGCGTGCCAAGCACATACCAGAACGGACTGCAGGCTGCTCCGAAAGTCCAACACCCCGCTGCTGGCAGCGAGGTGTTGACTTTTCTTTTACAGGCAGGAATGATCTCCAACCAATTTTTAACCCTGGTAATTAATTCGCTCCACAAGGGATTCATCTCCATTTAAAAAAGAGCTTAGACTTGATACCCGTAGTATAACCCATATTTGTTTTATTAGAAAGATGTTTTATATTTGATTTTTCTCCCACTTTCTGCATCTCCTGGGCAATATTTAAAATATGCTGTCCAATGTGCTCAAAATCAGTCAGCATTTCTGAGTACACAATACATGCCTCTCCCGTGCACTTTCCTTGTTTCATCCGTCCCACAAGCGCTTCCCGAAACTGCAGCGCCATTTCACCCATACTGTGTTCCAGGTATTCCACCCTCTTTAACCAATTTTTCTCTTCTTGCATCGGCTTGTCCAATGCCTCAAAAATCACCTGGAGAACCTGCTCCATCCGCTCCATTTCCCTCTGTTCCTCCCTAGTAAAAGTAATTTCCTTTTCCTTAAGGACACTGGTATACTTTGCAATATTCAAGGCATGGTCTCCAATCTGCTCCATATTTCCCACCATTTTATAATATTGGCTGGCAATAAAAGCATCCCCCTCATTTGGTTTATTTACAATCGTTCGAAAAATATACTGGGATATCTCCTTATTTAAATAATCTATATACTCTTCTGCCTTTTGAACCTCCTCCAACTGCTCCTCGTCCGCCACTCGAAACGCCCAAAAGGCACGGTCTACGTTGTATCCTGTCATTTCCAGCATACGGAACACTTCCTGATGAAGCTGGTTCAGATAAATCGCGGACATACCGATTCGTTCCTCGATGGCTTTTCCTGGAGGAAGCAAATATTTCAAATGTTTTTCCTTATTGGAATCTGTCTTAAGTTCCGGCAATATTTTCTTTGTTGCCTTTGCCAATATCGTTCCAGTTGGAAATAATAACAATGTGGTTATAACATAAAATAACGTATGCATCTGGGCAATCTGCACCGCGAGCTTTCCGGGCGTTATTTTTTCCAAAAATGGTACCACTGGCGTAGTAAGGCATAAAATGCAAAGCACACAAGTCCCAGCTATATTAAAGATAAAGTGAATCAATGCGGCACGCTGGGCGTCACGTTTTCCCCCAACAGCAGCAATCGCAGTCCTGACACATGTCCCGATATTCTGACCAAACATGAAAAATGCCGCGTCGTTTAACCGAACCAGCCCATTTACTGCTGCCATCTGCAGAATCCCTATTGACGCAGAGGAAGAATGAAGCACGGAAGTAAACACAATTCCAGCAAAAATTCCTGGAAGCGGACTTGAAAACATTTCAAGCAGCCTTATAATTTCCGGCACCCCCTGCAAAGGCAGCATTGCTGTCCCTATCATTTCTATTCCCAGAAACAGCACCCCTAAACCGGCTAAAATCTGCCCAGCATATGTATATTTTGGCTTATTTAAAAACAATAGCAAGATCACTCCTGCAAACGCAAATAAGGGAGCCATCATGCCTATGTTCCACGCAATCAAATGCCCTGTAACAATCGTGCCAAGATTCGCTCCCATAATAACCCAAACTGCCTGTTCCAATGTTATCATCCCTGAACTAAGAAAGCCTACCACCATCGCCATCGTTGCTGAGGATGACTGGATAATTGCTGTAATAACCGCTCCCGCCGCCACTCCAAGAAAACGGTTTGCAGTCAGACGTTCCAAAATTTGTTTCATATAATTTCCTGCCGCCGCCTCTAATCCGCCGCTCATCATATGCATTCCATAAAAAAAGAGTGCCAACCCTCCCAAAAAACTTAAAATATCTTTTATCTCCATAGTATTATTTTTATTTTATGAAAAGGCTTATCCGCCGTACCTCCTAAGTTAATAAGGCAAGCATATCAATATTTCCATTTTCCGTCAATCTTCCAGGCCGTTCCTTAGCAGTTTCTTACCGTTTGTTCAAACTTATAAAAAATTGGAGCTTCCTTTTTCCTTGTGTCTGCTTTTGCAAATCCATAAAGATTATGCTACTCACATTTGATATAACACTCCAAAGGCGTAAATTCGGTGTAACGGGCACCTACACATTGTATTACTCGTTCTAGTGGGTATATACAATTTCCTTCCAGTTCTTACCATACCTAGAAAGATTTATACTTGCGTTGTAATCTCGGTCTATTTCTAAGCCACATCTATTACATTTATAAACTCTTTCCGATAAAGATAGTCGCTTTGTTATATTAACACAACAACTACACATTTTACTTGATGGATAAAACTTATCAGCAATTTCTAATTTAATACCATATAATTGACATTTATAAGTTAAATACTGTCTAAACTTATTGAAACATTGATTAGATACTGCTTTAGATAAATGTTTATTTTTTATCATTCCTTTTACATTTAAGCCCTCTATTACCATTTTCTTTGGTGTGGTTCTTACCAAGCCCTTTGTAACTTTGTGGATATATGTATTACGAATGTTTGCTAATCTTGTATCTAATAATCTAATTCTTTGTTCCAATTTCTTAATATTCCCTGTTTTAACATATTCCTTACCTTGTTTATTCATCTCATATTTACGAGATACTTGTCTTTGCATTCGTTTCTTTTGTTTCTCTAACTTTTTGATTGTATTTGTTTTATTGATGTTCTTATAGACATCACTATTAGAAACAATAGCAAGGTCTTTAATACCCAAATCAACACCCATAGTTCCTGTGCCATTAGTTACTTGCCCTTGTACTTCATAAGTATAAGATAAATACCAATACTTGCCGTCAAAAGACACTCTAGTAAAAGATTTATACGCTTTATCCAAGTCCTTAATAGATTGTTTCGTAATTGCCTCTGGAACAAGTTTTACCCATTCATAGCCACTATCATTATGTTTAAGGTCTTGAATATGCTCTATACCTTGCTGAATAGTAGTATGGCTGCCATCTTTTTCATATCTAGCAATTCTATAAGAAAGTGATTCATTCCAAGCCCATCTTGAAGTACCCGCAAATTGCCAAAATAGTTCTCCTTGTTCTTACGTTGGATATAATCTTATTTTCCTTGCAATCTGCATTGTTCTCACCTACTTTTTCTTACTATTATAGCCATGAGCAAAACTCTACATATCCTGTATTTATGCGGCTTTGCGAGGCATGGCAAACCTCTTTATCACTCCAAATTTATAGTAACCATCAGCTCCAAATGGTATAATTAAGTTGTCAAAATCA
>CATOOV010000026.1 GCA_951801955.1 uncultured Lachnospiraceae bacterium
ATATGTTTCCGTTGAAAAGCGCTTAATTATTAACATCTTAAAACAAACATGCAAGCCATGGGAAATGGCTTATTAAAGTATGCTCTTTTTATAGAATAACAGAATCATCCAGAGTTTTTTCCTGAAACCACATATAAAAGCAAGAAAAATGAAGCTGCCGCTTCACGATTTTCCATTCGTTAAAGCGACAGCCCCATATGATAAAATTATGGAATCCATCTATCCTTATAGACAAATTCCAAAATTTTATACCCAAGGGCACCCCATTATGACCATTCGACCGTGCCATAAGGTGTTATTTTTCAAGGTATTTCTTGATATATTTCCCGGTGTAAGAGCCTTCCACCTTTGCGACCTCCTCCGGCGTCCCCTTAGCAATTACCTTTCCGCCACCGTCTCCGCCTTCCGGTCCCATATCAATAATATAGTCCGCTGTCTTGATAACATCCAGATTGTGTTCAATCACGACAACTGTATTGCCTCCTTCCGCAAGCCTTTGCAAAATTTCTGTCAATTTATGCACGTCCGCAAAGTGCAGTCCCGTTGTAGGTTCATCCAGGATATAAATGGTCTTCCCTGTACTGCGGCGGCTGAGCTCTGTGGCAAGTTTAATTCGCTGTGCTTCCCCTCCTGAGAGTGTCGTTGAGGGCTGTCCCAGTTTCAGATATGAAAGCCCTACATCATACAAAGTCTCAATCTTCCGGTGGATCGAAGGCACATTTTCAAAAAATTTTAACGCTTCCTCCACAGTCATATCCAATACATCGTAGATGCTCTTTCCCTTGTATTTTACCTCTAAGGTCTCGCGGTTGTAACGTTTGCCGCCACAGACCTCACAGGGCACATAGACATCTGGAAGGAAATGCATCTCAATTTTTAAAATACCATCTCCAGCACATGCTTCACACCGCCCGCCCTTCACATTAAAACTAAAACGTCCCTTAGCATAGCCTTTTGCCTTGGCGTCTGGAGTTGCTGCAAACAAATCCCGAATCTGGTCAAATACCCCCGTATAAGTTGCCGGATTGGAACGAGGGGTTCTTCCAATCGGCGATTGGTCAATATCTATCACTTTGTCCAACTGGGAAATTCCCTCGATAGACTTATGTTTTCCTGGAATTACCCTGGCGCGATTCAGGTCACGCGCCAGACGCTTGTACAAGACCTCGTTGGTCAGGGATGATTTTCCTGAGCCAGATACCCCGGTAACACATGTCATCACGCCCAAAGGGATATTTACATTGACATTTTGCAGGTTATTCTCCTTTGCCCCTTTTATTTTTAAAAATCCTGTGGGCTTCCTTCTGGTTTTGGGCACAGGAATTTTAATTTTTCCACTGAGGTATGCCCCTGTAATGGATTCTGGACTCTGCATAATCTCCTGTGCTGTTCCCTGTGCCACCAGCCTTCCCCCATGTTCTCCAGCGCCAGGACCGATATCTACAATATGGTCTGCTGCAAACATGGTATCCTCATCATGTTCCACCACAATCAAGGTATTGCCCAAATCCTTCAGATTCCTCAGCGTATTTAAAAGTTTATCATTATCCCTTTGGTGGAGCCCGATACTTGGCTCATCCAAAATATATGCCACCCCTACCAAACCGGAGCCAATCTGGGTTGCAAGGCGGATTCTCTGTGCCTCTCCTCCTGACAAAGTTCCAGTAGCACGGGAAAGTGTCAGATAATCCAACCCCACATCTACCAGGAATCCAACCCTTGCACGAATTTCCTTCAGCACTTGGGCGCCGATCAACTGCTGCTGTTTCGTCAGCTTCATCCCCTGTAAAAATATCTGTAAATTACGGATGGACATGGATGTAACTTCGTAAATATTTTTTTCGGAAACAGTCACTGCCAAAGCTTCCCGTTTCAGCCGCTGCCCGCCGCAGGTTTTACATGGGGTGACACGCATAAACTGTTCGTATTCCTGTTTCATAGTATCAGAACTGGTTTCTCTGTAACGCCTCTGCACATTACGGACTAGTCCCTCAAATGCCACATCGTAGACGCCCTCCCCTCTTTGTCCTTTGTAGTGCACTTTCATTTCTTTTCCACCAGTTCCATTGATAAGTACATTCTGTATTTTCTTTGGGAGTTTCTCATAGGGAGTAGATAAATCAAACCCATATTCCTTTGCCAAAGCAGTAAGAATTGCATTGGTAAAACTTCCTTTGTCTGTGCTTGACTGCCAGCCCATCACCTGAATTGCACCTTCTGCAATACTTAAAGACTTATCTGGAATCATCAAATCCACATCAAACTCCATCTTATAGCCTAATCCAAAGCAGTCTGGACAGGCGCCAAAAGGATTATTAAAGGAAAAACTTCTAGGTTCAATCTCATCAATACTGATTCCGCAGTCTGGACAAGAAAAACTCTGGGAAAAATTGATTAGCTCTCCCCCTATCACATCTACTGCCATCAGTCCTTCCGCAAGCTCCAGCACATTTTCCACAGAATCTGTGAGACGTTTTTCTATCCCTGGTTTGATCACCAAACGATCCACCACAATTTCAATGTTATGTTTCATATTTTTGTCCATGGGTATCTCTTCTGTTAAATCATAGATATTTCCATCTACTTGGACACGTACATAACCGCTGCGTTTTGCCTGTTCAAATAATTTCTGGTGCGTACCCTTGCGCCCCCGGACTACAGGCGCCAAGAGTTGTATCTTACTCCCCTCTGGCAAAGACATAATCTGGTCCACCATTTGATCTACCGATTGCTTCATGATTTCTTTTCCGCAGACAGGACAGTGCGGAATCCCGATTCTGGCGTATAACAGACGAAAATAATCGTATATTTCCGTTACAGTCCCCACTGTAGACCTAGGATTTCGGTTGGTAGATTTCTGATCTATCGAAATTGCAGGAGAAAGCCCTTCAATCCGCTCCACATCCGGCTTTTCCATTTGTCCCAAAAATTGCCTTGCATAAGATGACAGTGACTCCATATACCTGCGCTGCCCCTCTGCATAAATGGTATCAAAGGCAAGGGAGGACTTTCCAGAACCACTTAACCCAGTCAAAACAATAAATTCATTTCTTGGAATATCCACATCCAAATTTTTTAAGTTATGTTCATTGGCGCCTCTGATTTTAATGTATTGTTTTTGTGCTTTTGCCATCTGTAAACTCCTTTTCCTTAAAAACATCTTGTTACATATCCCGCAGATTCTTTTTTAATTCGATCATCTTATCCCGCAGTTCTGCTGCCGCCTCAAAATTCAATTCTGCCGCTGCCGCCTGCATTTTCTTCTGGATATCGCCAACCAATTTTTCCAATTCTTTTTTACTCATAGATTCTGGATCCTTTTGGAACTGGTACTCTTCTTTTGCAACCTTTTTCGAAATGGCAATCAATTCCCTTACAGATTTCTGAATGGTAGTAGGAGTAATCCCATGTTCTTTATTATATGCTTTCTGTTTGTTCCTTCTGCGGTTTGTCTCTTCCATTGCCACCCGCATGGAATCAGTAACCATATCGGCATACATAATCACATGCCCCTCTGAATTTCGTGCTGCCCGCCCAATGGTCTGAATCAAGGAAGTCTCCGAACGTAAGAATCCTTCTTTATCTGCATCCAGGATCGCCACCAGCGTAATCTCTGGGATATCCAATCCTTCCCGCAACAAATTAATTCCCACCAATACATCAAATACATCCAGGCGCAGGTCACGGATAATCTCGGCACGCTCCAGGGTATCAATATCGGAATGAAGGTATTTTACCCGAATCCCCACTTCCCGCATATAGTCTGTTAAATCCTCCGCCATTTTCTTAGTCAGCGTGGTAATCAATACTTTATGTTTTCCTGCAATCTCCTTATTTACCTCCCCAATCAAGTCATCAATCTGTCCTTCTACGGGACGGACATCCACTTTTGGATCCAATAGCCCAGTAGGACGGATAATCTGCTCAGCGCGAAGCAGCTCATGCTCCTTTTCATAGACATTCGGGGTTGCCGATACAAACAGCATTTGATCAATCTTGCCCTCAAATTCTTCAAAATTCAAGGGACGGTTGTCTTTTGCAGAGGGCAGGCGGAATCCATAATCCACCAGGGTACTTTTCCGTGACTGGTCTCCAGCATACATCCCCCGCACCTGGGGGATGGTAATATGGGACTCATCCACTATAATCAAAAATTCTTCTGGAAAATAATCCATCAGCGTATTCGGCGGCGCACCCGGCTCCAACCCTGACAGATACCGGGAATAATTCTCAATCCCACTGCAAAATCCTGTCTCTTTGAGCATCTCAATATCGAAATTTGTGCGCTCTGCGATCCGCTGTGCCTCCAAAAGCTTGTCTTCTCCCTTAAAATATTTGACACGTTCTTCCATTTCTTTTTCAATTTCCACTGCTGCCTGGTGGATTTTCTCCGGCGCCACTACATAATGGGATGCCGGAAACACTGCCATATGCTCCAACTGGCTCTTAATCTCCCCAGTCAACACATCAATTTCTGTAATCCGTTCTACTTCATCACCAAAAAACTCCACGCGGATTGCCGTCTCTCCATAGTTCGCTGGAAAGATCTCCACGACATCCCCACGCACCCGGAAAGTTCCCCGCTGGAAATCCATATCATTCCTGGTATATTGGATGTCTATGAGCTTGCGAATCACCTCGTCCCGGTCTTTTTCCATCCCTGGGCGCAAAGACAGCATCATATCCTTATAATCTACCGGGCTTCCCAAACCATAGATGCAAGATACACTGGAAATAATAATCACATCTTTCCGTTCCACCAAGGCTGCTGTGGCAGAAAGGCGCAGTTTGTCAATCTCATCATTGATGGAAGAATCTTTGGCAATATAAGTGTCTGTGGAGGGAACGTAAGCTTCCGGCTGGTAGTAGTCATAGTAGGACACAAAATACTCCACTGCGTTATCAGGGAACATTTCCTTGAACTCTCCATAGAGCTGCGCCGCAAGCGTTTTATTATGTGCTATAACGAGAGTGGGTTTCTGTAATTCCTGAATGACATTTGCCATGGTAAAAGTCTTGCCAGAACCCGTAACCCCCAGTAAAGTCTGGAATTGATTGCCCTCCTTGAAGCCTCTAACCAATTCTGCAATTGCCTGCGGCTGGTCGCCTGTGGGCTTGTATGGGGCATGTAATTTGAACGCATGCCCATCCTTTGGGCTGCTTTCATGAACAAGTAGCTGGCTACTGTCAGTGGATTTCGAATTTCCTCTTTTTTCCGGCATATGAAAACCTCTCTTTCACGAAGTTATTTTGGCTACTATGAGCCACAAAATTCGTGTAATTGTCTATTTTGGAGTTGGTATATAGGCGAACTTTTCTGATTACACGAATGAAAGTCACAAATTTATTTTTTGCAACGCCGCAACATTATAACAAATACCCCAATACAAGATAATATGATAGAAACTCTTTGAGGGATATTTGTTCCCGTGGCAGTCGCCAAAAACAAGCAAGCTTGTACTTGGCTCGCTGCTTACGCGCGAATAACACAAAGACATCATGGTATGTAATAAAAGTCACAAATTCTTAAAATAGCGCTTCTATAGTATATCATCATATATAAAAAAAGTACAGACAAATTTGAACATTTGTTCTATACTTTTTTATCTCTTTTTATTATGCCAAAATTTTCTCCAAACAATCCATAGAATCATCTTCTGCTTTCTGACGGGGCATGTCTTAGCTTGTTTGGGGCAGGCTGTGTTATTTCATATTTCTGTGGACATCTGCATGATCTAACTTAGTTGCCCCTGTTTGCTCTTACTTCCTTACCACGCTGATTCTCTCCTGAATATGGTTCCCTTTTGTAATCTCGTCTACCATTGCCACTGCATAATCCGCATATGAAATTACTGTATTGTCCATAGTATTTGCGAGTAAATATATTACCAAAATAAATGATGGGACAGAAATCAATATGGCAGGGATTGGCGGCAGCTTAAATATCTTTTTTAAAATCTTTATCATCCGTTGTAAATTCATCCTTTTTTCTCCGTTTTTCAAATTTGAGTCACTTGTAATCAGGCACAAGAGAACTACAATTCCTATCATCCCAACTATAATACCAACAACCTTATGGCTCCATACCATTGTCAGACACATACCGATACCCAACAACAACGCACCAACAATTCCAATGAGTGTCGCACCGATTGTCTTTGCTGACAGCTTAATCGACTCCACATACCTGCTGATGAAAAAGACGAAAGAAGCTGCCGAAATGCTCCATACTGTTTTAACCATCCGTCAGGAATATGCACACCTTGGACTGGCAGAATCATATGATCTGCTGCAACAATTAATGAATCTGACCAATATACTGATTCTCTCCAAAAATACTGACATAGCAAAACAAACTCTTTCTACCTATGAAAACCTTGTTTTGGAACATGAGGGCACACAAACTTTAGATAATGGAATCTGCCAGATGATGTATGGTGCGATTGCGCTCTCAGAGGGCAAATCCATTCCAAAGTCTTTGCAATAGCCATAAATTTTTCTAAAAACAAAACAACAGAGTTACACATTTGTTTAGCAAGTATCTTAACATTTATATATTTGGATTCTATTTTTATGATCAATTAGTTTTTATGATCAAGGGGATGTCGCAAAATGCAGGGATTCCGCAACATATAGTAACAATACTGCAAATATCCGTACTATATGTTGTGGAAATTACTCATTTTGCGAAATCCCCTTATCTTTTGTCAGTTTTTGTTGTCTATCCTGCTAAAAACTAAACGCCATAATACTTTTGAATGGCATACGCAACATATTCAGAGCAGCCAATCCCGAATTGATTGTCTGTAGCTTCTGCCAATTTTGGAAATTCCAGATATTCATTTGCCAAATCCAGAAGTATATTCCTTGCATTGTCAAGGCGAAACATTATCTTATAATTCTCAGCAAGACGTTCAACTGCTTCTTTCGCTGCATTTTCATCTCCAGATTCTTTCGCTGTCATAAATTGTTTGTAAATTTCGGCGTTTTTATCCTGCTCCTGCTTCAATTCCTCAGTATTTCCAGTTGACTTCATGATGGCTTCCATTGCTTTTTCTTTACCGCCATACCATTTGAATACATCTGCAAATGCCTGTTCATTTGAAAATCCAGATGCCAGATGCTCCCGATATTTTTCTATGCTGCCATATTTTTGTATCTGTTCTTCTAGTGATTCTTTTTTCATACATTCTAATGTATGGTCTAAAATTTTCTGTACTTCTTCCTCATTAAATACTTCAAAACTCATCTTATTGATTCCTTTCATTACATCAGATATTAACTCAATAATCCCATTTAATCGGTTTCGCTGTTGTTCCAGCAAGGTTTTTTGAGCTAATAGAACCTGTTCTTTCTCATAACTAGGATTATCCATGATATTTTTTATATCTTCCAATGGAATCTCTAATTCTTTAAAGAACATAATTTCTTGCAGCCTTTCTAACGCTCTGTTATCATATAAGCGGTATCCTGCATCTGTCAATTCTGTTGGCTTTAACAAGCCTATTTCATCATAATATCTCAGGGTCCTTCTACTTACCCCTGTTATCTCCGACACGTCCTTTACAGTCTTCATCACTTCCTCCTTTCAATTTCATCTTAAACCGTTACGCTACGAGAGAGTCAATACGTATATTTAAAATTTCTTTGACAAAAAAATACTTTCGACATTATAATAAAGATATATCACTTTACAACTATTTAAACAATTATCTTTTTGCTGGGAAATATCTTATAACTTTTTAAAGGTACTTCTTTAACTGCTGTGGGCATCTGTTTCAGAAATGCCGGCGGGTTTTTCAGCAAAAAGCACAAAGACTTCCCAAAAACAGACAGGTATAGCTCCTTTTACACATGCCTATCCTTTTGCCTGTTGGTTATGGTGCAGAACTACACATGACGGAACAAATTTGGCTTATGATTCAAGACTTGCCCTTGTAAGTCTTGGCACGGGATTCGGGTCAGCGTTTGCTGACATGGCACATCTGTGCAGCCCTCATGAATTTTGGTGCAGAACCATACATAATGGTATCATGCCTAGTATTGCGGCTTATGCCAAAGTTTTAGCCTCACAAGGAATATAAGTTCCTATGCTTTACCAGTTATCAAACAAAAGGATGGCTTTTTTGTTTGCCCAAATTTCTGTTTAAAACACTCTCTCCAAAAGCTTGATGCAGGATTCGCGTCAGTTTTGCGCTGGCATCTGCCATTTTAAATCCCTGCACATTTGCCAGCGGCGTTTTAGACACAAACCAAATTGCCCTCCTTCTTTGATATACGATTGAAACTAAAAGTGCCGCCTGGGAAATAATCTTATATGGGCGGCAAGCCAAATGTTTGGGAAAATACTTTGTGTATTCTTTGTTTAAACAGCATGGTTTTAGACATGTATGTGCCTGTAAACTGTGGGTAAATTGATATAAAACTAATCAAATTTATAAGAAATGGAGGAAACAGCTTATGCAGAAAAAAAGATTGCGAAAAACCTTTCTCAAAGTGATTGCCGGCATCATGAGTGTATCCCTATTCGTTCCGGCCCCCCCTTTATCTGCCGCCCCTACGGACGCAGCCATTTCATCTTCCGGGGATGATTTATCTAATGCTTCTTCTGGCACTTTACCTAATTCTACCGCCAGATATGACTCTATCAAGGGACTTTCCGATGAAACCCTGTATGATACCAACGGGAATATGGTCCAGTCTTTTGGCGGGCAGGTGCAAAAGGTTACTGTAAATGGGGAAACAAAATGGTACTGGTTTGGGGAAGATATGTCCCAAAACACGGATGGATGCCCTGGTCTTCACATGTACAGTTCCACAGATTTATACAACTGGGATGATGAAGGTTTTGTCTTACAAACGATGGCATCCAAGGAAGATTTCCAAAATGAATATTTTCAGAGTTTGTATGGCAGCCTGAGTGAGACAGAACAAAACGAAATATTTACCTACCTGGACAAAACAAGTTGTTATTTTATGCGTCCCAAAATGCTCTTTGACGGCGAAAACTATGTGATCTGGTTTGGTACCATGGGTGGAAAAGCAGGTATTGCCACAAGTACGAACATCACAGGTCCTTACAAATTTTTAACTACCTGCCAACTGGACACCTCAAGCGGGGACTTAAACCTATTTCAAGATGATGATGGCAAAGCTTATGTGATTTTCAGAGGATCGAATGGTATTTATCTTTCCCAACTGCAAAACGGCGACTATACACGGGTTGCAGAAGGCACAACAAAACAACTGCTCAATTTCGACGGAAGTTATAGCTCCTCCGACGTAGGGGCAATCTTCAAACAAAACAACAAATATTATCTGCTCAACGCAGGTGGAAAAACATATGCAGTGGCAGACACACTGGACGGCACCTGGACAGTAAACCCACTGGAAATGTATAATAATGGCCAGACAAGTGAAATGAATTTTAAACATCAGAGCAGCAGCGTACTTCCCGTACAGACGGAAAATGGAACTACCTATATTCATTTGGGCGATTCTTGGGATTCTATGGATCCAACCTCCGCAAGATTTATTTGGCTCCCCATAGAATTTTTGGACAATGGCGCCATTGTGTTAAAAGAATGCAGCAACTGGAAGTTAAATGCAAGTACCGAAGAGGAACCTGATACCCCGGAACAACCAGGCGGCAAGTACGATTCCATCAGCGGACTTTCAGGAACCACCTTAACGGACACTGCCGGAAAAAATATCCAGTCCTTTGGCGGACAGGTACAAAAAGTTACAGTAGATGGAGAGACCAAATGGTACTGGTTCGGGGAAGATATGTCACAAAACACAGGTGGATACCCTGGTCTTCACATGTACAGTTCTTCTGACTTATACAACTGGAATGATGAAGGCCTTATCTTAAAGACTATGGGATCCAAGGAAGATTTTAACAATAATTATTTCCAAAGTTTGTATGGCAGTCTGAGTGAGACGGAACAGGACGAAGTATTCAGCTACCTGGACAAATCAACGTGTTATTTTACACGTCCGAAGATGCTTTTTGACGGGGAAAAATATGTGATTTGGTTCGGTACCATGTCTGGAAAAGCAGGCATTGCTACAAGCAAAAACATCACAGGTCCTTACAAATTTTCAACTACCTGCCAACTTGACACCTCAAGCGGGGATTTAAACCTATTTCAAGATGATGATGGCAAAGCTTATGTGATTTTCAGAGGATCAAATGGTATTTATCTTTCCCAACTGCAAAACGGCGACTATACACGGGTTGCAGAAGGTACAACAAAACAACTGCTCAATTTCGACGGAAGTTATAGCGCCTCCGATGTAGGCGGAATTTTTAAGAAAGACAACAAATATTATCTGCTCAACGCAGGTGGAAAAACATATGCAGTGGCAGATAGGCTGGATGGTACTTGGATGACCCATCCACTGATGATGTGGGATGGCGTACAGACCAGCGAAATGGACTTTCACTATCAGAGCAGCAGCATACTTCCTGTTCAAACAGAGAATGGAACCACTTATATCCACGTGGGGGATAGCTTGGATCCTATGAATCCAACTTCCAGCAAATATATCTGGCTGCCTATAGAATTTTTGGACGATGGCAGTATTGCAATCACAAGATGCAGCAACTGGAAATTAGATGCAATTATTCCAGATACCCCTGAACAACCAGATCCTCCTGAAAAACCAGTGGACAAATACGACTACATCAACGGTTTCTCCGGGAATTTTACTTATGATACAAACGGCGAAAAAGTCCAGGCATTTGGCGGGCAGGTACAAAAAGTTACCGAAAATGGGAAAACAAAATGGTACTGGTTTGGCGAAGATAAGAGACATGGCTGCAATCCCTTTGAAGGTTTACATCTGTACAGTTCCGAAGATTTATACAACTGGGATGACGAGGGCATCGTATTGAGGAGCATGACCTCTATGGATGACTTTGAAACCCCATACTTCAAAAACCTGTACGGCACCTTAAGCGACACAGAAAAGACTGACCTCTTTTCTCTGCTGAACAGGGACAAATGGTCCTTTATGCGCCCCAAAATGCTTTTCGACGGGGAAAAATATGTTGCATGGTTTTATACACAAGTTGAAGACGCCAACGGAATCACAGGGAAAGCCGGCGTTGCCACCAGCAACAGTATAAAAGGACCTTTTAAATTTTTGAAAACATATACGTTAGATCCCCAAGGTAATTGGGATATCAACCTGTACCAAGATGACGACGGAAAGGCGTATATGATCTATACGGCAAACAATACGTTCTATATTGCCGACTTAGAGGAAGGTGATTATACAAAGGTGAAAAACGATCAGAGACATGCTTTGACTTTCACACCTGGCTCCTCTGATTTACAAACGCTTGGCTCAAATTGCTACAGTTCTTCTGATATCGGAGGAATCTTTAAGCATAACAATCAGTATTATATGATCAACGCGGAACAGTCACGCTATGCAGTAGCAGATTCCCTGAAAGGTCCATGGACGGTATATCGTCTGTTCTTATGGGATGGTAACAACCGCCTGTTATGGGATGGTCAAAATTACCAATCATGGGATGGTGAGAATTTCCAAATATGGAATAATGACGGCTCTCTCCCAAGTCCTTATAAAAACCAGAGCAGCTATGTAATTCCTGTCCCTGTAGAAAATGGGTATGTCTATATCCATATGGGAGACACCTGGCTGCCCGATACTCCTGGAGATTCTGCGAGTTTGCAAAGAGCCAAAGATTCGAAACATATCTGGCTCCCAATAGAGTTTTTGGAAGATGGCTCCCTTGTGCTACGGAACTGTAAAAATTGGAAATTATCTGATATTACCCAAGTAGAGCCAGAGAAACCCGTTGACCCAGACAAACCTGTTGACCCGGATAAACCCACCGACCCGGACAAACCTGTCGACCCGGATAAACCTGTCGATCCTGACAAACCTGTCGATCCTGACAAACCTGTCGATCCTGACAAACCTGTCGACCCGGATAAACCTGTCGATCCTGACAAACCTGTCGATCCTGACAAACCTGTCGACCCGGATAAACCTGTCGATCCTGACAAACCTGTCGACCCGGATAAACCTGTCGATCCTGACAAACCCGTCGACCCGGACAAACCCGCCGACCCGGACAAACCTGTCGACCCGGACCCGGATAAACCTATTGACCCTGAAGTTATAAAAGTCAGTAAAATAACATTGTCTGGAACAATTAAAAAACTTGCAAAGGGCAAAACAATGAACCTGCAGTCTACCATTCTGCCAGCGAATGCAACAAATAAAACCATTACTTGGACTTCCTCAGATCCAAAAATTGCAGAGGTAAATTCCAAAGGCATGGTAACTGGAAAGGGCGCCGGAACAGTTACCATCACGGCAAAAGCTACCGACGGTTCTAAGGTTGCAGACTCCTACCAGATTACAATTGTAAAAGATTTGGTAACAAAAATCACTTTAACCAGTGACAGCAAGGGCGTTGTTGCAGGAAAAAAAGCAAACGTAAAAGCAGTCATAAAAACCACCGGCAGCACAGCAAACAAAACCTTGGTCTGGAGCTCCTCCAATAACAATTACGCAACCGTAAACTCCAAAGGCGTTGTGACAACCAAAAAAGCTGGAGCCGGCAAAACGGTTACCGTTCAGGCAAAAGCTACCGACGGCTCTGGCGTTGTGGGTTCTTGCAAAATAAAGATTGTAAAACATAAGGTAACAAAAATTACTTTAACCGGCAATACAAAAGGTATCGCTGCTGGAAAAAATATTGCGATAAAGACAGCGATAAAAACAAACGGCAGCACAGCGAATATTACATTAAATTGGAGCACCTCCAATAAAAATTATGCAACCGTAAATTCCAAAGGAGTAGTCACCACTAAGAAAGCCGGTGCTGGCAAAACCGTTACCATAACGGCAAAAGCAACAGACGGCAGCGGTATTACGGCAAAAACTAAAGTCAAGATTGTAAAATCTGCTGTCAAAAAAGTCACATTAAAATGCAAAACCAAAACGGTGAAAGCTGGCAAGAAGACCACTATAAAAGCAACTGTGCTCACCACTGGGAAGAATGCCAACAAAACTCTGAATTGGAGTACTTCCAACAAGAAATATGCAATGGTGAACTCCAAAGGGGTTGTAACAGCCAAGAAAGCTGGAAAGGGCAAATCCGTTACGATTACTGCCACTGCAACCGATGGAAGCAAAAAGAAAGGTTCCATTAAGCTTAAAATTAAATAATTGGGAGAGATTTTAATTCTCCTATTTTTGTAAGCAATGAGCCAAGCAACCGCACGAATCACCCAATCAGTGTGCGCAGATATTTGGTAAATGCTGCGAGAAGCATAAACACCGCCGGCATTTTGACAACTTGGGGATTTGCAGAATCTGCAAATCCCCAAGCCTGCTATCCAAAATAGGGGTTGCACCTGCACATTTTTCTGCAGATGCAACCCCTATTTAATCAATCATCTATTTTGATATCAAACTTTCTCTTCTTATAATAATATTCCTTATCTTCCTCTGTAATCTCACGAATAATTTTGCATGGGTTTCCAGCGGCAACCATATGGTCAGGGATATCCTTAGATACAACGCTTCCTGCGCCAATTACTACATCATCTCCAATTGTTACCCCTGGAAGAATCACTGTATTGCCGCCAATCCATACATTGTCTCCAATTGTAATGGGAATTCCATATTCATATCCTGTATTGCGTGTTTTTGCATGAATCGGATGACCTGCTGTAAAAATTGATACATTGGGGGCAATTTGAGCATTTTTTCCAATCGTAACTTTCCCCACATCAAGAATGGTAAGATTATAATTTGCAAAAAAATTCTCACCTACTTCAATATTCCAACCATAATCACAATGAAAGGGCGGCTCAATCCAAAGGTTCTCTCCCGTTTTACCCAACAACTCTTTCAGAAGATTTGGTATCTGTCCCCGTTCTTTTGGTGGCAATAAATTAAACGTATAAATCTTCTCCTTACATGCTTCCCTCTCTTCTTCCAATCCATCTAGCCACGCTTTGTATGGCAGCCCCGCTAACATCCTTTCTTTCTGATTCATATTCATCCTCCTAAAATGTGAACTACCCATTGTCTAAAGCCAATGGGCTTCCTGCTTCATCAGTCTACACTCCGTTTCGGTCTGTGCTAAACCTGTGCCACTGGCACACAGCACCCTCGTATAGCCACAGGGCACTTACCTACTCTCTCCACAGGCGTTTATTTGGGCACTCCCTGTCCTATATAAGTTTCTTTTATGCTATCTGTCGTAATCCTTCCGCTAAAATATTCTTTGCCGCATTTATATCCCTGTCGTGATTTGTCCCGCAAACAGGACATCTGTGTGTCATCATTAAAACCATTGACAAAATTAATGTTATTTCAACTCCATGATTCTGTCTGCAACACGCTGTGCCAATGCAAGATTATGGGTAACCACCAACATTCCAAGCCCCCGCCTTCTCGACTCCTCCAGCAATACCTGCCAAATCTGCGCCTGGGTGGCCACGTCCAGCATGGTACTGATCTCATCACAAATTAAAAATTCTGTCTTAGGTCCCAATACTCTTGCAATGCTAAACCTCTGTAGTTCTCCTCCAGAAAGCTCAATGGGCCATCTCTTAAGCCATTCTTTTTCAATCTGAAGTTTGCTCAAAAAAGAGTCTGTCGGGTTCCAGCTCTCCCTCAGAATTTTATCCATTTTCCATCTTGGATTTACAGACTGTTCTGGGTGCTGGGAAATCCACTGGACGGGACAGTAACCCTTTTCCGGTAAAGGCTGCCCCTTCCACAGCACTTCCCCCTTTGTAGGCTTCAAATACCCAGCCAAAATTTTGGACAATGTACTTTTTCCGCAGCCAGAATCTCCCAACAATGCTACCCGTTCCCCTTGCCCAATGGAAAAGCTCAAATTCCTCAGAATCCATGGCGTATGTTGTTGATAGCGAAAACTAAGATCCTTTGCCTCCAACATGGGAAGTATTTTTTCTGCCTCTTTCCTTTTCGCTTTTAAGCCAGCCGTATTCTTTCCTTTGTGGTTCTGCCCTGAAATGTCTTTTTCTGCCTCTTTCCTTTTCGTCTTTAAACCAGCCGTATTCTTTCCTTTGGCGGTTTGCATTGAAATGCCTTTTTCTGATTTATTCACTTCCATTATAAAACGGGTGTTATTCGGCATGAATACATCGCACCTCCCCATCTGGAAAGATTTTTAGGGGAATCTCCCCCTCACATTCTATTGTTTTCTCAGGGCAGCACCCTGCAAAGACACAGTCATTTGGTAGTTTTCCTTCATAGGGTTTTAAACCTTTTATGGGACAGAACTCATTTTGGGGAAGTGCTTGTAGGAATGCCTGGCTAAATGGGTGGCGCAATCCTCCTTTCCCCAACTTGAAAGCCCTTACATCTGCTGTCTCCACCACGGTTCCGCCATACATCACTGCAATTCGGTCTGCCACCTCAAAGGCAAGGTCAATCTCATGGGTAATCAACAAAATCCCACAGCCTTCCTCTGCCAGTTTGCGAAAATCCTGCAGCATCTCCTCTTCCAGCTTGCGATTCAGTCCAGGAGTGGGTTCGTCTGCCACAATCAAACTAGCCTGATTCATCACACTTCCAGCAATCAGCACCCGGCGTGCCATCCCTCCCGATAACTGGTATGGATATAGTTTTGCCACAGATTCTTCCAATTGGTACCTCTCAAAAATTTCTCTTAGGCGTTTCTTTTGCTGTTTTCTCTCTTTCCTTTTGCAGACGCCTATCACCTGTTTTTCCACCCTCATCAATGGATCTAAGTATGTCACCGATTGGGGAATAAATCCAATTTCCCTCCCTCGCAGCCTTTCCTGTGCCCTATGGTTCAACTCCTGCCCGCGAAAAAATATTTTTCCGGTCTGTACCGCGTTTCCAGGTAAAATACCTAAAACGGCGTGTGCCAAAAGACTTTTCCCAGAACCGCTGGAACCTGCCACAACAAGGATTTCTCCAGAATTTACCCTTAGGGAAAGATTATGGACCATTTCAAATTCCCGGCGATTCCTTTTTGAGTCATACATCCCAAAAGAAATTGTCATATTTTCCACTTCCAACAAAATTTCCTTTTGCTTATTTTTAAATTCCTTCATGCCGCCCCCTAACTTTTTTATGTCATCGGAGAAAACTTCCACTTCTATTGATATCATTCATTTCCAGTGGCGGGATTTAGCAGACGTTTCAGATTTTCCCCTACAACTTCAAACATTATCACTGCAAACAACAGCAACAAACCAGGGAATAATGCCATCCACCATTTTCCAGTGGCGAGGTAATTCATAGATTCTGATAAAATTACTCCAATTGCAGGCGTCTCTGGTGAAAATCCAAAGCCCAAAAAAGTAATTGCCGCCTCGTGCATAATTGCATGGGGAAATAAAAGCACTACGCCAATCAGATAAACGGGCAGAACATGCGGCAGTATGTGTTCTCTTGCCACCCACAATCTATCCTTTCCCATTTGATAGGAAGCCTGTACATACTGTGCAGAACAAACCTGCAGTACCTCCGCACGCACCAGCCTTGTCAATTCCGGCCAATGGGTCAGCGCCACTGCAAATGATACCCCTTTTGCCCCCCTGCCCATAAGAAAAGAAATTAAAATCAGCAAAATTAAATGCGGAATCCCCATGCAAAGGTCAGTGCACCAGTTTACCAAACGATCTATCCATCCGCCTTTTAATGCTGCCGCAGCTCCAAATGCCAGAGCCATACAAGAGCTCACAACTGAAGCAAAAATTCCGATTACAAGGCTGTTGGATAATCCCTTGACACTGCGGAAAAACATATCCCTCCCCATATAGTCCGTGCCAAAAATATGCATTTTCCCTGGAGGTGCAAACACTTCCCCAAAATTCACGCCATAGCTTTGGGGATTGATACATAAACCAGCCAGAAGAACTGCAAATAAATAAGAAAGGGCAAGACCCGTATACAAAAGAGTCTTCCGTTTCCGATTCCAGAAATATTTTATTCTTTTCCCCGCCGCCTGCTTTCTGTGCGCACGGTCCATAAAGCTTTCCTCCTTTCCCTTGCATTTTAAATAGGTAATTGCAAAATTCAATAATTTTAGAAATTTCATATACAATTCAAAAAATTTAAGGAGAAATACTTTATATAATTGTATAAATTGTATATAAAATTTTGATAATTTAGTAGTTTGGCAATTACCTAGCATTTTAAACTCATTTGGGAGATATTATCCTAGGATCCATAATGCCATAGAGAATATTTGCAACCAGGTTTCCAACAAATACAAAGCAGGCGCTAAAAATAGCAATCCCAAGCAGCAAGGGTACATCCCCTCCCATTCCTGCCGCTGTGACAGCGCTTCCAATCCCTGGATAAGAAAAAACGGATTCCGCAAGCGCAATTCCTCCAAAAAGTTCGCTAAAAGACGTAAATTGCACCGTAATCGCCGGCAGGGCAATATTTCGAAATCCATGGCGCCACAATATCTGCCAGGTATTTTCTCCCCTAGCCCTTGCATAAAGAATAAAATCACTGTTTGAAATTTCCAATAGTTTCTGTCTCGTATAGAGAGCCATCTTTCCGACCCCCAAAATACCCAGTGTAATACCTGGCAAAACCAGATGGTAGATCCGTTCCCAAAGAGTCACCTCAGAAGCCAATTTTCCCATTGGCGCCGCAAGTCCAATGGGAAACCACCCAAGTTTCACAGCAAATATACTGAGCATCAAAAGCCCCACCCAAAAAGTGGGGGAAGATTGAAAAACCAGACATAATGTTTTGATACATTGGTCAAAAAGCGTATCATGGTACACTGCAGCAGCCACTCCTAAGAGAAATCCCAATATGCCGGAAAACGTCCAAGCAAACAGCATCAGCGCCAGAGAATATTGAAAACGTTCCTTAATCACCGTCGCCACAGGCTGTTGGTAGACGATGGATTCTCCAAGATCACCTCTTATGGTATTGCCTGCCCAAGTGAAAAGACGCTCCATCGGCGGGTCATCCAATCCCCAGTACTCTATGATCTGCTCCTTTGCCTCCTGGGAAATGGTAGAATTTGTTCCGATATATGCTGCCAAAGGATCTATCGGCGCCTTGATAACCATAAAAAACGAAATCACACTGATGGCGAGCAGCAAAGAGGCGAAACGCAAAAAAATAAAGGCAAACTTTTTCATATTCCTCCTTTCCTCAGCTTCCAGTCTTTCATATTGCAGATAACGGGAATCCCATGGCCATGAGGATGTGGAATCTGCGTGGCAGGAGAAATATCCAACTTATCACTGACAAAATAGCAATGTTCCATATTTACTAAAAATAGATAGGGATAATCTTTCGCATACAAAGACTGTACCTTTTTCCATGCCGCCACTGCATCCTTCTGGTTATTTGCAGAAATGGCATGCTGTATCTGTTTGTCCACCTGTATATTTTCATACCCATTGGTATTGCTGTATGCCTGCCTGGTAAAATGCCCTGACCAAAACAAACTGTCAATCACCATAGGGCTGTACTGCCCATACCCCCACACCACACCCTGGCTATAAGCTTTTTTGGTAATCTCATCCCAAGTAGTCTGTTTCACCTCTATGAGAATTCCGAGCTTTCTAACATTTTCTGCAACGGCTGCTGCAAGCAGGTAGCGATCCTGTTCGTCGGAGGGGGTATATACTTCGAATGCACATTTCACACCTTTTTTTTCTCGAATTCCATCCCCATCTGTATCCTTCCATCCAGCCTTTTCCAAAAGGTTTTTTGCCTCTATTGTCTGAGAATCAGGATAATCTTTGGTATTTCCCCAGATCAAATTGTCCGTCCACCCCTTCGCAGGCTTTCCCACACCATGAAAGGCATCCTCAATGACTTGTCTGCGGTCAACACCGATGGACAAAGCTTTACGCACTGCCAGGTCGCTGGTCACTGCATTTCCGATTACTTCCGTTCCTCCCTCTTCATTCGTAATCATTCCTGGTTCCCGGCAGGGAAGGCTGATATTTCTCACATCCATGGTCTCCAATTTCTCTATATGCATCCCCTCCACAATCTCTGCTGCATAAGATGGCTGCACCATAACCATATCCAACTGCCCAGACTGTGCATTGGAAAATGCTGCTTCTTGGTCCATATCCACAAAGGTGACCCTCCTGATTTCTGGCGCTCCCTCAAAATACTCCTGGTTTGCCTCCAAAATAAGCTGCTGTTTCGTATCGTACTGAATCACTTTCCAAGGACCAGTCCCCACAGGCAACTGGTCATATCGGGTACTTTGGTAATTATCGCTTGGCACAATGCCAAGCTGGGCACTGCAGTCTAAAAATGGAGAAAATGGCTCTTTTAACGTAAATTTTACGGTATATTCATCCAAAGCTTCCACTTTTTCCACTTTGGAGAGATCTATCTTATCGTTCTGTCCCTGATGTTCCATTACAGCCTGATAAGTAAATACCACATCCTCCGCTGTAAAATCCGAACCATCATGAAACTGGATATTTCTTTTTAACTGGTAAGTATATACCAAAGAATCTTGGGAAACTTCCCAGCTCTCTGCCAAATCACCTTCGTATTCAGAATTGGCATTGACCCGAACCAGCCCATTGTTGATAAAATCAAAGCCATAGGCACAGCCTCCCTTTACTGGATCTAAGGAACCTTCCCAAAAACCGTGCCCCACATAACAGACAATGGAATCTGGGGCATTCTCTGTACCTGACGTCAGTGCCTCCTGCCCACAACCTGCCAGAATTCCAGAAAATAACGCAAAACTGCTGAGAATACAAAGCAATCTTTTTTTCATCTTCTTTCCGCCTTTCCATATTTTCCTATGGTAACACAGAAAAAAAACGGATGGAAGCCCCCAGGGGGGTTGTCTGCTGTAAAACAAAGACCCGAAATCCCACAAGACCTCCTTCTTGCCAGTACCAATCTATAAAAGCCTCTAATTCTCACTTGCCAGAGCCAGTTCATGGCAAAATATGTCGTAATTCCTTGTCTGGTTTGGCGGACAGTATACCGCAAACTCAATGGATTTGAAACGATACAAATAATCTTTCACCACTTGGTTCATTGCTTTTGCCACGATCTCTGGAGGATTCTGGAAGGCGCCGCACCCGAACGCCCCTAAAATTACAACTTCTGCCCCTTGTCCCATAGCAATATCCAGAATTCTTTGAATCCGTTTTTTATGCAGTTTTAGGAGTTCGTCTGGTTTTATAGCAGGCGCTTTGTCCCCGCTGTCTGGGTTCATGGCATTGCTGGGATTTTTACGCAAATTAGGCGCTGCGCAGGATAACATATCTATCTGATACCAGTCCCTTTGCTCCATTTGCCCTGGATGATCCGTATCTGTCTTAAACACCACTACATCTGGGGTGTAAATACAATCACAGTTATACAAAGAATCCATCTTTCCTGCCCGCAACAATTCCCTATGTTTATTGTGGAATTTTTCTTTGATCTTATCATCAGAAATACATGGATATAAAGTACTGCACCTGCATATAGATTCCTCCTGGGCATTGGCTCCCTTTTGCACGCCTCCCCCTGGATTGGTGGCAGAGGCAAAGTTCAGCACGCAAATTTTCTGCCCCGTATACTCCCCTGCCGCCTCAAGGCAACGTTTCATGGAAATTGAAACTTTTGCAGGAATATCAAATTTCGGGGCGATTTTCTGCACCAGCACACAGTCTGTCTCAAGAATCACTTTTTGGCGTCTTTTCGCCTCCTCTATGGCTTTCTTCAATTTTTCCTCTTTTTGGCACATTTCCATAGTATTCTGAAATATTTCTTTTCTCTGTTCTCTGATATTACTCATAACTATTTTTCCTTTCAACTTATCAATAAGAAATATGAAATCCCACAGGTTTTGCAGTCTGAACTGTATTCTGGACAGACTCTGCGTCTTCCACTTTATAAATGGCATTTTTCACATCCTGATATGTAATTGTCTGCATGTCAGCCTTGGTATACCTCTTTTTCTTTTCTTCAAGTACGCGTTCAGCGGCAAACACCACTGCAGTCTCAAGCAGGCTCCTTGCCTCTCGTCCATTGCCAAAATTTTCATCCTGTATTCGTTTTTGAAAATGGGCATATACCATCCCTTTTACATTTTCTTCTACATAATAGTGCTGGTTTTCCGCAATTTTATAAAAAATCTGCACCATTTCTTTGGGCGTATAAGAATCAAAATAAATTGTTGAGGTAATACGGCTTTTAATTCCTGGGTTGGCATCTAAAAAGTCTTTCATTTTGTTATTTTTTTCAGTGGTCTTTTTCCCTCCATATCCGGCAAAAATCACCAGTTTATCCATCGAATGATTTTCCAACTCAATAATCAACTGTGCAATTGCCTCTTTGCTGAAAGAATCGCACTCCCCATAATCTCCTACCAGCAAGTAAGCTTCGTCAATTACAATAATATCATTATCTGTAAATAGCCTCTTTGTCTTTGGCGCAGAATGCCCGATATACCTTCCTTTTAATTCTGCCCCATTTACACAGGCAAAACGAAAGTCCGGCAAGAGATCTTCTTCCACCATAATCTGCCCCATCAATTTTGCAATCGTTGTCTTTGCTGTTCCAGGAGCCCCTAACATTACATGTACATTGTGATAACCACCCCCGCAGATTCCCATATTTGCCCTTATTCGATTATATTTCATAACGTTTACAATACCCAATACCTGTTTTTTCACAGGATCCATGCCGACAAGTTCATTCATCATCCTGTCCATGGCAGAAATTTTTATCTTGGACTTGTTCTCTTTCACTAATGCGGTTTTATCCAGGCAAAAGCGATTCATAAAATCAAAATCTTTATTTTCAATCTTATTCGTTGAAAAATCCCAGTCCTTGGTCGCATACTTCACAATATTTTCAATCAATTGACATTTTTTAGGATTATTCATGGCTACCGTCATATTTACTAAGCGCTGATAAAAAAACCTTTCTTTACCAGAATATTCCTCAACGCAAATGTTCCCTGATACAACAACTTATAATATTCCTTTTCCGCGCATTCTTCTAACTTTACACGAACCTCATCCATCGAAAAATCCAGAACGATCCCATTCCATTTTTTCCTAGAAGAATCCTCCCATATCCCGCTGCCTGCCCTGTCATCCTCTTCTGCATCCTGCCACATTAGTTTCTCTTTCAAAACAATGATATATACTTTATCATTATTCTCAAAATGACTAAAACCATCGCAAAGAACCTTATCTTCCTGATAATGGTCAAAATCCGAAAATAAAAATCCACTGTTCCCACTTGAGTTACAGACAATACAAACGGAATGTTTTGTACATTCCATCCAGTATGGATGATAAGAATATACATTCTGGTTTCCCTGCATAAACATCCCGCCCATTGCAAAGGGGTCGTTCTGTCCCCCTAAACTTTGTTTCAGGCTGCTTTCCTCAATCACTGGAACCATTCGGGCACTCTCTTCCCATTGGGGAAGATACTTTTCTGTTATATTGAGTTCTCTGTCCCATTCGTAGTCAATCTGCTTTCTTTATGTCTGCTTTCAGGGATTTTCCATCCACAGAAGCCGAATCTTCAAATATGTAACTTTTTCCTTTACCTGGTTGTCTTACATAGTTGTATGCAAATACGGTTTCAAAAGGGATAAAGTTTTTTTCATAATAAAACCTCCATCTGTCGTATGTTATTTAAATTTTCATAACTTTTATACCGTTGTTCTCTTTACAAACATACTACCAGATGAAGGTACGCAATATTGCATTATTTATAATCTGACACAGAATATTCGTGACTTTCGTTATGAAATGAGCTTAGTTGTGAGTCTTGAATCCCATGGAAATGGTTTATATAGCAACTATGCTGACATGGCTGTACTATGAAATTTCAGATTGTCACAGTCTAACCATAATTTTTTATTCCTATGCCTAAGCGCATTTTTACCCTGTCATGGGATTCCTGCGGTGAAACAATCAGGCAATCATTACAATATTGTGTCGCCCACAATTCCACCCCTCCAACAGCAGATTCCAGTGCAACTTTCAGCCAGGTAATTCCCTGTTCCTTAAAATATGCTCTGTCGTGGTGCAAATATTTTTCCAACAGCTCATCCGAGGCAGGTGTTACTCTTGCATTTTTTCCAAAGACATCCATAATCGTATTCATAATATAATTTTTTCCCGTATCACGGCACAACAGTACCACCGCCTCTTTTTTTCCGCCAAACATTACAGGGTGCTCATAGCGGAACTGTACGGGATTAAAATTTTCCATCAAATGTGTATTTTTAACCTCTACCTCCTCAATATCTGTAATCCTGTCTATGCGCATACTTACAATATTTTGATATTTTGCATTGTATGCCAGAAGGTAATAGTAGCCATTACTCCACATCAAATGGACAGGTTCGATCACCTTGGGATAACCTGGGCGCGGAACCAATCTTTTTTCCATATTATAAGAACAATAAGTAACCTTTGCACAATTCTGATTCTGGATAATCCGATTTAAATCCTCAATGTTTAAAAGAAGCAGCGAATCCTTATCCCGTTCCTCCCTTGCAACATCGTAATACCTGTTGTTTGGAAAAGACTTAGGTTTCAACCTTACAAGTTTTCGTATAATGTCTGTAATATCTGCTTCACTAAAATAACTGTAAGTCTCCACTGCATCTTTCAATGTAAGCACTTCTGCCATTTTTAAATTATTTTCATAATAATAAAATTTTTTCGGCGCCTGTTTTCCTTCCTCCACATGATAAGACACATACCTTGCGTCCTTTTTCATAACACAAAAAATACAATACCCATAACGGAATGCCATTTCTTCATCATCCATCCCATCTGGAAATATCTTATCTGTCAATTCTTCCAAGGTACGCTTCACCGTATCTAAACTGACTGCCGAATCTGTGGAAGACAGATAAGCAAATTCCTGGTTTACCTTGTCCCTAATCTGTGCCACAGACATTGGATGCCTTTCATCCGTCTCCTTAGCCAACACCTGTAAAATATAAAACAGGTTCAGCCGCGAACTCTCTGGTTTTTTACTTTTCCCCATAATCGTACCTCGCACCTTATCTAATCTCTTTTGCAATTACAGATATCTCAGACATTCCATTATTTTTACCATTGCAAAATGGGAATATGCCCAAAGAGTATTCGGGATCTCTCGTCCGATTATCATGAACAAGCGATGTAATACTATGTTCCGTAATACAGAAGGGTCCGCCGATCCGATCTATCGATGGATGATTCTGTAAAATTGTCTCGGCATTTCCCGCACGGTCAAACGAGAAAAACATAGGGCCAAAATCCTTTTCTCGCAATTCTTGCCCATTATAATTTAAGCGAAACCTCCCATTTGTTGCAAAAATCAAATGTTTCCCATCAAATGCTATGGAGTGGTATGTATATCCCTCATCTAATTTGGCAACTCTCTTTAACTGGGATAATAACTTAGGCTTTTCCCAGATATCCACCAAATTCCCCTGTTTATTGATTCCCAGTAATCGGCTGTCCCCCAAAACAGCATTTGAATCTTCCAAATAATAAGCGATCTCTTTTCCTGCATCAACAAAAATAATTTGTTTTTTTTCTATATTTTGGTAAACCTCGCTGATTTTCCTTGTCTGCATATCATTGGAATCAAACACCATAAGGGTATTCTTTTTTCCTTTGGTAAAGTATACTTCCCGCTCATTGTAAGCAAGGATTTCATTACATACGCTTATTTTTATGTTTTCATTGTCAGTATAATAGTACAATACATATTCAGAAGATTTTCCAATATAAATAAAACCTTTCTGCAGTTTTATTGGGGCAGCATAAATTTTGTTTTTTCCAATGCTATTTTTTAATTTATAAATTTTCTTTTCTTGAAGATTCGCTCTATATATTGTGTCATTGGAAGTATAATAGATGCACTGCCCAAACAAACTAAACATTGGAAACCTTGTGTGACAGACACGGCGATAACTGCCAGAAATATCAGGAAATCCCCGCCACCCACAACTATCGTCCTCAATTTTCAGTATTACCTTATCAACCCCTGTGTTTAAATCCAATTCATGGATACAATACAATTGCCCAGAATAAGAATGTGGGGTTTGTTTTCCTTCCAAATAGTAAACTTTATGGTTCTTCTCGATGATCTGAAATAAGCCAAATGGATTGTATTTTCTTTCATCAATACTATATACCATAGGACGGTTCCAGTAATTTCCCGCAGAATGGCACAGGTAAGAAGACAACACATGTCCCTCAATAACAGTCTGCAGCATTTTATGTTGTTGTTCTGTGGTTTCACTCATAGATATTTCACTTTGGTCAAAACTATTCAAAAGGGCTGTATACATTGTCTCAATAACTAATGCAGGCGCCTTTTTCTGAATCTTCAAACAGGATGCCATTAATTTTACCGAATCTGGTTTTATCATCTGCCACCCTTGTTTATCCCAGATTATCAATCCCGCTCCATACCGCCAAACTGCATGATAAAACTCTGCCTTTACAAAACCTTTTCCTGCCATAATTTGCAAAGTTTCCAGCATCTTTGGCACCTTTGTTATGACGCGGTTTACCAACTCCCTTTTACCTCCTTTATTTAACCAATAACAACAATGGAAGGAAAGGGCTGCACAGATCTCCTCACTTCCAATGTAATATCCTAAAATATGTTCCAATTGGTGGGAAAGCATGACCATACTCCTAGAATCTGATTCGGGAATGAATACTTCCTGCCATTCCTTTGGCATGGATTTTATGTATTTCTCCAAGCGCCCATCCCCATATACATATTCCTCCAGTTCCATATTCATCAAATCCAGATAAGCCTCTATCATCTCCTTATCAGAAAATACTGCTTGGTTTTCCAATTTTCTATTATCCTGCTGGGACGGCTCTGGATTTACTGGCTTTCTTCCTTCTTCCTGTTGGAATATCCCTGGATTTATCGGTTTTTTTCTATTTTCCTGCTGGATTGGCTCTCGATGTATAGGGTTTCCTATATTTTCACGAACTTGCCCTTTTTCCCTAATTCCTGTGTCAAACCCGTCTGCAAGCGCCGCAACCTTTTCCAAATTCTTTAATTTTGTTTGTGTATTAAATCCAGTATTGATATAGACCGTTTCCCCATGAATTTGGATCGTTTTTGTAGAGCCAGCATACTTTGCCGCCCGTTCTGCGTCAACGGTAAACAATGCCTCGCGTTCTCCCAAAAGTTTTGGATAAGTTTCCAAAATATTTTTCAGGCAGGAAACATACAACGCTGTCGGACGGCTCTCCTGAATAAGATTGCCGTAAATACTCGCTGAACACTGCTCCATATCTATGGAAACCCCATAATTCTCGAATTTCATCTTTTTTCCTCCAAATTTATTTTGTCTCTTTTACATATTTTTTTAACTGTTTGATTACGCCGTCCGCCATTGCAGAAGTCAAACCATTGGACATCATCTGTACTTTCGCTGCCTTACAGTACTTTGTAAACAATGGACCATACATCACTTCATGAATGGTATTATGTTGGTTATTAAAGTTGAACCATCCTGCATCAAAAGAACGCTTCATAATATCCACCTTTGCTGCGTTACGGTTTTTCGTAGCTGCTGCATAATAATTCCAAAAATTCTGCCAATTCCAATACATAATAATTTCCTCCTATTCTTACAATTCGGTTTCATCACTTATTTCAGTGTCCAGTTCTTTGATTTTGGCTGCTGAAAACTAAAAAACAAATCCCTTATCACACGCTAAATGGTATCATCGTGTGCCCTCTAAGTATAAATTTTTAAAACCGGCAAGCATCTTTCTTAACGAAAAAATCCCAAGACTGCTGTCTCCACAATCGAAACTACACATCCAACTACAAACAATGCCGAATTCACAAATCCCTGGGCGTGAAAAAATCCCAAACAGAATCCTCCCTTTAATGGAAAAAAAAGCCTGACTTTTTTCTTGTTAAGAATATCCATCGCAAGATGGGATAAAAATCCAACTGCAAAATATGGCACAAGAACAGGCGTGATCATTCCCACTGCAAAACTTAAAATACCAAGGGCAAGAAAAGAATGCATAAAGGAGCGATGGGGCTGTTCTTTCCCGAATGTGCAAGTGGCTATAAAAACCAAAGCTCCCAAAGTAACCCGCAGTAAGTTTTTGCTGGTCAAAATTTGCCGAATAATGCCCGCATTATGGTAAAAATCAAGGAAACATACCATGCAAAGGGATGCAACAGCAAGTAATGTAATTTTATTTGCATTCTTATGGGATTCTGAGGTCTCAATATCAATGTCGCTAATCAATGCGCCTACTGCCCCTGTTCCTGCAGCTAATATAATTTCTGGAATGGTCTGTGGTTTTGTAATTGTTAATGTTGCAGCTATGCCAACTGCCATATGTGTTTTTCCAAGCATCATGCCCTCCTGTCTTTTGTACTGTCCCCTGAGAATCGCTTTGTATCACGCCAGCGGTTAAATATCAGGGAATTTATCTCACGTTTGATACATTATATTATAATATAACAACATACGCAATATTGCCTTCGATCGTTTTGAGCCCCTTAACCCAAAGTATCATCCAATGCCACATCGTTCTACTTTAACCATCAATATCCTCCCGATTTAGAAATTCCAATTTCAATTTTTGATACTCTGTAGCAATTCCAAATGCAAGATAATCAGGAATCTCATCCAAATACATTTCTAATTCTGCGATCTCATTTATTTCATCATCTGACAACGCTTCCTTTTTTATAAGTTCATAATACCGTTTAAATTTTTTTCTTGTTTTGATATAAAACATTTATCCGTAAATGCATTCTCTAGATAACCTGCCAGAGCCTCCACTACACTTGTCTTTCCGCTGCCATTCTTCCCTGTTAAAATCAAGTGTTTGATTTGTTTTTCTGATAGCGGAATGGAAACCTCCTTTAAATGCCTTACTTTTTTGATTTTCAAGTTTGTGATAAATAATTGCTCCATCCTAACCCTCCAATTTTATTCTCACTCCATACCTTATGACATGGCGAATGGCATAATTAGGTGCGCTTGGGTATCCCTTATGACATGGCGAATGGCATAATTAGGTGCGCTTGGATATCCCTTATGATATGGCGAATGGCATGATAAGACGCCCTTGGGGCATAACTTTTCTAACCCATTCTTAACCCCCTTCTCAATCCACTTAGATGATTCCTCCACACAGGCAAATCAAATCTACACCTAAAATTCCTGCAAAACTTTTGCTGCTTCCTCCCGCAAGTGCGGTTCGTCAACGTCCTCCAAAAACTGCCGTGCCTTTTGGGAAAGCTCCTTAAATTTACAGAAACTGTATAAAACCTCTTTCTGATATTCTATATCCTCCGCATTCTGGAATGCGCAAATCAATGCATTGTCATCTCCTGGTTCCTGCCACATAAACTTCCATGTAGGCTTGATATCGTAACCTGCAAGCAGCTCTGAATAAAAATTTTCACACCAAGTCAGAAAATCTGGGCTGCCTTTGGGCCACATAGGGGCACAATCACCATCATAGTCCAGATAGACCACCCGCCCGCGCATTGGACCAGTTACAATCAAATATGCTTCAAAAGTAAGATCCATTGCACATAGACAAATTGTCCCATCCTCTGGAACACTATGTCCTTCATACAACTCTTTCCATTCCTCCTCTGTCCATTCACAACTTAACTGCTCTGATACCATGCTAAGTTCTGGACCAATCTTTTTCTTGGCGTCAAAATCCACAAAAAAGGTTCCAGGAGCTGCTCCGCCGCGCCCCACTTGTGTCAGATAATAGACATACTCTATTGGTAATTGAATACCAGCCTTATTCTCAAATTCTTCAATCTCCCACATCTGCATGGGAGGACTGAGCTTCCAGTGATGGTAAAGTTTGGCATAGTAATTCTCCTGATACTCAGGGTTCTGTGCCACTTTCCCAATCATTGCCTTTATTCTAGCACATTGTTGAAGCAACACAGGATCATTCAATTCATACATAAACCAGGTTCTCCTATCTTTCTTTCGCATTCCTTATCGCTTGATTCCTTCTACTATTTTACCATAAATCTTCAGTAGATGGAAATAGGCAGATTTTTGCATTCTCCAATCACTTTCTTATACCTTACGACACGCGGAATGGTATCATGGGCGGCACTTGGGTATCGTTTGTAGCATAGGGCATAATCCTGTATAAATGCTAAAAATGGAAAACAGATTTCCATGAGAAAACATTAGAAACCCTTGACTTTAACATACTAACTTGTTAGTATATTGACGTAACGATTTAATTTACTTATGAAAGAAAGGGAGACCTATTTATGAAAAAGATACTTGTACTTATGCTGACCATTCTTCTGGCATTCTCTTTGGTTGGCTGCGGCGACGCCAAAGAAACAGAAAAAACATCCGGCAGCGCCTCTTCTGACAAATCATCCAAAGACAGTGATGTGGCTTATGTGAAGGAAAAAGGAACCTTAGTAATCGGAATTACTGATTTTGCCCCTATGGATTACAAAGACGACAATGGGGAATGGATTGGATTTGACGCAGATATGGCAAAAGCATTTGCCAAAAGCCTAGGAGTAAAAGCAGAATTTGTGGAAATTGACTGGGACAATAAAATTATGGAATTGGACGGCAAAACGATTGACTGTGTATGGAATGGAATGACTCTTACTGATGAAGTAACGAGTTCTATGGCATGTTCCAATGCATACTGCAACAACGCCCAGATTGTAATTGTTCCCTCTGATAAAGCTGATAAATATCAAGATAAAGACAGCCTGTCCGACTTATCCTTCGCCGTAGAGGCAGGAAGCGCCGGAGAAGAACAGGTGAGTACCCTTGGACTCAAATACACTGCTGTAAAAGCCCAGGCAGATGCCCTGATGGAAGTTGCCGCCGGAACCTCTGACGCAGCAGTCATTGACTCCCTTATGGCTGCTGCTATGGTGGGGGAAGGCACAAGCTATACAGACCTGACCTACACGGTTGGATTAAACAATGAAGAATATGGTGTGGGTTTCCGCAAAGGCTCTGACCTTGTATCCGCACTAAATGATTTCTTTGCTGCAAGCTATGCAGATGAGAGTATGCAGAAATGTGCAGAGACTTATGGAGTCCAGGCTGCTGTCATTAAACAGTAGCTCCCAGCCACTATACTTTTTGGATAGAGAGCGGAAAGTTCCGCCCTCTATTTTTCTCCTATAGGAAATTTCCTATAGGAGAAAACGAACATGCACACGGGCACTATGGGAATCTATTGCTTTGCAATTGTGCCCGGCGCGGAACAAAAGATGCGTGAGCAACAGTAATCGGTCGCTATGATTCCTCAAACGCACTTTTGTTTTAGGATAAATATATCATTCTAAGAAAGCAGGAATATCCATGGAACAGATTCTAGAACAACTCCCCATTGTTCTGAAAGCCTTGAATGTTGGCTTTTTACAGACATTAAAACTTTTTTTTGTGACACTTATCGGCGCTTTTCCTCTTGGGCTTTTAATCGCCTTTGGATCCATGTCCCATTTCAAACCCTTAAGCTATTTTACCAAAATGATTGTCTGGATTATCAGAGGAACCCCCCTTATGATTCAGCTTTTAATCATTTATTATTTTCCTGGGCTTGTATTACATAATCCAATCTGGGGCGGCGGTGAGACGGGTCGGTTCGTTGCCGCTTCCGTATCCTTTATTTTAAACTATGCCTGTTATTTCTCTGAAATCTACCGGGGCGGTATTCAGGGAGTACCTGTAGGACAGGAAGAAGCTGGACTGGTTTTAGGAATGACAAAAGGACAAATTTTTGTAAAAATTACCTTGCTCCAGATGATTAAACGTATTGTCCCTCCCATGTCCAACGAAATCATTACCCTAGTAAAAGATACATCCCTTGCGCGCATTATTGCACTGCAGGAAATTATCTGGGCAGGCCAGGCATTTATGAAAGGTTCCCAGGGAATTTCCGGCGCTATCTGGCCGTTATTTTTCACTGCCATTTACTATCTAATCTGTAATGGTATCTTGACCATTCTCCTTGGACGTCTGGAGAAAAAATTGGATTATTTTAAGTAAAGGAGGAGAGAAACATGCCGATCTTAGAAGTAGAACATATTCGCAAATATTTTGGTCACACAGAAGTTTTAAAAGACATCAGCTTTTCTTTGGAACAAGGACAAGTAGTCTCCATTATTGGTTCTTCAGGAAGTGGGAAAACAACCCTTTTAAGATGCCTGAATTTCTTGGAACGTCCAGACAAAGGCATAATCCGTGTAAATGGAGAAACGTTGTTTGACG
Organism: uncultured Lachnospiraceae bacterium; assembly: GCA_951801955.1. Classification (GTDB taxonomy): domain Bacteria; phylum Bacillota; class Clostridia; order Lachnospirales; family Lachnospiraceae; genus Petralouisia. Next base: position 31,268 of record CATOOV010000026.1, read on the forward strand.
CTGATAACCCTGCCACACAACAGGAATCCGAAATCCGAAAAAAACGTCTTCATTTTGGTCTGGTTTTCCAGTCTTTCAATTTGTTCCCTCAGTATACGGCACTGCAAAATGTTATGCTTGCCAAGGAACTTCTTGCCAAGGAACAGCCAAATTATAAAGCGGAAAAAAAACGTATCCATACTGAGATCGAGACACAGGCAAAAGCTCTGTTAGATCAAATGGGTCTCAGTGACCGTATCAATAATTATCCTCACCAGCTCTCTGGCGGACAATGCCAGCGTGTGGCAATCGCACGGGCGCTTGCACTCTCACCTGATATCCTGTGTTTTGACGAACCCACTTCAGCCCTGGATCCAGAGCTGACCGGGGAAGTTCTCAAAGTAATGAAAGAACTGGCGGAACAAAACACTACCATGGTAATTGTCACCCATGAAATGGCATTTGCCAGGGATGTGGCAAACCATGTGATTTTTATGGATGACGGACATATTTTAGAGCAGGGAAAACCAATGGAAGTATTTGAACACCCAAAAGAAGAACGTACCAGGCAGTTCCTGTCACGTTTTACACAGGGGTAATCATCTAATTTTCAACGATTATTTCCTTTTTACACGAATACACAGAATATTTTCTATATTAGGAATATACAGAAAACTTTACGAATATAAAAGAAGGGAATGTTGCAAAATGCAGGGATTCTACAACATATAGTAAAACATCGCATCTGTACTATATGTTGTAGAAACTTCTCGTTTTGCGACAACCCCTTCTTTTTCAAATTTACCTTGCTGCAATTACATCACTCATCTCATACCTGCCTGCAGATCTGCCTGCCAAAAATTTTGCCGCTTCCACTGCGCCCTTCCCAAAAACCGCCTTGGAATATGCCGTATGCTTAAACTCTATGACTTCATCCATTCCAGCAAAAATCACCTCGTGCTCACCAACAATGCTGCCGCCGCGCACTGCCTGAATCCCAATCTCATATTTCTCACGCTTCTTTCTGTCCTTTGTCCTGTCATATTGGTAGGCATAAGCATTTTCCAAAGCCTCATTGATAGAATCTGCCAGGGCAAGCGCCGTTCCGCTGGGGGCATCCACCTTCTGATTGTGATGTTTTTCCACAATTTCGATATCGAAGCCTGCTGGCGCCAAGATATTTGCAGCTTTTTTCAAAATATCCATCAGCATATTAATCCCAAGGGACATATTTGCAGATTTTAAGACTGGAATTTCCCTGCTTACCTCTTCTACCCTTGCAAGCTGCACCTCTGTCAAACCAGTTGTACAAAGTACAATTGGCAGTTTTTCGGAAACACAGTAATCCAACAGCGCATCCACTGCCGGCGCTGCCGCAAAGTCTACCACAACATCAGCAACTATGTTGCAATCTGCAATACTTGCAAATACAGGATAATCATTTTCCACTCCAGTATATGGATCAATTCCTGCCACTATCTCGATTTCGTGGTCCTCTTTACAAATATTTGAAATTACTTGTCCCATTTTTCCATTACATCCATGCATAATCATTCGAATCATCCCAATATTCCTCCTATTTCAGAACTCTAAAGTTCTTTTGTTACAATATAAAATAGCCAAATTGCACAGCAAGCCAACTGACGTTTTGAATCATACAAGTCCAATTCCCCTTCTATTTCCATATCAGTGACTGCTGTGCAAATTTTTATTTCATATAACGGTCTAGTCAAATACCCCGCAACAAGCTACGGGGCATGACTTAGCTTGTTTTTCGAAAGTCCGCCCCAAGGGGCGGGGCAGCATTTTCGCCCCTACGTCCATACTGGTCCATGCAAAACGTGTATCGCTGGCACACAACAACAGTTAGAAAATACCATGCAGCAAATTGAACACGATACAATTCCTGCTTCATATTGATACACGAACCCTTCCACAATAGCAGCTTCATCACAAAATTCCAAAATCCCTCATAGCTTTTTCCAATTTTTCTGAATTTTGCGGTTCCATATCACTGAGAGGAGCACGCAGGGAACCTACCTTCCAGCCCTGTAAATTCATCGCTGCCTTCACAGGAATAGGATTCACCTCGCTAAACAATGCATCCACCATAGGAATTGCTTTCAACTGCATTTTTAAAGCCTCCTGCTGGTCCCCATTCAGATAATTCATCACCATATCATGCATAAATTTCGGCGCAACATTGGAGAGTACCGAAATGACGCCGATTCCGCCGCAGGCAAGAAGTGGAATCACCTGGCCATCTTCGCCAGAATACAATTCAAATTCTCCCTGTGTCTGCTCCATCAGCCTCAATGTATAGGAAATATCCCCTACTGCATCTTTCATTCCCACAATATTTTCCACATCCCGCGCCAGGACTGCAGCCGTATCTGCTGCAATCTTGCATCCGGTCCTGCCAGGTACGTTGTATAAAATAATGGGAATATCTACATTTTTGGCAATCTGTGTATAATGGCTGATTAGCCCTTTCTGGGTTGCCTTATTATAGTAAGGCGTTACCACCAAAAGACCATCTGCGCCAGCTTCCTGTGCTTGACGTGACAGGTCGACGGCTGTCTTGGTACAATTTGAGCCTGTTCCTGCAATCACTGGAATCCTCTTATTAACAATAGAAACCGCCGCCCGGATTACCTCCAGATGCTCCTGTTCACTAAGCGTAGAGGCTTCCCCCGTGGTACCTGTAATAATAATGCTATCTGTTTCATTTTTGATCTGGTCTTCCAAAAGTTCTGCCAATTTATCATAATCAACTTCCAGATTCTCTTTCATTGGTGTCACCAACGCAACACCTGCTCCTTTAAAAAGCGCCATACGATTTCCTCCTTAATAGAACAAAAATGCGTTTCATGCACCCTCGCGAACAATTACTTTTACTAACACGTCTTTTGTTTCCGCGCCGCGCACAGTCACGCAGTGACATCTTCCCCTTGTGCGCGTGCGCATCATTGTTTTTTTATCATAGGAAATGCAAGCAGTTTCCTATGATAGAACAAAGTGGATAAGCCCACCCCACCCCTCTTACCCCCATTCTTGGGGGAACGGGTCTGCACACTTTGTCGCGCTGCGCACAGCCACGAAGTGACATCTTCCTCTTGTGCGCGTGCGCATCCTGCCCAAAGGGCTTTTCTCTTATTAGGAAATTTTACGAAATTTCCTATAAGATGAAAAAGAGCCGGCGAATGCGCCGGCTTAAAATTCTGACTACAGACAGATAATCCTCTGCTTTGCAATCTAAGATAGCGCCCCATCCATTCCAGATGACAGTCATAGAATTATTCACCCTATGCCCAAGAACCTCTCCACAGGAAACAGGTTCTTTCGGCGCGCTTCCCTTTCAATTATCATCTCCTGTGCCTGCCACATCTGATAAGCTACTTATGAATCACGCAACCTCTATCAAATACTTTTTTACTAGGTCTAATATAGCATTTTCCATTGATAAAGTCAACTATGATCTTGAAATTCTGCACTCTTTACCTGTCACAGTATGTGACAGACGCCGCAGGTAAAAAATCGAATCCTAGAAAATGATTACATTTCCTTAATGTCATAAATCTTTTCAACATATTTGCCTACCATGTCATTCATCACTTTGCCAGTAAACACAATTTGTGTATCTTCAGACTTTGCCTTCATTAAAGACTCCAGATCTTCTTTTGAAACCATCTGGTTGTCAAAAAGTCCCAGAAATCCATCTAGGATTAACAAACTGCATTCCCCTGTCACAAGTACTTTCCTGGCAAAATTGAATCCATTCCTGATATTCATTTTCTCTTCCTGCTGTTCTTCCTCAGGCAATTCCGAAAAGTTCTTTTCTGACCTTGCAAAACTGAAAAACCGCACTTCTGGCTCCAGCCTGCGCAAAAACTCCATCTCTTCTTCCTTTTTCCCTTTCAGAAACTGGATAATGATGACATTTTCCCCCTGGCTAGCAGACTGTATTGCATATCCAAGCGCTGCTGTTGTCTTACACGTTATATCTCCGCAATAAACAGTAACCTTTTCCTTACACATGCTGTTTTCCTTTCCTGTCACTATTCCTTCTTTGAACAGTAACCCTTTAATCAAAACCTTCTCTTAAAATACCACAAACTCTCGGAAAATGCAAATTTTTGTTTATTCAAGAATGGCTCCCGCGGATCCTGGCATGGAATTTGAATTAACATTTGCTGACATGGCATAAATGATACCATTCAGCGTGTCATTAGGTACACCCAAAGGCACCCCATGATACATTCGGCGTGTCATTAGGTATAACAATTTCTCTACTATTCTAAATATTCTACTTTACTTACAGATACCTCATATGCCACCCTATGTTCAACTTCCGTCTCAGAAATTTTTTTCACATACTCTCTGCTCTGAATCCTTCCATAAACCTGTACATGGCCACCAATCTCAAAACTGGAAGCATACCTTGCATTTCTTCCCCAACAGATGCATGGTATGTAATCGGACTTGCCATAAGACCGGTTGACAGCAATCAAAAGATCTGCTATCTCTCGTCCCAAAGGTGTCTTTCGGTAAATCGGCTCTTTGCATATGTAGCCATCTAGAAAAATCTGATTACTTTTTTCTCCTTCTGGAATCTCATCTACAAATTCCAATTCTCGTACAAAAACCGATAATACCAATCGATTCTTTTTTTCTTCATGTCGGTTGTAGGAACGAAACTGCCCGTCTACCCGAATGTACTGCCCTACAAAACTGCGTTGTGTATCAATCAAACGCTCAGAAATCATCATTGGTATAATGTCTGCAAAGTTGCTTAAGCGGTTTACAGATACCTCTACCATATAAAAGCCTTCTCCAAATACTTCATGGCTGTACTGGAAATCCGATACAATTTCTCCTGTAATAGTAACCTGATTGTTTTCAAATATTTTATCTGCCATTAGTGATAGTTCCCCTTTCGTAAATCGATGGCACATCGATAAAGTAAAATTTTTCTAAAAGAATATCATTGCTTTCCTGAGAATATACTCAATTTGTGTCGACAGTATTTGCCCTTTACGAATTCTTTGATTCACGGTATAATAAAAAAGCTGACAATTTGGGTAGTTTAGATGAGAGATCACTCCTGCCACGATAGGCGGTGTGCAACAAATTCGTATCCATAGAAGAACAAGGTTCTTCATCTGAGGTACTCTATGTGAAGAGATTAAGAGGGTTTGGAAAGTTAGACACCAGCAAAAGCTGGCTCAAATCCTGCGGCAAGTCTCGCAAAAGCAATTCTTGAATAGAAAAGAGGTAAATGAATATGGAACAAAATCCAGTTGTTACATTTGAAATGGAAAACGGCTCTGTCATGAAAGCAGAACTTTATCCAGAAATTGCACCAAACACCGTAAATAATTTTATCAGCCTTATCAACAAAGGGTATTATGATGGTCTTTGCTTTCACCGGGTGATCCAAGGTTTTATGATTCAGGGCGGATGTCCCGAAGGCACTGGAACAGGAGGACCTGGCTACAGCATCCATGGAGAATTCTCACAGAATGGGTTTCCCAATGATTTAAAACACCATGCCGGCGTACTCTCCATGGCACGCACCATGGCACCTGATTCTGCTGGTTCCCAATTCTTCATCATGCACAAAGATTCGCCCCATTTAGACGGCGCTTATGCTGCTTTTGGAAAAATCATTGAGGGAATGGACACTGTAAACAAAATTGCAGAAACTGCCACTGATTACGCCGACTGTCCTTTACAAGCACAAGTATTAAAAAAAGTTACTGTAGAAACCTTTGGACAGGCTTATCCTGAACCGGAGACATGCTAACCTTAAGCTGACTGGCATATTTGGCAAAAAAGTTCGGATTATGTATTACAAATCCCAATCGCTTTTTATGGTGGCGCGTGCCAGCGTCGGCAGGCAGATACTGTAAATCTGCCTGCCGGCATCGGCACTTTGCCCAAAATAGAAACATTCTTTTGTGGAAACTACTCCTGCCAACCTGAAAATTACATCCATCCTCCAGGTCAGCTTCTTTCAAGAAACCACTCCTGTGAACCTGAAAATTACATCCATCCTCCAGGCCAGCTCCATTCAGGAAACCACTCCTGCCAATTTTAAAATTAAATTCGTAGTCCTGACCAGTTCTTTTTCAAATGTTACGTTTTTTCCTTTTATGTGATCGCCGACATAACATTCCAAGCCGTTCTTAAGCTTCCCAATCTGACATGCCGCCTGTAACTGCGGATTATATGGCATGGCGCCCAGCATGTTCTCTTCTATCCGATAAAGCCGCTGTAAATTTTTACGGTTATACAGCCCATCTTCAAAATAATTTCCTAACAAAATAAATGTCTTTCCACGAAATTGAGGTGGATTCTGGTAAAATTCACTGATCGATTCCTTCTCCTGATCCATATTCAAAACACAGATATCTGACTCTCTCAAAACATTCCTGGCATAATCTTCCTGCCGGCACCCGCAATCAATAAATACTACGTCAAAGTACGTCTCTACTGCTTCTATCACCCGTCTCATACGCAGAAACATGTGATCCTCGTGCCACCACTCCTGTTCTGACCTTGCACTTGCCGGCAGACAATACAGCCTATCCTTTACCACTTGGCGCATATTTGCTTTTACTACCCTTTCTGTGAGTTCTTCCCTGGACTCCTTCCACAACAGGCATTCCAGCCCGCTTTTAAAAAAATACTCCTGGGATTCTGCTGCCAGAAATGATTCCTGACCCGCATACGGCTCTCCACCAAAAAGGGAACCCCCCACCGTTTTAAAAAATTTTCTTTCCAACTGCTCATCATGGTATCCGCCGGGAACAATTGCGACAGATATGGGATGCAGCAACACAGAGGCACATGCTGTCACTGCCAAATTAAACGTGGTTCCTGCTCCTTTTTGCTCGCTCCAAAATGCTATTTTCATTGATATCTCTCCTTTACTGAAGGGAAATCAATACATTTCGATTCTTTCAATTGAAACAGTAAAGTTAATTCTATTCATTTTCTCTTTGGGATAATTTTACAGATTCTTGCAGATTTCATTCGCAGTCTGATGGCTACATTCAACAAAAGATGTGTTTATCATACAAAATTTTTCCATAATTGTAAACCTTTTTCTTTTATTTTATAAAAATTTCATAATATAGTATTACTGTCATACCTCTGTTTTTCCTTAGTGCGGCACCACTTAAGTATCTTGGCTGGCTTGCAGTACCGCCTGTTTTACAGCCTTACAATCAGTGTGTCATAACCATCTTGCCGAAGCTGGTCCTGAAGTGCTTTTGCATCTTCCAGGGTTGTTTCCCTCCCTATAATCACAGCATAATATGGATCATCCCAGCGGATAGTGACAAAATATCCTTGGCTTTCCAACTGTTCTTTCAGGTATTGTGCATTGGACTCATGGCGAAACAGCCCCACTTGTACTCCATATCTATTCGATAAACTTTCCAAAGGGATTGCCTGCTCTACGCCAGCCACTATGGAATCTACCATCTCGTCAAAACGTTGGTCAAACATTTGGTTATCCATCGTATTATTGATAAATCCAAGTTCCATCAAAACCGCCGGCATCTGTGTCCTTCTAAGTACGACAAGCCCAGGGCGCTCAACTACCCCAAGATCCTTAAATCCAAAATCCACTAATTGCTGATTGATGGCTTCCCCCAGACGCTCTGCCTCTGTGTCCGCTGCATATACCAGCGCCTGGGTTCCACTGTAAGTATTTGGATTAATTCCAGAATTTCTATGAAAGGAAATAAAATAATCTGCACCGCTGCGATTAGCAATCTGTGCTTTTTCAAAGGGGGAATCGTATCTGTCTGTAGTCCTTGTATATAATACATTATACCCTGCGTCTTTTAGTCTTTGTCCTACAGCAAGGGTTACGCGAAGCGTATCATCTTTTTCCTTTCTTCCCTGGTAAGACGCCCCATTATCGTAACCGCCATGTGCCGGATGTTATATGCGCAAATATTCCTTGTTCTTCTCAAAATCCCTTGTTTTGGGGATTTTCATATGTGCTATATTTAAACCACTTTACTTTCCTGATATACATTAGAAAACAAATGTTCCAATTCATTTCCAAAATTGTATCTGATTTTAATTTTGCGGTTCTCATACACAACAATCTGGTCTATCATCTCTACAATCATATCTCTGTCCAGTTTTTCAATGTCTCTCATTTCCAGCAGCCTTTTCAGCCACGGCGTCTGAAATACATCCTCCTTAACGCTTTCTTTCACTTTTTCTTCCAATATTTCTGTCTGTTTTTTATAAAGCTCTTCTTTTTTCAGGTAATCTTCACGGTAAGTAAAAAATTCTTCTTTTGAAATCATCCCCTCTTTATAATCTTCATAGACCGATTTCTTTAATTTCAGCGCCCGCTCTAATTCAGCTTTTACCCTGACAAGCTCTTTCCTGGCGATTTCTTCTGCTTTCGGATAAGGGAAAGACTGATTCTCTACCAGCTTTTTTAAATCATTGACATTCTGAATGATTGCCCTCAAATCATTCAGCACAATCTCTTCCAGGACATGGAGCGGCAGTGTGTGCGGCGTACAGTACCCTTTTCCATGACGCTTATATGTCCCACAGTAAAAAGTATATGTCCTGCTACCATCCGCCCGTTTCCAGGTGTTCTTCATCATAGCCCTGCCACAGTCTGCGCATATGATAAATCCGGCAAAAATATTCTTATTTTCCTCCAAGCCCATATCTCTGTGACGTTTTAACAAAAGTTTCTGTGTCTTTTCCCACGTTTCCAGGTCAATGATTGGCTCATGGGTGCCTTTGACCACAATCCAGTTTTCTTTGTCCACCCGTTTCTGCCTGCTTCCCATCCGCTGATGTTTTTTGCCCTGTACCATATTTCCTCGGTACATCTCATTCTTCAGCATGACGTTTATGGTGGAATAGGTCCAGTAAGAAGTGCTTTCCAGGCGGTTGCAGTTTTTGTAGTTTAAACCATTTAGCATCTTATACTCGGACGGACAGAGAATTCCTTCTGCATTTAAAAGCTTTGCAATGCTCATTTTTCCCATCCCCCCCACATATAAGCGGAATACCTTTCTTACCACCTCTGCGGCGTATTCGTCAATGATAAGTTTATTCTTGTCTGCAGGAGATTTCTTATAACCGTAACTGGTGAAAGAACCGATAAACTCCCCCGCTTTCTGTTTTGATTTTACCGTCGCCTGGATTTTTTTTGAAATATCCCTGGCATACTGTTCATTGAAAATATTTTTAATGGGCAAAAGCATGTCATACGCCTGCCGTATGCTGTCAATCCCGTCTGACACAGAGATAAACCGCACCCCTAATTCTGGGAATACCCGTTCCAGATAACGCCCTGTGTCAATATAATCACGGCCAAACCTGGATAAATCCTTTACAATAACACAATTTACCCTCCCTTCTTCTATATCTGCAATCATTCTCTTAAAACTGGGACGGTTGAAAGCTGACGTTAGATAACGATACTTTTGAAAACACTGAAAAATCACAATGTCATTAACTTAAATCATATCGTAGCTGAATGGGATTATATGTATCCATATATTCAGCAATATCATTCTCATGAACCCATGAAGCGTTTTGTCAAGTGTTTTTTTGAGTTATCGACGCAAACTTTTTTAGAGCGGCGGGGAACAGACAGGAAAAAGGGGCGCATACCGCGCCTGTGGACGCTTAAAAGCCGTTTTCGGGGGT